>JAITOC010000010.1 GCA_031290175.1 Coriobacteriales bacterium | reverse complement strand
TGCGTTGATGAAGTCGTTATACTCCTTCTCGCCACCCTTGAAGCCAAAGCTGAGCACCGGACCGGAACCCTTGGGAGTGTACTTCTGCGCCAGTGCGTAATTGGGGCTGCTGGGCAGTGACGACCAGCTCACCCACTCAACATAAGGGCTCTTCTCGAGATAATCGACGATTATGCGTGTGTTAGAGAGCTGTTTGTCGATACGTTCGCTCAAAGTCTCAAGACCGATGATAGCAAGGTAGGCATCAAAGGGGCCGAGTGCTGCACCGATGAAGTTCAGCAACACCAGGCGGACGCGAGCCGTGAACACGAAGGGTCCGAACACCTCAAGGAAGCTTCGTTCATTGCCAGCCCGGTCACGCAAGGTGTAATGCTTCTCCGTGAATTGCGGGAACTTGCCGTTGCCCCAGTTGAAGGTCCCATTCTCGACGATGACGCCCGCGATGATGTTGCCATGACCGCTGATACCCTTGGTCGCCGAGTAGACCACGATATCAGCGCCGTATTCGATGGGACGTATGAGATAAGGTGTTGCAAAGGTGTTGTCTACCACCAGCGGGATGTCGTGCCGGTGGGCGATGGCGGCCAAAGCCTCGATATCCGCGACGATGCCAAGCGGATTGGAGATGCTCTCTATGAAGATCGCTTTGGTTTCGGGCTGAATAAGCGCTTCGAGCGCCGCAAGGTCGTCGAGGTCGCGTGCGTAATCGACCTGGATCCCCAACCGGGGAAAGAGCTTCTTGAACGCATCGACCGTTCCGCCATACAGATAGGGCGCGACCAGAATGTGGTCGCCGTAATTGGCGATATTGAGCAATGCGTAGGTGACGGCAGCCATGCCCGACGCCAGCGCAATGCCCGCCGCTCCACCGTCGAGCGCCGCGATGCGCTGTTCCAAGACAGAAACCGTCGGGTTCCCGACTCGGGTGTAGAGGTTACCAAGCTCCTCTGCGTTGAACAGCCGCAGCGCACGCTCGGTGTCACCCAGCTCATACGACGTGGTCTGATAGATGGGCACAGAGGTCGCGAACTGATGGTCCTTGGGATCATAGGCCCCGCGGACTTTGAGGGTATCAAAATGATAATCCTGGCTCATGTGATGCTCTCTTCCTGTATACGAATCGGTAATGACGACAGTAAAGTTGACGCAGACGCCCAAAGCAGGTATGTAAGGTGATAGCTATGAGCAAAGGGAGAAGAACGAGGATTTGGAGCCTAGCTAGCTACCCCTGGGCAATGGATACGCGCATACACGTGCGTCGAACGTGTATGCGCCTGGGCATGTACATACACCCGTAAGCGCTGGGAATCAGATATGCCGGGCTATCGAGCAAGGTCACATTCTCCAATGAAGTAAAGCAAGGTACGACTCTTTCGTTTTATTAATCATAGCAAACTTATAAGATTAATAAAGTTGCCACAGTTTAACGAGAATGTCGGAGCTTGTCAAATGGCGAGCGCACAAAGCGCAGAAGGCTCCGTGAACGGTGGCAAACGGTGCAGGCTCCCCAGCATTCCCCAGAGTGTCTCTATTCTCCCAGGGCTCTCAGCGCGATAAAGTCCTTCTTCTCAAGGCGGTGCATGATCCAATCGTTTCGTCTGATGGCACCGAGCGCGTGATAGAAATCGAGACTCGGTGTGTTCCAGTCCAGGCACGCCCATTCGATGCGTGCGTAGCCGCGCTCGTCGGCAATGCGTGCCAGCTCAGCAAATAAGGCCAGCCCGAGCCCTTGACCACGGGCTTCTTCCTGCACGATCAGGTCTTCGAGGTAAATCCCCGGAACCGCCTCCCAGGTGGAGAAGTTCTTAAAGAAAAGCGCGATGCCCCCGGGGGGCACCATCGATTGAGCCGATAAGGCATTCGGCAACCGGCTCGTCGAACATCCAATGCTCGAGGTTTTCAGGCGTTGCTCGCACGGACTCAAGGCTGCGCTCGTAAGCAGCAAGCTCACGGATCAACTGGAGTATGAAGGGCACGTCCTCTCGTTCAGCAAAGCGGACGGTGAGTTGAGTTTTTGTAGGCATGGAACCACCTTTCGTCGGCATTGTTGTGCTTGCGTACAGTTCAAAGGATCAGGGATCTCACAAGGAAACTTACCCTCAGATGTGTAACGTGCTTGCTGTTGCATTCTAACACGGTGGCAAAACAAGGCTTGCACTCTCTTCCTGTGAGGTCTATCATGAATATATGAGCATTTGTTCATATGTACATAACTGAATTGGGTTTAGAGGTGCCCTTTATAGAGAAAGGCGATGCCGTATGAGCAGCACCGAGGTTATCCATCCATACAGACCCTCTCTAAGCATAAGCAAGGGCTGCGAGCATGACGAGGCCTGTTGTGGGGCAATCATCCGCAACAGTGAGGCGCTCTATGCAAACGCTGGTGCCATCCCCAGCGATACCCTCATCTACAGGACGACCGAGATATTCGCCGCTCTCGCCGACTCCACACGCTTCAAGATCCTTGCATCTCTGGCGGCAGGGGAGCTGTGTGTGCATGAGCTTGTGGCGATATGCGATGTCTCGCAGTCAGCCGTCAGCCACCAGCTTCGTCTGCTCAAGGATCGCGGGCTCGTCTTCTCACGGCGCGACGGGCAGCGCGTTGTCTATCGTTTTTCCGATGACCATGTGCGCTCGCTCATCCTCATAGGGCTCGAACACGCGTCTGAACAGGAAGACTGACATGGGCGCCGGTGCAGAGGTTGACAGGGGACGTTTCTCTTGTCAACCTGCAGACAACAACAACGATGAAGCCTCCTGCGGTTGCTCGACCTGCGACGCGGTGCGTCCGAGAGCACAGGCGGCGAGCCATGCGCACACACACCCACACGCACATACGCACACACATACACATACGCACACACTGAACGCCGCCGCCGACGCCGACGATCATGACGACGACGCAAGCAACTCCCTGTCTCTGCTGATCGCCACCGGTGTCGCCGCGTTGGCGGGCGCCGTCCTGCATATCCTCGGTGTCACCGGCGTGGTGCAATACATCGCCATCGCGCTGTCCCTCGTGGGTGTTGTCTGCGGTCTTATCATCATCTTTCCCGAGGTCAGGGAGTCGATACGCCACCGCTCGGTCGATATCAACATCCTCATGGTCATCGCCATTCTCGGTGCCTGTCTGCTCGGAGATTTTGCCGAGGCGGGGGCTGTCGTCTTTTTCTTCTGCATAGGGGAGGAGCTTGAACTACGCTCGCTCAGGAAGAACCGTGACTCCATCGCTAAGCTGATGGACCTCACCCCACAGGTTGTACACGTGCTGGAGCAGGGCGCGGTTCGGGAGAGCAGCCCCGACGAGGTGCAACTTGGCGCAACGGTTGTTGTGCGGCCGGGGGAGCGCATCCCCCTCGACGGTACGGTGTGCGCCGGTTTTGCCTCGGTTGATGAGGCTCCCATAACGGGGGAGTCTGTGCCGGTTCAGAAGTCCCCGGGCGATGCGCTCTATTCTGGTGCGCTCTCCCTTGATGGCAAACTGGAGTACACGGTGACCGCGACGGTTGAGAACTCCACGCTTGCCCGCATCGTGCATCTCGTTGAGGAGTCACAGAGCAAGCGCACTCCCTATGAGCGCTTCATCAATCGCTTTGCCCGCTACTACACCCCGCTTGTCGTGGTGCTCGCCGTGCTGGTCGCGGTCGTGCCGCCTTTGCTCACGCTGCTCACGCCCCTTGCGCTCGGCGGCTTTGCCACCTGGGGGTACCGCGCACTTGCTCTGCTCGTGATCTCGTGTCCCTGTGCGCTCGTCATTGCAACGCCCGTTTGCGTCGTCACCGGGCTCTCCCGCGCAGCTCGTATGGGTGTGCTCGTCAAGGGCGGTGCCTTTCTCGAGCTCGCTGCCAAGGTCAAAGCAGTGGCCTTTGACAAGACCGGTACGCTGACCTGTGGCAAGCCTGCCGTTACCACGGTCACGACCCTGCCAACAGCCAGAGGTCTCTGGGGCGACCAGGCGGAGGCGTACGTTCTCGCCTACGCCGCTGCCCTTGAGCGGGATTCAACCCACCCGCTTGCCCGTGCCATCGTCCAGCGCAGCGAGCAGGGCTTGGGAGAAGTTGCGGGTAGCTCTGCTGGCACTCCCAATGGTGCCAGTGGCGCTGTCTCAAACGACGCACCGCCGGTCATTCTTGCCCACTCCATCACCGAGCGTGCGGGCAGAGGTATCACCGGCAAGGCTGATGGCAGGGGCATAGCCGTCGGTAGTCCGAGCTTTGCCGCCGAGAGGGCAGACTTAAGCGCCGATGCCCTCGTCGTTATCGCCAGCATTGAGCAGGATGCGGCTACCGCCCTTGTGGTGCTTTTTGACGACACGCCCATCGGCATCCTGGGTGTCAAGGATGTCGTCCGTCCGGAAAGCGCTCAGCTGCTTGCGCAACTCGCGCATCAGGGAAAACGCACGGTCATGCTGACGGGAGACAACCTCACCACCGCCACTGCTATAGCACAGGAGACGGGCATCGCACTGGTGCACGCGGGGCTGCTCCCCGAGGAAAAGATGGACTACGTCGCGCGTCTCAAGCAGGAATACGGCGTTGTCGCCATGGTGGGCGACGGCATCAACGACGCCCCCGCTCTCGCGCTGGCAGATGTGGGCATCGCCCTGGGTGCGGCGAGCTCCGATACGGCGCTTGAGGTCGCGGATGTGGCGCTCATGGCAAACAACATCGAAGAGCTACCGGCTCTGTTCAGGCTGGCACGCAAGGTCGTCTCCACTATCCACACGAATATCGCCTTTGCCCTTACCGTCAAGGCGGCGGTCATGGTGCTCGCCATTCTCGGCATCGCCCAGATGTGGATGGCGATCTTTGCTGACGTAGGCGTCCTGATCCTCGTCATCCTCTACTCCATGCGCATCGGTCTCCCCGTCCGGCGCGCGTAGGGCTGAGCGCTCAAACCGCTATACTATCGTCATGCGCATAGGGATTATCAGCGATACACACGGGAGCCTTCCGCCCTCGGTGCTCAAAGCCTTTGAGGGCTGTGAGCACATCATCCATGCTGGCGATATTGGCGGTCAGCACCTGCTTGACGAGCTCGAGACGATTGCCCCGATGACCGCCGTGCTCGGCAACTGTGACTACTTTGGCGGCTATCTCGCGGTGGATGAGTCCGCCTCCATCACGCTTGCCGGCACTCGCTTCTTTATCGCGCACGACCCCGCGGATGTGTCTCGCGCGTTGCGCGGCTACGGTGCCTTGAAGCCAAGTGAGCCGCTGCCGCACATCTGCGTGCATGGTCATACCCATATCCCCCGCAACGAGCAGAGGGGTGCCGTGCTCATGCTCTGCCCCGGTTCACCCAGTCGCCCCCGCGGCGGCAGCAACCCTTCTGTCCTCATCGTTGAAGCCAAGGATGGCGGCATTCAAAGCCTCACCTTCGTCCCCGTCTGAACAGCTGTTGGTGAACGGTCATTCATCTCCACCTCACTCCGCCGCGACACGCCACAACATTAGCAGTGACGGCTATTTGGTTGCATGCTATACTGGACACCGAAAGAGGTGTCCTATGCCAGAGCTTTCACGGTTCTATAACATTGTAATCAAGATGATCTTCTCCGACATTGGGCAGCACAGCAAGCCGCATATCCATGCGTATTACAACGAGTATGATGCTTCAATTGGTATTGATGGCGAGCTGTTGGCGGGGAGTCTGCCCGTTAAGCAGTTGCGCTTGGTTCTTGCCTGGATGGCCATTCACGAAGAGGAACTTTATTCGGCATGGAACAGGGCTGTAAGGAATGAGCCCTTTGGCAAAATCGATCCCTTACAATGATCGGAGTGCATGTATATCAAAGACGACATAGCTTATGCTGGTGAATCCGAACCGCTGCTTAAGGTTATCGGAGTCAAAGCTATGGATGACTACAGGCTGTGGCTTCGATTCTCGAACCATGAAGAACGCCTGTTTGACATGGAGCCGCTGCTGGCTTATCCAGCGTTCAGCAAACTACAAGACCCCGATCTTTTTAAGGGCGTCTATCTCGACTATGGTGTTCCAACATGGGGCGAGGGGACTATCGATGTGGCGCCCGAAACGCTCTATGAACAAAGCGTCCAAGTGATGCAATCGGCATAACCAATCGTGCGTCGAGACAATAGGCGGCACTTGTCACCCGCGCCCGTAGCGCCCACCCACCCGTCCTCAAACCCAGGGTTCTCAAACCAATCCCAACCAATTCCAATCCTCCGCATCCACCCGCAAGCGATGCGGTACAATGACGGATTGCGCCCAATCGCAGGAGGCGGCATATACGAGTAACAGGAACGAGAGCGAGGAGCAAGTTTTGCAGGATGCTATCATCATTCGGGGGGCTCGCGAGCATAACCTCAAGAACATAAACGTGAACATACCGCGTGATCAGCTCGTTGTGGTCACGGGACTTTCTGGCTCGGGCAAAAGCTCGCTTGCCTTTGATACGATCTACGCCGAGGGGCAGCGGCGCTATGTGGAGTCGCTTTCTGCATACGCACGGCAGTTTCTCGGGCAGATGGACAAGCCCGACCTCGACTCCATCGACGGCCTCTCGCCGGCAGTCTCCATCGACCAAAAGACCACCTCAAAGAACCCCCGCTCCACCGTGGGCACCGTGACCGAGATATACGATTACCTGCGTCTGCTGTTCGCGCGCATAGGCATACCGCATTGCCCTGAATGCGGTAGAGAGATCGTGCGTCAGACGACGGATCAGGTCGTGGACGAGATCATCTCCACCGGTGACGGACGGCGCGCACACATCCTCGCACCCATCGTCCGCGGGCGTAAGGGGGAGTTCACCAAGCTGCTTGCCGAGCTGCGGCAGGGGGGCTTTGCCCGCGTGCGAGTCGATGGTGAGGTGCGCAACCTCGCGGATACCATCGACCTTGACAAGAAGTTCAAGCACACGATCGAGGTCGTCGTCGATCGCATCACCCTCAAGCCCGAGGCCAGCTCGCGTCTGGCAGAGGCGGTTGAGACCGCCACGACGCTTGCCGAGGGCAATGTCATCGTCCAGATGCTGGAGCCCGATAAGGAAGAGTCCTTCTCCCTGGCACTGGCGTGCCCCGTCCACGGGCACTCCCTCGATGAGCTTGCGCCCCGCGACTTCAGCTTCAACGCACCCTACGGTGCCTGCCCGGAGTGCCTTGGCCTCGGCATCAAGCGCGAAGTCGACCGGACCCTCATCATACCGGATCGCTCGCTCTCGCTTGCGCAGGGCGCGTGGGTCGTCATCGGCAACACGAGCAACTATTACCCACAGGTTCTGAAGGCGGTTGCCAAGCACTTGGGGGTCAGCGTCAATACACCCTTTGAGGATTATCCCGAAGACATACAGGATGCCTTTCTTGAAGGGTTGGGAACCACCAAGGTGCGGATAGATTACGTTACCCGAGACGGGCGCGATACCCATTGGACCACCCAGTTCTATGGGCTCCTAAAGGCGACCTGGGAGCGCTATCAGGAGACGCAGAGCGAGCAGACGCGCACCAAACTTGAGGAGTACCTCTCCATCACGCCCTGTTCTGCCTGTGGTGGAGCACGCTTGAAGCCCGAGATACTCGCGGTCACCGTGGGCGGACGCAATATCTACGAGGTCACGCAGGCCTCGGCACTCGATTGCCTCGCGTTTTTTGAGGACCTGGAAACGAAGCTGACCCCTCGTGAAGAACAGATTGGTGGGCGCGTCATCAAGGAGATACGTGAGCGCCTGCGCTTTCTCGTGGACGTGGGGCTCGACTACCTCACCCTTGAGCGTGCGACCCTCACGCTTTCTGGCGGGGAGGCTCAACGCATACGCCTCGCCACGCAGATCGGTGCCGGTTTGATGGGGGTGCTCTACATCCTCGACGAGCCCTCCATCGGCCTGCACCAACGCGATAACGAGCGGCTCATCGCCACCCTTGAACGGCTGCGTGACCTGGGCAACACGGTCATCGTCGTCGAGCATGATGAGGAAACGATACGCTCCGCCGACCACGTTATCGACATAGGTCCGGGGGCAGGGGAGAGTGGCGGTCTCATCGTTGCCCAGGGTACCCCTGAAGAGATACTTACTGCCGAGGGCTCCCTGACGGCGGATTATCTCTCAGGGCGTAAGGAGGTTCCCATCCCCCGGGAGCGCCGTAATCCCAAGCGGGGCTCGCTGGACATCAAGGGCGCTACCGAGAACAACCTGAAGAGTATAGATGCGAGCTTTGAGCTGGGCACGTTGACCGTGGTTACCGGCGTGTCTGGGTCGGGAAAGTCCTCCCTCATAACCGACACGCTTGCCCCCGCATTGACCAATCGCATACACCATTCGCACCGGCATGTGGGAGCCCACAAAAAGCTCGTGGGCCTCAATTATCTCGACAAGGTCATCAATATCGACCAATCGCCCATTGGGCGGACGCCCCGCTCGAATCCTGCCACCTACGTGGGGCTTTGGGACGACGTGCGCATGATGTTTGCCTCGCTGCCCGACTCAAAGGCGCGTGGTTATTCGCCCGGGCGCTTCTCGTTCAACGTGACGGGCGGACGCTGCGAGGCCTGCAAGGGCGATGGTCAGATCAAGATAGAGATGCACTTCCTCCCCGACATCTATGTGCCCTGCGAGGTTTGTGACGGTGCGCGTTACAACCGCGAGACCCTGCAGGTTGCCTACAGGGGTAAGACGGTGGCGGATATCCTCGACATGAGCGTGGACGAAGCGCTCCACTTCTTTGAGAACGTGCCGCAGCTCAAGCGCAAGCTCCAAACTCTGTACGACGTAGGGTTGGGGTATGTGAGCCTCGGGCAGCCCGCAACGACGCTTTCCGGCGGAGAAGCACAGCGCGTTAAGCTGGCGAGTGAGCTGCAACGGAAGCAGACGGGCAAGACCTTCTACATCCTCGATGAGCCAACAACAGGGCTGCACTTCGACGACGTGCGGCAGCTGCTTGAGGTGCTTCAGCGCCTGGTGGATAAGGGCAACACGGTGCTCGTCATAGAGCACAACCTCGACATTATCAAGTGTGCTGATCGCATCCTGGATCTTGGCCCTGAGGGGGGTGACCGCGGCGGTCAGGTTATCGCGTCAGGAACCCCCGAGCAGATAGCCCGGGTCGAAGCAAGCTACACCGGTCAGTTCATCCGCGCCCTCTTCGAGCGCAGTAACCATCCTTACTGAGGGCACCCCACGCGCGCAGCAACTCCGAGGCTCTCACCAAACGCCAGCCCCAGAGCCTCCGCGGCGGCCAGATCCTCGGCGGTTGGCGTGAACGCCACCTTTAGCGTGCTCTCGAACACCGCCACTTTCAGGCTTTGCAGCCGCTCCGTAAGATGGGGGATCGCCTCGCCGCTCCACCCGTAGGAGCCAAAGAGGGCTGCGGGGCGCTTGGCGATGGCAACGGCGTCCACCCCAGCGAGCAGGTTCCACACAGGGGGCAGGGCGTCGCGGTTGATGGTGGGCGAGCCAATCAGGAAGGCGTCGCTTTCGTTCAGGATCGCCGTGAGTTCAGACAACGGGTGCTCGATGAGGTCGTAGCAGCGCACCTCGGCAGTGGGCTGTGCCTGAGAAACGCCGTGCGCTACGTGGGTTGCCAGCTGCTCGGTATTGCCGTACGCGCTGCAGTAGAACACGGGAATGCGCTTGTGGGCACAGGGGTCAGGGGTCGCCCAGCTGCGGTACCGCTCGATATTCTTCTCGTACTCATGCCCGCGCGTCAGTATTGGTCCGTGGCTCGTGCAGGCAAGTTCCACATCAAGTGCCCCGAGCTTCTCCAGACCCTCAAGCACATAGCTCTTAAACGGCGAGAAGATGCACGAGAAATAATTGTGCACCGCGTCGGTATA
>JAITOC010000056.1 GCA_031290175.1 Coriobacteriales bacterium | reverse complement strand
GGTGTCTTCCCGTGCTCCCCACGCGTCTGCAAAGCGGTCGCGGGCGAGAAGAGCGGCACCGTAGGCTCCCATTGTTCCCGCTATATCGGGGCGCACGGCAAAGCGGCCGAGCAGCTTCTCAAAGGCGCACAGCACGGCGTCGTTTAAGAAGGTTCCGCCCTGGACGATGATGTGTTTGCCTACGTCACGCGGGTCGCGGATCTTGATGACCTTGAAGAGGGCGTTCTTGATAACGGAGTAGGAAAGTCCGGCAGAGATGTCGCCCACCGTGGCACCCTCTTTTTGCGCCTGCTTGACGCGCGAGTTCATAAAGACGGTGCAGCGACTGCCCAGGTCGACCGGGCTTCTCGCCTCGATTGCCGCTTTGGCAAAGTCGGCCACCTCCATCTTCAGTGAGACCGCAAAGCTCTCGATAAACGAGCCGCAACCTGACGAGCAGGCCTCATTGAGCATGATGTGGTCGATAACACCGTCTTTGATGCGCAGGCACTTCATGTCCTGGCCGCCGATATCTAAGATAAAATCGACTTCGGGCAAAAGCTCCCGTGCGCCGCGGAGGTGCGCGATGGTCTCGATCTCGCCAGAGTCGCACTGGAGAGCCTCCAGCAGCAGACCTTCTCCATACCCAGTAACGGTCACATGGCCGAGGGTCATCTCAGGTGGCTGCGCCTTGTAGAGCTCGCCGAGCGCGTACTTTGCGGTACCGAGCACGTCTCCTCTGTTGTTTGCGTAGAATTGCCAGAGCAGCTCGCCGCCCTCACCTATGAGCGCCGCCTTGAACGTGGTTGAACCTGCGTCTATGCCAAGAAAGGCACGCCCGCGGTACTCCTCCAGAGAGGCTCGCAGGACGGTCGCCTCCGCATGGCGCGCGACAAAGCTGTCGTACTCCTCGCGGCTGGCGAACAGGGGGTCGAGGCGCACGACCTCGCTACCCTGCGTGTTGCCGAGCTTCTCCAGGCGCGCTTCGATCGCGGGGAGGGTCAGGGGGGCGTTATCCGTGCTGGCGATGGCCGCCCCGCAGGCGACGAAGAGATGGGCATCATCGGGTTTGATGGTCTGTTCGGGGGTGAGTCCGAGGGTCAGCACGAAGCGTTTCTCCAGTTCAGGGAGGTATTGCAAAGGGCCTCCGAGAAAGGCAACCGTGCCACGGATGGGGCGCCCACATGCCAGGCCTCCTATGGTCTGCGTCACTACGGACTGGAAGATCGACGCAGCGATATCCTCTTTGCGCGCTCCCTCGTTGAGTAGGGGTTGCACGTCGGTTTTGGCAAAGACTCCGCAGCGCGAGGCGATGGGGTAGATAATGTCTGCGCCGCGCGCGAGAATGTCGAGACCGCTTGCGTCGGTGTTGAGCAGGGTTGCCATCTGGTCGATGAAGGAGCCCGTACCGCCCGCGCAGGTACCGTTCATACGCTGTTCTATGCCGTTGTCGAAGTAGATAATCTTCGCGTCCTCGCCGCCCAGCTCGATGGCCACATCGGTCTGTGGGATAAAGGCCTCAACGGCTGCTTTGGATGAGATGACCTCCTGCACAAAGGTGAGGTCGAGCCACTGCGCCAGAAGCAGGCCACCGCTCCCGGTAATCGCAACGGTCATCGGCTCTGCCCCGAGGCGTTGGCGTGCCGCCGCTATTATTTCGGCGATAGTCGCGCGGATATCCGCATGATGACGCTGGTAGTCAGAGAAGACAAGCTTGCGCTGCGCGTCGAGCACGGCGAGCTTGACGGTGGTGGAGCCGACGTCTATACCAAGGTGAAGACGAGGCTTGGTTTCACCGGAGGCGTCTTGCGCTTGAGGCGTCTTGTCAAGCAAGCTGAATGTTGGCGCACAGCACGGCGCTGCCGAGCCACAGGAGCTACAGGAGTCGCAGGATGCGTCTGTCGTTTGGGGTGCCTGGTCAGGCGTAAGTGCGCTGCTCATTATGCACCTTTCAGTTCGATGGGGTCGCCGGGCTTGAGGAACATAATCGATAGCATGATGCCTGCCATCTCCTCAGAGCTTTCCGGCGTATTGCGCTTTAGCCAATGCCAGATGAGGCCCACGAGAGCGGAGGCATAATACGCGATGTAGTATTCGGTCAAGGGCTCGGGCTTGCGCGTGTACTTTTCATGGAGCACCGAGCGCATGAGGTCGGTGCAGAGCTGATCGCGCAGGCGTGCCTGAAACGCGGCATCACCTTGGGGGCTCAGCAACAGGCGGAGCAGGGGAGCATGGTTATGGAACACGTCAAAGATCTCGATGCAGATGCGGGGCGGTATACCCTTGCGTGAGAAGGCGACAAGCTCGGTCAGGGGCACCGCTTGCAGCCGGGGCTTGAGATTCGCGAGACTGTCGATAATCTCCTGCTCAAAGGAGCGATGGAGGTCGTCCATGTCTTTGTAATGGGCATAGAAGGTGCCCCGGTTTAAGTCGGCTCGTTCTGTGAGATCCCCGATTGAAAAGCCATCGAGACCACGCTCCTCGATGAGTGCGGTATACGCCTGGCGGAGCATGCGCTTACTGCGCGCACTCCGTCGATCCTCGGACAATACGGGTGCAAGCTCAAGAGTGCTGGAAGGCATAGTGCTCAGCTTTCAAACAATATCCAACAGAGTGGACATTAACCAACAATATGTTGGTTAGTATAGCCGAACATATGCGTCAAGGGAAGCCCCCCGATTTGGAACACTCCACTGACCCTGTGAACCATAACCGAATCAGGGCAAAATCTTGCCCTTTGTCTCGATTCCGAACAGCGCTACGACGACGGCGACGAGGGCGAGGACAACCGTCAGCACGGTGAAGACGACGGCAAAGCCTGTCTCCGAACCGAAGAAAGAATAGATCACCGGGACGATCATCGGGGCGATAAAGGCGCCAATGCGTCCAAAGGCAGCTGCCCAGCCAACGCCGGCACCACGAACTGAAGTTGGGTAGAGCTCAGGCGTGTAGGAATAGACGCAACCCCAGGCACCAAGCGCAAAGAAGTAGAGCAGACAGCCAAAGCCAAGCACCTCTGCCGTGCTGCCTGCATGGCCAAAGAGCCAGGCAGCAAGGGCTGTCCCTGCGAAGAAGATCGTAAGCACCGGCTTGCGGCCGAGTCGCTCGATAAGCAGGGCGGCAGCAAGGTAGCCCGGCAGCTGTGCGAGACACATGAAGAAGGTGAACTCAAAACTTTTGACCAGATCGAAGCCCTGCGCAGCGAGGAGGGTCGGTGTCCAGAGCACGAAGCCGTAGTAGCCGAAGTTGATTCCGAACCAAAGCACCCATACGACACAGGTTGCACGGATATGCGTGCGCGACCACAGGCCTGTGAACGCATGGAGCATGCCCGAGGGGTGCTTTGCAGCGGGGGTGGAGCTTGCAGCGGAGGAAAGGTTATCGCGTGCGGACAAAGAGGGGTCGATCGCACTGGTCACGTACTTCTCGGCTGCTCCTGCGCCCCCTCGCCCTGCCTCGTGCTCCATTTTGCTCACGAGCGCCTCTGCCTCTTCGAGCCGGTCACTTTGCGCAAGATAGCGTGGTGACTCAGGCAGGGCAAAGCGCAACACCGCCGCAAACAAGGCGGGCACGGCGCCGATGAAGAAAGCCGCGCGCCAGCCCAGTACAGGGATGGCGAGATAGGCAACGAGTGCGGCGGCTATCCAGCCCCACGCCCAGAAGCTCTCAAGGATAACGACATTGCGTCCTCGGTGCTTGACGGGCGAGAACTCGCTCACGAGCGTGGAGGCAGCAGGCAGCTCACCGCCAAGGCCGAACCCGGTAATAAAACGACAGACGAGCAGCATCCCATAGTTGAAGGAAAAGCCAGAAAGCGCGCTTCCCAAACTGAAGATAAGGAGCGTGCTTACGATAACGGTACGCCGTCCGACGCGGTCGGCAATAAGCCCGCTCAAAGCTGCGCCGAGGATCATCCCCAGGATGCCCGCGCTGCTGAGGAAGCCAAGTTGTGTGGCGCTCAGCACCCAATCCTTGCCAATAGAGGCGATAACACCTGCGACCATTCCCTGATCCATGGCGTCGAACAGCCAGCCGATGCCCGAGATGAAGAGAACCTTCCACATAGTCTTCGTCATCGGTAGCTTGTCTATGCGGTGAGCGATATTTGCGTTGGTAGCAGTCAATGTGTGCCTCTACAATCCAAGTAATCGTGCGGCGTTTCCAAAGAGGAGCGCTCGCTTTTCGTCATCAGTGAAGTCCATTCCCAACAGGTAATCCAGGGTGCGCTTCTCGCTTTGCCAAGGACCATCCGTGCCATAGACCACACGGTCAACCCCGAAATCGCGCACGAGGTCAATCAGGTAGTCATCGGGCATGAATCCGAAGCAGAAGGCAAGGTCAAGGTAGCCTGGCCAGCCGGTCTTGAACTCGGGGAAGCTCTGAAAATCAGGTCTGCCTCCGAGGTGCGCCAATACAAAACGATCGTAGTCATACTGCTCGAACAGCTCATCGAAGTCCTGCTTGGATCCGCGGATAGCATCAAAATCCATGCCAGCACCTGCGTGCATCAGGATGATAAGCCCCTCTGAGATAGCGGCATCATAGAGAGGGAAGAGGCGCTTCTCCTGTGGTTTGAAATCCTGCATGAGGGGGTGGAGTTTGATGCCCAGAAACCCCTCCTCAGCGGCGCGACGCACCACGCCTACGGGGTCATCGCCTTCAGGATGCACACCGGCAAAGGGGATCAGGCGCGCGTTTGACAGCATGGGTCGCAGGTAGTCGTTCACGCTCTTCACCTGCGTGGGTTTGGTGGGCACGGAGAGCATGACGCTCTTATCCACGCCGCTCTCTTCCATATGCTTAAGCCAAGCCGGGAGCGTCGCGTCAGTGAACACCTCGATAGGGAAGCGCATGAAGGCGCTCACGACGCGCGGTGCCACGGCTTCCGGAAAGACGTGCACATGGAAGTCGATAACAGGCGTCGTTCCTGTTTTGAGTTCAACAGTCATGGGGAGACAGTATACCCATTTAATCGGTGCCTCGCTCGTGCTCTAGTTATTTCAGGGTGGACGTCAAATCCCAAGGCGGGAACGGTAAGGAGTATTGTCGAATCCCTTACGCCCATCCACAACAAAATGACCCCCATAAGCGGAGGTCATTTGGTTTTGTGTATGGTGCGGCGTAAGGGATTCGAACCCCTGACGTACTGATTCGTAGTCAGTCCCTCTATCCAGCTGAGGTAACGCCGCACATAAAATATGAGCTTGAACATGGTATC
>JAITOC010000039.1 GCA_031290175.1 Coriobacteriales bacterium | reverse complement strand
GATGCTCATTCCTGTGCATTCGTTAGCGCGAGCCGACCGGATAAGAGCTTGGACCTTCATAGCTATCCGGGGTTCTCGCGCTGAATGCAGAGAAATGAGCATCGGGTGCGGAGCTTCCTAGCAAGCCCACTGGCCCTGTGAACAGAAACAAGCTATCTTCATCCATAAAACCTAGGGTATGTTATAGTAGACTTTGTCTACTAGATGCGTATAGTTATGAAGGGATCCGACATGGCAGAAACCTATTATCACCCCGCTGACCTTGCAAAGTTCTCCAATGTGGGAAACCACGCCCCGGCTCTCTGGGAAAAGTTCATGGGGTATTACGGAGCAGTCTTCGAGGATGGCGCACTGACTGCACGTGAGAAGGCGCTTATCGCGCTCGCCGTTGCACATGCCGTACAGTGCCCCTATTGCATCGATTCCTATACGAACGCCGCACTGGAGAAGGGCGCTGACCTTGAGCAGTTGACAGAAGCTATCCATGTCGCCTGTGCCATCCGAGGCGGAGCATCGCTCGCGCACGGTATCCAGATGAACAACATCGCGGGAGACCTGGAGTTCTGACAGAGCGTGCCTGAACCAAGCGCTAAACCGAGCGCCAAGGAAACGCCGAGGGGAACACTGAGGGGAATTATGGATACAAGCATCACGCCCTTTGCTGAGCGGGTTGCCGCGTTAGGACAGCCCGAGCTCCTACATACTGCAGAGAGACTCGATACCCTGCAACTCAACATCGGCCTGCGCTGCAATCTCGCGTGCCGACATTGTCATGTCGAGGCAGGGCCTGAGCGCACTGAAGAGATGTCTCGCGCCACGATGGAAGCGTGCTTAAAAGCCTTTGCGCGAGGAGGGTTCAAAACCATCGACATCACCGGAGGTGCCCCCGAACTCAATCCCGAATACCATTGGCTTGTCTCCTCCGCCGCCGCTGCGGTACACGGGAAGCATACGGGAGGCAAGCCGTTGGACGATGAACGCAGGGGTGACAGACAGACGAGCTGCGAGAAGTCGCACGGTGAGAAGCAGCCGTGCAGCAGTGGCACGGTTATCGTGCGCACGAATCTCGTCATTCTCACCGTGCCCACCTATCACGACCTGCCTGCCTTCTGGGCGGAGCACGGCGTTGAGGTCGTGGCATCGCTGCCCTCCTATGAGCAGCGCGCCACCGACCGCCAACGGGGAGAGGGTGTGTTTGCTGCGGCCATCGAGGGCTTGCAGCTCCTGAATGCCGTTGGCTATGGAACCGGCACCTGTAATGCAAAGGGCGAGCCCCTCGTCCTGAACCTCGTGCTCAATCCAGGTGGTGCCTTTCTCCCGCCAGCGCAGGCAAGCGCTGAGCGCGAGTTCAAGCAGGCATTGGGCGATCGCTATGACGTGACCTTTGATCGTCTGCTCGCGATAACGAACGCCCCCGGCGGTCGCTTTAGAGACTTCCTGCTGAGCAGGGGCTTGCTTGAGAGCTATATGCGGCGCCTCTCCGATGCCTTTAACCCCGCCACGGTTTCCAACATCATGTGCCGCACACAGCTCTCCGTCAGCTGGGACGGACGGCTCTATGACTGTGACTTCAACCAAGCCGTCAATCTGCCCATCGAAGAGCCGGAAGCGATAGAAGCCGTTGCAGAGCAGGGCATCAAACCACGAAAGCTGAAATTGGACGATCACTGCTACGTCTGCTGCGCCGGCGCTGGTTCATCCTGTGGAGGAACAACTGCGTAGGCAGGAAGACACGCGGTGTCTCCTTGGGCGATTGCCAAGCACTCAGATGTCAGACGCTTGGTTGCTCCTGCTCCTCTTCTCCACTGTTCTTCAAGAGGAACCAGACCCCCAGCTGTACCGCCACAATGATTACATGAAGGATTGTCCAGGTATCAACGAGCTGCATGGGTTGTGACAGATCCTGTGTGAGCAGAAACAGAACGACTGAGACAACGGTTGCCAGGGCAACCATGGGCGTTAGCGCAGGGATCTTCTTCTTTCGATTAAGAAGCAACAGCCCCAGTATGAAGGCAGCCACGATGGCCAAGTCCAGGTTCGCGAGTGACCAATGCCCTTGGGGGGTTGCTGCGGGAGGTGCAGTTGGTATCTGAGGCGCAGGGATATCCGTCCCCTGGTCGGGCCTCACAGAGATCATAAGCGGTGCTTGTTCGATGACCTCTACCTGGTGGATCACTGTTGGGGGCAATATCGTCACTCTTGCTGCTGGTGCTATGGGCTGTGCCCTCCACTGAGCATAGAGGTTCAGGGTGGGATGTACGTTGATACCCCATGCGTCGAAATCCCAATACCTGCCACCTGAGCGTGCATCGTACCAGCCGGTGAAGGTGTAGCCCGAGCGCGTGGGTGCCGCAAAGAGGGACAGACTGTCCCCATAGCGCTTGGAGCCGTTGATTGCATTGCCCGGCGCGTACTGTGAGGTATCCCCCGATGTATAGTTGTTGTAGAAGCGCACATCCACCGCTTTGGCGCGCCAGACGGCATAAACCGTCTTGGAGGTCGAGGACGGCCAATCAACGAGCGAGCCATTCGTAACGTCTGCGGCACCCGCATTTGCCAGTGCCTGCGACGACGCCCAACCAACAAAATCGTAGCCATTGCGCGTGGGTGCGCCACTTCCCGCCACAGGGAGGTTCTTGCCCTGCCCCGCTAAAGTTTGCTCATAGATGAGGTCATCCCATCGCGTGACACCACCTGCGGTCGCATCGGTCGCATTCTTATCAAAGGTCAAAACGATGTCGTCCACTGAGTGCCAGTATGCATAGAGCGTGTGGTTGCTCGCATTGCTCACAACCGTTGTCGCTACTACCTGCGTACCGCCTGTGGGTGCATCAAACCAACCATCAAAGACAGAGCTCGTCTTGGCTGTGGAGGGCAAGGCACCGTAGGGCTGGTCGAAGGTTGCGGTTAGCTGGGCAGGGCTTGTCGCGCTGCCGCCGGTTGGGTCAAAGGTCACTAGCATCGTCTTGGCCTGCCAGACGGCATAAACCGTCTTAGAGGTCGTCCAGTCCACAAGCGCACCGTTGGTGAAATCTGCGGTGCCTGCGCCCGCCAGTGTCTGCGTCGTCGCCCAACCTAAGAAGTTGTAGCCGGTGCGTGTGGGTGCGCCACTTCCTGCGGCGGGGAGGCTCTTGCCCTGTGCTGTTAAGGTCTGTCCATAGACGAGGTCGTCGTAATGTGTGATGGTGCCTGGCGTGGCGTTTGCTGCGTTGCTATCGAATACCAAGACGATACCGCCAGCCGGATGCCAGTGGGCATAGAGCGTGTGGCTGCTCGCGTTGTTCACCACCGTTGCCGCTACTACCTGGGTGCCGCCTGTGGGTGCATCAAACCAACCATCAAAGACATAGCCTGCCTGAGTCGTGGAAGGCAGAGAGCCGTAGGGCTGGTCAAAAGTCACGGTAATCTGAGAAGGGCTTGTCGCGCTGCCGCCGGTTGGGTCAAAGGTCACGTCTACCGTCTTTGCCTGCCAGACGGCATAAACCGTCTTGGAGGTTGTCCAGTCTACGAGCGCACCGCTGGTGAAGTCTGCGGTGCCTGCATCTGCCAGTGCCTGAGACGATGCCCAGCCGATAAAGTCGTAGCCATAGCGCTCAGGTGCGCCTCCTCCTGCCACGGGCAACGTCTTGCCCTGTGCTGCCAAGGTTTGTCCAAAGACGAGGTCATTCCACTGCGCGGGAGTACCTGCGGTGGCATCAGCCGCATTCTTGTCGAACACCAAGACGATACCGCCAGCCGGATGCCAGTGGGCATACAGTGTGTGGTTGACCGCGTTGCTTACAACCGTGGCCGCTACTACCTGAGTGCCGCCTGTGGGTGCATCAAACCAACCATCAAAGACGTAGCCTGTCTGAGTCGTAGAAGGTAGAGCACCATAGGGCGCATCGAAGGTCACGGTTATGCTTGCGGGGCTTGTTGGCGTACCACCCGCTGCATCAAAGGTTACCTCGACTGTCTTTGGACTCCACTGCGCTTGCAGTGCAAGGAGTAAGACCTGATCACTGCCGACGATACTGGCAAAGCTTGCGCTGTCTTGTACATCTGTAGCACTCCAGCCCAAGGCATCCCAGCC
>JAITOC010000077.1 GCA_031290175.1 Coriobacteriales bacterium | reverse complement strand
AGACCGCACCTGCGAAGAAGAATAACCGCAAGACGCCGATGGAGCATTCCGTCAAAGAAGGAACTCGCAGAAGGCGCTGAGAGCTTCTCGGTACGCGCCTTGAGCCGATCAAGGAGTTCGACGGCGGATAGTTCGGGGAAGAAGTCGAGGGAGAGGGTCTGCCCCTGCTGCACAAAGCGGCTGAGGTTGAACACTGCGATGCCGGAAAGCCCGTAATCGCGGAAGAGGATCTCGCCGTATTCAGCGGGTGCACTCCCTTGCAATCGTATCGACGCCATCACGCGCACACCGTTAAGCCCACGGATGGGTTTGACCTCGGTCTTGAGCGGGCCGAGAATCGGAACGCAGGGCAGTGTGTCCAGAGTTGTGAGTTCGGCAAGCGCCTGCTCGCCGAGCGCGCCTGTGGCAACAATCACCCGCGAAGCCCGGATTACGGTTGCGGCGGCGTTCTGCGCGGGTGAGGCGGATGCGCTGTCAGCAGCAGTGTGGTCGGTGGCATCTAACACACGCACGATAAAGTGGTCTCCGTCAGCCGGGGGCTCGATTCGGAGAGCCTCATGTTGCAGGAGCACGCTTATCTCCCGCCGTCCTACTGCATTCACCAGCACATCGAGTACGGAATTCGCGCTACGCGTGCGCGGGTAGACCCATCCGCGCTCGTCGGCGATTGTCAGGAGACCAAGATCCTCGAAGAACGAGCAGACAGAAAGACAGTCGAAGCGCTCAAGCGTAGGGACTACAAAAGCCGGATGATTGTAAAACGACGCCCCACCTGAGCACTGTGCTACATCTTGTGAGCGCAGTACCGCCCCCAGCGAGCCTTCGATGGAAGCATTGCTCAGATTGCAGCGCCCGTTGCCCGTCTTGAGCAGCTTGGTGCCCAGACGGGCACCTTTCTCGATGAGACAAACGGACGCCCCGCCATCGGCTGCTGCAATCGCAGCAACAAGCCCCGCCGCTCCCCCGCCGACGATTGCGACGTCAAAAACCTGAAACGCCATCTTGGTACCCGCCTCCTGGAGCCACTGCGCAAACGAGCAAGCCAGGGCGCACCCTGCCGAACCCGAGAAAAGAGCCCCACGGATGTGAGGCTCGGATAGCTGGTGCGCGATACAAGACTTGAACTTGTGACCCCTACCGTGTCGAGGTAGTGCTCTCCCACTGAGCTAATCGCGCAAAATGCCGCCAAGAGAACCGGCGGACGATAATTCTATCAGTTTTTAATCCCGTGTGGGGATTATTGCAGGATTTCTTTATCTCAATCGACCCTCGCAGTTACAGTTCACAGGGTCAGTGGGCTTGATCCGCAATCTACCTGCACTTTCAAGAATGTCATTTCAGGTTCCCCGCAATGACAGAATTACCTGCTGTCTCTCTGGTCCTCGTCAAGGGAGGGGATGCGCCATTCGTTGTCTTCCAGACTGCGCTTCAGCGCGGCCATGGAGGTGGCTATGGTCTCGTCGCCTGGGAACATATGGTTGTTCCGGGGGTTCGTGCCGCCGTCGCACCAGCAGGTGTTCTCCGAGCCGTAGGGGATGCGTGTTCCCGCAAGCAGGCGAAACAGCGCCGAGAGCACCGTGTAACGCGGTCTGCTCAGAGGGTGGAAGTCCTGCATCCGGGTACCGCGCACCGTGCGGAGCGAGCCAAGCCCTGAGCAGACGAGATCCCAACCCGCAACCTCGATCATACGGTCGATAACCGCCGCGCTGTCCTGCTCGGCGTAGATCGGCTCGACACCGCTCATGAGGCGCAGCCCCGCAGCGCGCACCGCCTCGATTGTCTCGTAGCGCTTCTCAACGGGCAGGGATGTGATTACGCCCTCTCCCACGCGTACAGCGTGGTAGACGATGTCGATGCCGGCGTCTTTGAGGGCGGCCGCCTCGGTAGACCCAAAGTCGCCGATGTTGGCCATCAGTGACACCTTGGGGTGGACGGTCTCCCGTACCGCCTGAGCTACCTCGCAAAAGCGGTCGAAGTCGTAGTTCGCCGTGGTCATCAGGGAGATGAGATGCGCCCCGTTCTGGGAGAAGGCCCGGCTGTAACGTAGGATGTCGTCGAGGGAAAGCGTGCGGCTCTCATCCCAGGCACCCTCGGTTGCGGCGGCGGCAAAGGAGCAGAAATCACAGTTGCCCGGGCAGGGATTGGCGTCCAGACCCACCTGGGCGTAGAGCAGCCCCGTGCCCCGCGATGCCGCGAACGCCACCTGATGCGCTGCCCATTGGAGGTAGTAGGACTCCCGCGAGTAGGCCTCGATGGCAAAGAGCCGTTCGACCTCCGTGCGGCTCAGGGTCTCGTTGTCAAGCGCCTTATCAACCAGCTCGATGATGGTTAACTCATTTGACATGGGCGATGGCCTCTTCCAAGGAGCGCAGGGTGTAGTCGAGTTCGGACTTTTTGGTGTAATATCCCAGGGAAAACCGTATGGTCCCCTGCGGATAGGTGCCCAACGTCCGGTTAGCATAGGGTGCGCAATGCAGTCCGCAGCGGGTGATGATCTTGTAGAAACTGTCAAGCCGATAAGCAATTTTGCCGATGTCACGCCCGGGGACGTCGATGGCCAAAACGGGCAGGGTAGTGGCTCTATCCTGCGTGCCAAGGATACGGACTGCGGGAATCTGCTGCATGCCCGCTAAAAAGTGCTCATAGAGATCCATCTCATGCGTGTGGATACGCTCGATACCGGTGCGCTTGATCCACCGCAGCGAGCTGCGAAGACCGTAGTATCCCATGAGGTTTGGCGTACCTGCCTCAAAGTGCATGGGGAGCGTGTCGGGCATCTCGTCCATCTCCGAAAAAACCCCGGTGCCGCCTGCAATCAGGGGTTCGATACGGCGGGCAAGGCTCTCGGAGATGACGAGGCCGCCTACGCCGGGAGGACCCAACAGCCCCTTGTGTGCCGTGAAACAGAGGATGTCGATATGATCCGCAACCATATCCAGGGGGAGCACGCCGGCGGTCTGGGCGGTATCGACCACAAAAAGCAGGCCACACTCTTGGGCGACGGCACCCATCGCGCGGATGGGCAGGATAGTGCCGCAGACATTGGAGCCGTGAAGGGTGATGAGGGCTTTCGTGTTTGGCTTGACCAGAGGTCGTATGTCGTCCGGGTCGAGCCGCCCCGCGCTGTCGCAGGGGATGAAATCAAAGCTCACGCCCTTCTTGCGCATCTGGAAGAGTGGCCGGGTGACCGCATTGTGCTCCATCGAACTGATGAGGATATGGTCGCCTCGCTTGAACAAGCCCTTTATCACATAGTTGAGGCTCGTCGTGATGCTTGGGGTGAGCACGACCTCCTTGAAGTCAGGGTGGTTGAACAGCTCGGCGAGCAGGGTGCGTGTCTCGCGCGTGCGCTTGTTGAGCACGCAGGTGACCCCAAAGCCGCTGCGATTGAGATTGCAACCGACATCCTTGAGATACTCGGTAACCGCATCCACCACCCCCGGCGGCTTGGGAAAACTTGTCGAACTGTTATCCAGATAGACTTTCTGCACGTTTTGTACTCCTGGTCTGCGATGGAGGATGATTATTCCTGCCGGTTAAGGGGTGACTAGCAGACTCTATCCTCTATAGGACTCATGGTAGCATAACGCGGCTCGATCCAGCGTGAGCTTGTTTCTGCGGCGCCTTCCCGTATTGCGTCCCCGTCCCCATTTGTCCGCTAGCCAACCCACTGACCCTGTGAACTGCAACCGTATTGTCTCAAAATAAAACCCGAAATACGCGCGGACTTGCACCTTTTGAGACAACCACGTAAAATGACAACTTGCGCTTCGCGGACATGGCTCAGTTGGTAGAGCACAACCTTGCCAAGGTTGGGGTCGCGGGTTCGAATCCCGTTGTCCGCTCCATACGCCTAATCTGCCGGTCAGGCGCTTATGCGCTTGACCGGTTTGGTTATGACGGCGACGTCGCCAAGTGGTAAGGCAGAGGCCTGCAAAGCCTTTACCACCGGTTCGAATCCGGTCGTCGCCTCCAAATTGGATGTACTTGTGGCTCCAAGACGCCCCCTCCCTGCCCGACAGTCTTGAGCCGTAGGTTATCATGATGGGGAGCAGCCTATGGGCGCTCCCCATCGCAGTTTCAGCCAAGGTGCAATGTCGAGAGGGAGAAGAGATGCCCGACCTTACCCGAAAGTCATCCGCACAGCAGGAGGTTTCCGACCACTATGGAGCGGTTGCGACCCGGGTCGCCACCCAGACTGCCGCCGACGGCAGTGCGACAGGCAGCACAACGGACGGCGCATCGGACGGCGCGTTCAAGTTCTATGCCGAGAGCGAGTATGCGTCCGTGCCCACCAAGGCATGCAGCGCCTCGCGTGGCTGCGGGAACCCGCTCTCGCAAGTGAATCTCCAGCCAGGCGAGACGGTGCTCGACCTCGGCTGTGGTGCCGGGATAGACGTCTTACTGGCAGCCGCACAGGTGGGTGCGCAGGGACACATCTACGGCTTGGACATGACCGAGCAGATGCTTGAACTCGCCCGCCTGAACGCTCAGGAGGCGGACGCGCAGAATGTCAGCTTCATCCATGGGTTCCTTGAAAACATTCCCTTGCCCGACGGGTCCGTTGATGTGGTCACCTCAAACTGCGTCATCAATCTCTGTGACGACAAATCCATAGTGCTCAAGGAGGCGTTCCGGGTTCTCAAGGCTCAAGGACGTTTTATCGTCGCAGATATTGTTATTGATAGTAGCACAATTGAGCACAAGCAGGCGCAGACCCTTGGTGTTATCCTGGGTTGCACGAACGGGGTGCTCACAAAACCTGAGTACACCCAGTTGATGCAGGCGGCAGGCTTCTCTCAGGTGCAGATCGAAGTCTACAAGACCTATCCCTCTGACCTCATCGCCCAGAAAGCAGCAACGCGCGAGCAGATCCATCTCCTTGATGGGTTTGATCCCGAGCAGGCTGACCACGCCCTCGGCGGAGCCTTCATCAGCGCGGTCAAAGGAACCCCTTTGCCCCTTGGACAACCATAGGGTACACTTACCAATACTGGATACAAGCTGGTATTGGATATGCGCGAATACATGGTGTGGCAGAGAAGAGGATGCATGGACGCAAAGGCACGGGAGATTTACGAGATTGTCGAGCGTGCGGTTGCGGGCAATGGGCTGCCCGATGAGGATATCCGCACGCTTTACGCCGTAGACCCACATTCGCGCGAGGCGCACCACATCCACTGGGCGGGCAACGAGCTAAGTCTGAAGGCCTCGGACGGCAAGGCTGAGATCCACGCCCAGATCGGGCTCAACGGCACCCCCTGCCCCAAGAACTGCCTGTTCTGTTCCTTTGCCCTCTGCAACGGCGTGCGCAAAGGCAAGCTCGAGATGCCTAGGGAGTATGTTATAGACTTTGCCCAGCGCTACGAGGAGCAGGGTGCCAACGCCATCTTGATCCTCTCGACCGCCTCGTACCGCTTTGAGCTCTTTTTGGAGATGGCGGCGGCTGTGCGCGCGGTCATCAGCCCGGAGATGCCCCTGCTGGCTAATGTTGAGGACATGACGCTTGAGCAGGCAAGGCAGCTTAAGGCAGCGGGTGTGAACGGCTGCTATCACGCCGTGCGCATGGGTGAAGGCGTGGTGACCACCATCCCCGTAGAGACCCGCCTGCAAACCATCGCGAACATCCACGCCGCAGGACTCACGCTCTCCACCTGCGTGGAGCCTATCGGTCCTGAGCACACCCCTGAAGAGCTGACGGAAAAGACCCGCATCTGTATCGATGCGACGCCGCTTTCTGCCGGTTGTGGGCGACGCGTCCCCGTCCCCGGGACAGCTCTTTTCAGCCACGGCGCGATAAGCGCACTGCATAATGCCCTCTACGTCGCCGTCTACCGTCTTGCAAGCGGTCTGGAACCGCGTCTTAACTGTGCAGCCGGCACCGATCTTGTCGCCTCTGCAGGCGGCAACCTTGCCTGGGCGGAGGTGGGCGCAAACCCGCGCGACACCGAGCAACTCACCGAGAAGGGCGGTCGCGGTCGCGACATCGCCTTCTATCGCGAGCTCTACACCAACGCTGACTGGGAAATCCTTGAGGGTCCCTCCCCCGGATGGATCCTCTGAGAAGTTGTGTTTGCCGGGCAGTGCGATGACAAGGAATCGCGGAGCAGATGCTCAATGCTGTGCATCGAGGGCGGAGTTTCCTTGTCATCGCACTGCCCCTGCGAACCCTGAGCATCCTCTCGCCGAGGCAGACACGCTCTACTACTAGATTCAATCTTATATGTGATACACTACACTAGTTATCGATCGAGGAATCCGACCGATACCTGTTGTCACACAACTTTTAAGGAGGAAACAATGGATCTACCCATGGAAGAGAACAGCAATCACAGGCTCAAAGCGGGCTCCCCCGAGACCACGCCGCTCACCCGAAGAAGGTTCGTGCTCGGCCTTGCCGCCGCTACCGGCGCGTTGGGTGTCGTCGCGCTGACGGGCTGCACAAACAGCGGCGATACGGACAATGGGACTGACGGTGGCGACCAGGGCGGTACGCCCCTGAGCGTCGAGACCGACTTTGCAACAATGACCTGGGATGAGATACTCGCCGAGGCAAAGGGCGACACCATCACCTTCTGCGCCTGGGGCTCGGGTGGCGCGGATGCGATGGTCGAGCAGTTCTGGGCGAAGTTCAAGGAGCAGGCTGCCCAGGATTACGGCGTCACCATCGAATACGTGGAGGACACTGCCGAGTTCGAGGAACGGTTCATCTCCGACTATGCTGACGGCATCGATGCCACCATCGACATGTTCTGGGGAGCAAGCGCCTCCATCGGTGCGCAGCTCAACGCCGGCATGCTCTGGGGCGACGACGGAAACCAGTGGGTCAAGGCGCTTCCGAACAACGAGTATCTCGACTGGACCTCATCCGACACAAACCTCAACGGCACCATCCCCAACGACTACTACCAGGCACCGTTCATGAAGGTGACGCCCGCCATGGTCTATGCTGCCGATAAGTACGATGCCTCGCTCGCGTGGGATGCTACCAGCTCCGATGGGCGTCCAGGGCTCTTTCACAACCTCTCTGAGCTCTACCAGTGGGTACAGAAGAACCCCGGCAAGTTCACCTATCTCGACCTGCTCGGCAAGGGCGGTTTTCACGGCAAGCAGTTCGTGACCTCCGTGCTCTATGAGCTCACCGACGATGGCAGTGGCGGCTGGAAGCCCATCTACGCAGAGGGCGACGATGCGCAGGCGCGCTCAACCAAGATACAGGCGCACGCCGAGGAATGGTTTGCCTGGGCGACGAGCGCAGACGCAACAGAGGAAGCCTTTCTCGCAAAGTCAGGCTATGTGTGGAAGTACCTCAATGATCTCAAGCCCCACCTCTTCCAGCTTGATGGCGCAGCTCACTACGGCGCGGATGCCTACGAGATGGTCAGCTATGTGAACTCGGGCGACCTTGCCACCTCCTTCACCACCTGCGTGTCCATCTATCCCAAGACGCAGGATGACCCCTCCTATCTGCCCAACGCGCAGCTCTACCTCATGGAGACCTCGGTGGGCTACCCTGACTTCATCGTCGTCGCCAAAAACTCGAAGCACAAGGCAGCTGCCATCGTACTCAGCAACCTGCTGCTCGACCCGCAGGTCAATGCCAGCGTAACGGCAACCACGGGCAACGCCTACAACCTCGACATCACGAAGCTCTCCGCTGAGGATAAGAAGCTTTTCACCGATATGATGGAGGGCTTCCCGAAGGGCACGGCGGCCTCCGCCGATCAGCTCGTCACCTCCGCCCACAACGTTTCAAGCGGCGCAGTCAGCACCTGGCTCGGCACCGTCTGGGACGCCCAAGTCGTCAAGGCGTAACACATTCTACTTTGGAAGAGGGGGCGGGCTTTGCGCTTGCCCCCTTCCTGTAGAATAAGCCCATCATGAAAACTCGTATACAGCTCATACTCTCGTTCCTGCCGTTGGCGGTGTTGCTGGCTGTTGCCTACCTCTGGCCGGTGTTCAGCAACGTGCGCGCGAGCTTCCATGATGATGGGGGCACCTTCGTCGGCTTGCAGAATTACAGCGACGTGCTTACCTCCTACTACTTTACCGACAGCCTGCTGTTCTCGCTGAAGGTCTCCGTTCTGTCCACTGTCATCTCGATGGTGCTCGCCATCATCCTGGCGCTCGCCCTGCGTGAGACCTTTGTGGGCAAGAAGCTCGCGGTATTCATCTGCCAATACAACCTCTCCATACCGCGCATGGCGGCGGCGATGATTATGCTGTTCCTCATCTCGCAGACTGGCTGGTTGTCCTCGATAGCGCACTGGCTGGGACTCACTGACTCAGCGGCGCAGTTCCCCTTTCTGGCATACGACTCCCGGGGTATCGGACTCATGATCGTTTTCATCTGGAAGTTCGCTCCCTACATCTGCATGAGCGTGCTCGGCATTCTCCAGGGTGCATCGCTTGAGTTCGAGCATCAGGCGGCAACCCTCGGCATCGGCAAGGTCAAGCGCTTCTTCCACATCATCCTGCCAAACATCATCCCTGCAACCGCAGTCGCCTCTATCCTCGTGTTTGCCGCCTCCTTTGGCGATTACGAGGTGCCCGCTATACTCGGCTCGGCGCAGTCACGCCCTCTCTCGGTGATGGTCTACCTCAAATACCTCGACCCGCACCTGCGCAATCGACCAGAGGCCTTCGTGATCATGGTGCTCATGACCTGCGTGCTCATGGCGGTCATCATCACCTACTGGCTCCTTGTCACGCGCCGCGAGAGGGGCAGGAGATGAAGCGCGCGACGCGCATCCTCATCCTCGCGGTTGCCTTCATCGTGCTGCTGTTGCCGCTCGTGCCGCTCGTGCTATGGTCACTCGTCTCACGCTGGCGCTACCCCGAGGTCATTCCCGACCTCGACGGCGGCTTCTGGCTCGGACTCAGCAGCGACCCTCGCATCCTCTCCGCCTTTACCAACAGTATGGCGCTCACCGCGCTCGTGGTGCTGGCGTCGCTTGCCTTGAGCTTCTTTGCCGCCAAGAACCTCGGCACCCGCTCCTTCCGTGGCAAACGCATCATCGAGATCGCCCTGCTCGTGCCGACCTTCTTTCCACCCATCGCCATCGTCTTTGGCATGCAGAGGGTCTTCGTGCAGCTGCACCTCTACTCCACCCTGCCGGGGCTTTTTATCGCACAGCTCGTATTCTATGTGCCCTACATGACGCTGCTGCTTTCTGCGATGTTCGAGAATTATGACCCTGCCTACGAGCAGCAGGCGGCAAGCCTTGGGGTCGGTCCTGTGAAGCGCCTCTTTACCGTGACGCTCCCGGCGGTGCGCGCGGGGGTTGTTGTCTCCTGCATCTTCTGCTTCATCGGGTCATGGTCGGTCTACCTGCTCACCAACGTCATTGCCCCGCCCGCCTTCAAGACGCTGCCGACCCTGCTCTTTCCCATGATGTCCGTGGGCAACAACAGCTACTCGATGGTGGCGGTGGTCATCATCTTGTACATCGCCCCCATCCTGCTCTTCCTGACCCTGGGATCCAAAGCCCTCGTGGATAACCGCCTCGATACGAAGAAGGGCGGTCTCTTATGAGCTTGAGCTTTCTGGAGCTGGAGAACCTCTCAAAGACCTACCGCGGCAACGCCGAGCCCACGGTGCAAGGGCTTGATCTCCGCGTGGCTGAGGGCGAGATCGTCGTGTTACTGGGCGCTTCAGGCTGCGGAAAGACCACCATCCTGAAGATGGTCGCCGGCCTTGAGCCACATGATGACGGGCATATCCACATAGACGGGGAGCTGATGGACGGCGTGCGTGCCGAGAAGCGCCCCATAGCGATGGTCTTTCAGAAGGCGCTGCTCTTTCGCAACATGACCGTTGCGCAAAACATCAACTTTGCGCCACGCCTGAATCGCAGCATGTCGCGGAGCGAACTTGCGGCAAAGACCCAGGAGATGCTTGAGCTGATGCAGTTGGAAGGCATGGGCAACAAGCGCGCGACACAGCTCTCGGGCGGACAAGAGCAGCGGGTCTCCCTGGCACGTGCGCTCATGACCAACCCCAAGCTTCTGCTTCTCGACGAACCCCTGAGTGCGCTGGATGCCGAGCTGCGCGTGAGTATGCGCAGCTTTCTCAAGAAGCTCAACCGGGAGCTGGGCACCACCATGCTCTTCGTGACGCATGATCAGGAAGAAGCAATAAGCCTTGCGGATAAGGTCGCGCTGCTCTTTGGTCCTTCGCTGGCGCAATTCGGCAAGCCGGAGGATTTCTACACGCGCCCCGCAACCGAGCAGGTCGCACGCTTCTTTGGCTGGAAGAACCTCATTGCCGCTCAGCAGGACAAACACGGCGTACGCTGTGGGCTGGGATCCTTCGTCTTGCCTGACTGCGCGCCCTACAACGGCACCGTCACCTTGGCGATACGCCCCGAGGCAGCGATTGAGGTAGGGTCGGGAAGCATCTTAGGCACCATTGCCCGTGCTGAGTTCCTCGGTTCCCACATCCTCTACACAGTGGACTGCAACGGCGTGCAGCTGGAACTCTCCCTGTCCAAGCGCCACGAATACGCCCCCGGCTCAAGCCTGACCTTCAACCTCGACCCCTCTCTGATGTGGGTCGTTTGAGGTTGCCAAGGTGCGCGAAGGCTGCGAGCGTGTTTGCAAAAAGCATGGGGAGCTGTCCGAAGAAGGTGTGATTAAGGCTTGGAGGGGTCGAGTGAAATGCCAGATGCGTACGGGACCGTGGCCACCTCAATATAGTACAGGAGGCTCACAGATGAAAAAGAGATTCGTAGCAGAAAACAATATTGAGGTCACTGACGAGATGCTTGATGAATGGGCGGCGCCTTGGGAGAGAGGTGATGTCCCCGGGAAGCCGGTATGTTTCGTTGCGGCGCCTGGCAGACCGAGGATAAGCGACGAAGAGACAAAGATCGTAGCTTTTAGACTCCCCGTGTCGCCTGACTTTCAACCTTGACTCCCCCTAAATCCAGGCGCCAATCTATCTGGTAAGGCGACCTTGCCTGCGCTTTCAGCCATTGATAGATATCCAGGCGCTGATGGGACTCGCTGTCCTCATCGTTCGGGTTGTCACCTGACCAATAGACGTAGCCTTGCATGTAGTTGGCAAACATCTCGTCCCAGCTTCCGAACAGTTCCTGAAGCCGCTTTCCTGCCTTGGTGCAACAATCAATCGCTTCTTCGTAGCTGAGATAATCCGCAAGGTAGCCTTGCGCGGCAATCCACATCATGCGCCCCAAATCCCATGCGATTGCCTCATTGCTTGAACTCCATCCCAATTCGCGCTTTGCGTTGTCGCTCAGGCTGTCGGGGTTTATACCGTCACGGATGAGGTTTTGGGCAATCTCGCTTGCCTGCTTTGCCGAACGTCCCCCTTCTAATTTGACCACCCAATCAAGTAGATCCTGCCTTACGTTTATCTTCCAATACTCGTACAGCGTTTCGCGGCGGCCCACAGCGACAGCGGGTGTTTTGACATCCCCGCCAAAAAGCTCAGCGTCGCCCTCGCTCGCAAGCGCGATTACCGCGTTAACCGCATTGAACCACTTGACCTCGTCCGGCAGCTCCACTTTCGTTTTTCGAAACTCATACCATTCGTGGTTGAGCAGCCTGTCAACCTGGGCAAAGATCCCCGGCCACGTATCTTCATCAAGGGGATAGGTGTCAATCCCGCCCTCATCATGATGGTCAATCTCAACGGTCACGCACTCCTGCTCGCCGACCATTGGCGCACTGTAATAGACATTGGCGATGTTGCGTCTGCGAATCTCGACAACATCGCCAAGCTCCTTGATGATGATCCCCTCCGTATAAAACGCCAGATGGCTGTTCGTCTTTTTGAACACCCCTTTCTTCTGCGGCGTCCCCTCTATCTCAAAGATGAGCCTGCCGGGAAATTGCGCCTG
>JAITOC010000071.1 GCA_031290175.1 Coriobacteriales bacterium | reverse complement strand
GGTACCAGTTGCAGCGCACTCAGGACAGAAATCATCCCAGAAATCCAAAACCATCATCAATCCCGTTCTTTTTGGACGTCTCCAGAAAGTCAGCTGCTATTGTATACGGTCTAAGAAGGCAAGGAACCGTAAAGGAATAAACTGCGCAAAAGATTGTGAGTTACGAGATTGTGAGTCAATTTGCCCTAGGTCAAGGCGGCGAAATGGAGTCAGAAATGATAAAACCCCCTGTCGCTTGGCGATCCACCTACCGGCAGACCCTGGCAGGGGAATTACTTATTGTGCTCATGCTAGCACGTAGCGAGTTTTCAGCAATGACAATCATGCCTGGCTCGATGGGACTCGATAGGGCTCTCGCTCCGTTACTACTCACAGGGATCGTCGCTGTTCATCTCCGTGCTTCGCTGTTCATCTCTGTGCAAATGGCTGATAATGCATTTGTGCCCGCGACAGGGGAGATTCCGCCAATTATTTACGCAAACGCGAGGTTCTTTCAACGAATTTGCCCGTTTTGAGGGATTTTGGGGTTGTTAGCCCTATTCTTCGGGCAATTTCCTCGCGTTTGCGTAAATAATTGGCGTTTTTGGTCCCCTGACGGGCATGCTGCTGGATGTCACAGGATGCCCCGCCCCTCTCTCGTCATGGTTGCCTTTTCGCGGTGCTCAAGGAAGGCGCCGATTGATTGCTCCCCGCCCCGTCACCCAGGGCTTGACCCGCAATCTACCTGCACTTTTAAGAGCGAGATTGCGGGTCAAGCCCTGGGTGACGGAGTTAATCGCTGACGCCCCAGGATTACGATGGGTCTGACCCTCTGAACTCTAACCTCGTTCCCCTCGCCTTTACACTCCGTTTACACAGTATTTAAGTTCTGTTTAACCGGCGGCGCCATACTTGCTTTGTCCGTAAACAGGAAGTACGTAGCTGGGAGGTCATCTATCATGACAGCAGTTATTCAGGTAAAGGATCTGGTGAAGCAGTACAGCAAGACAAAGGAGCCTTCGGTCAAGGGTATCAGCTTTGATGTGGAGGAAGGCGAGTTCTTTGCGTTCCTCGGGCCAAACGGGGCGGGCAAGACGACCACTATCTCGATTCTGACCACAACCTTGGCGATGACCTCGGGGGAGGTGCGCATAGCTGGATACGACGTGAGCACGCAGGCGCGTCTGGTGCGCGAGAACGTCGGGATCACATTCCAGCAGCCCAGTTTGGACGAGAACCTGACCGCTGAGGAAAACATCCGCTTTCACGCTTGTCTCTACGGGATGTGCGGCTACCGCCCGACGTTTAAGCTCATGCCTGCGAGCTATCGCAAGCGCGTGATGGATCTGGCAGAGATCGTGGGCATCCAGGACTCCCTCTTCAGGCCCATCAAAAAGCTCTCGGGTGGTATGCAGCGCAAACTTGAGATCGTACGCAGTCTCGTGCACACGCCTGCCGTCCTCTTTTTGGACGAGCCGACGCAGGGCCTTGACGCCGTGAGCCGCAGGGGGCTGTGGGAATACCTCAACGAGGCACGCAAGGCACAGGGAACCACCGTGTTTCTCACCACGCACTACATCGACGAGGCAGAGCACGTGGATACCGTCTGCATCATCAATCAGGGCGTCATCGCGGCGTCAACCTCGCCGGAAGCGATGAAGAAGAGTGTATCGACGCGTATCGAGAACCCCACACTTGAGGATGCGTATGTGGAGTGTTTGACAAGGACAGGAGGGCTGGCAGCATGACTACCATCGAAGCAACAGCAATAGCAACGGCAGCAGCGCGCGTTCAGGGGGCAACAAGCAGGACAACAACGGAAGCCACAGCAAAGGCGGCAGGCGCTAGCGTGAGCACAGGCGCGGGCACGAGCACGGGCGCGGGCACCGGCACGAAAACGGAACAGGCGCTGGTGCGCAGGCAGTCACGCGTCTGGCGCGAGGTGAACGCAACCATCACCATCCTCATGCGCGATGTCGTGCTCTCCTTCAAATCCCCCTCCAGCCTCATCATGAGTCTGGTCATGCCTATCATGATGATGGGGATGATAGGCGGCAACCTCATGCAGAACATGGCAGGAGGGCTGGGCTTTGACTTTGGCACGTTCATGCTGATAGGGATGCTGGTCAACATGCTGTTCATGGTCACCGCAACGGGTATGACCTCACTCGTCGAGGACGAAAGGACGGACTTCACGCAGGAGATGCGCGTGTCGCCCGTGTCACGCTACTCCATCGTCGTCGGCAAGATACTCGGGTCGTCCTTCGGCGCAATCGTGAGCATGCTCGGGACGGTGATCGTGGGCTTGATCATGGGGATCACCTTGAGTCTCGGACAATGGGCGATCATCCTGCTCCTCTCGCCGTTCATCTGCCTTTCTGGCGGTGCCCTGGCGATGATCCTTATCGGGGTCATCAAGAGCGCCCGGACAGCAAATCTCGCGGTCATGCTCATCGTGATGCCACAGATGTTCCTCTCGGGCGCCATCATACCCATCGCACAGTCAAGCGGTGTCCTGTTCTACGTGAGCCGCGCGCTGCCCATGACCTACTGCATCGACCTCGTGCGGGCAGTTGTCTATGCGGGGACGCCGGAGTATGCAGGTGTTGTGCTGTTCAACCCCGCCGTCAGTATACTGGTCATCGCGGCAATCACCGTGGTGTGCCTTATCCTGGGAACCTTCCTCTTTGCCCGTTCCGGTAAGAACAGGTGAGAGAAAGGGTAGAATGTTCCTGTACATCAGGAAGGCTCTCACTGGGGAGACGCCGATTAGTTGCTCCCTGCCCGTCACCCAGGGCCTGACCCGCAATCTCCCGCGTTTTTAAGAACGAGATTGCGGGTCAAGCCCGCAATGACGGAGTGGGGGGCAAGTAATCGGTGTCTCCCTGTACATCCTGAGCGCATGGTTGAACGTGGCCATGCGCTTTTGAACTTGAATAAACCCGAACGGAGAAAGGTGCTCCCATGACCTCAGTAGCTGCGACCTCGACAGACAAGACCTCAGCAAACGGAACCTCTACGGATTTCAACGACCGGCTTGCGCGCTATGCGGAGCTGGTCATCAGGAGTGGCTGCAATCTCAAGCCCGGGCAGGAGCTGCTGCTATCTGCCTCGGTGGATTGTGTGGAGTTCGCCCGGCTGCTTACGGCTGAGGCCTACGCACAGGGGGCGCGCCATGTGACGGTGCGGCTGGGCGACGAGCAGATCGCTCGCCTGCATTTTGAGAACTGCGCGCTGGAGGTGTTTGAGCGGTTTCCTGAGTGGCAGGCGCTTCTCAACAACTCAATGGCGCACGAAGGAGCGGCAATCCTCTCGGTCATCAGCGAGGATCCCCTCGCGCTCAAGGGTATCGACCAGATGAAGCTCGTGGCAAACACCCGCGCCGCCCGCGAGGCCTGCAAGGAGTTCTATGACGCCCTTGACTTCGGGCGCAACGTCTGGTGCATCGTCGGCGCGGCTGCCCCAGCCTGGGCGCGGCACGTCTTCCCCGACCTTGCGCCTGATGATGCCACCGCGCAGCTCTGGGATGCCATCTTCAAGACCGTCCGCATTGATGGGCCTGACGCGATTGCCGCCTGGGAGCAGCACCGTATCAGCTTCAATGAGCGTAAGGCATGGTTGAACGCGCAGCACTTTGACGCGCTGCATTACACCAACAGCCTTGGCACCGACCTGACCATTGGGCTGAATGAGAACGGCCTCTGGCAGGGCGGTGGGGATATACTCAAGGATGGAACGCCCTTCTTCCCAAACATGCCAACGGAAGAAATATTCACCACGCCCAACCGGCTTCGCGCCGACGGTATCGTCTACTCAAGTATGCCGCTCGTGCACCACGGCAGTCTTATCGAGAACTTCTCCCTCACCTTTGAGGCGGGGCGCGTCGTGGCGTGCACGGCAGAGGTCGGACTCGATGTGCTCGAAGCCATCTTTGCCGTTGATGCGAATGCCTCCCGCCTGGGAGAGGTTGCCCTCGTCCCCTGGACCTCCCCCATCCGCCAGGCGGGCATCCTGTTCTACAACACGCTCTATGACGAGAATGCTTCCTGTCACCTTGCCGTGGGTCAGGGCTTCCCGGA
>JAITOC010000027.1 GCA_031290175.1 Coriobacteriales bacterium | reverse complement strand
CCGGGAGGCGGCACCCACATCACCCTGGACAAGGCAGAAGGCACCACGGCACGCTTCGATGTTGCCGTAGATGCCCGAGCAACGGAGAGCCGCTACCTCGACATCGTTGCTGCCCTTGAGGATAGCTTCCCCGGAGTCAGCTTCAGCCTTGACGGGGACAGCTTTGACCATGCGGGGGATACCGCCGTCAAGCAGGTATCCGACCCACTGAACCAGAGCGGCGGTATCCACACCCTGACGCTCACAGCCCAGGTCAGCAAAGACCTCAAGGTCGGCAGCTATACCCATAACGTGGAGTTCACCATCATCGACAAGCGCATGCCGCTTACCTTCACCGGCGCCTTATCGGTGACGAAGGCATACGACGGCACGGCTGACATTAACCCGGCGAGCATACAGATTGCCAACCCGACATCCTTCGACGGTCTTGCTGGCTCAGAAGGCTTCACCTTAAGCGCCGTCGGCATCACGTCTGCGGCCTTTACCGATGCAACCGCAGGGGCGAACAAATCTGTCACCTACACGGGAGCCTTCTCGCTTATCGACCCCCAGGGCGGGGCGCTTGCTTCCAACTACATCCTCATAGCACCGACGCTTACCGGCACCATAGAGGCACCACCGGCTCCTGACACCATCGAGCTTGAAGCCACCATCACGGCACCCGGTCAGTGGGTCACCCTGAACAAATACTTCGACAACGCCTTCACGGTCGACTGGGGCGACGGGTCTACCGCCGAAAACGTCACCGGCAACACCCCCCATACCTATGCGGCGGTGGGCACCTACACCATCACGCTGACCTCCGCTCTGACAGGCAATCCCTATGCGGTCTGGACGTTTACCGACGTCTTCGCCGTTCTCGTCCCCGCATTCGACACTACCGCCGACTCGGTCAGGGTGTCTTATATGCCCCCAATGACGGTATTCATGAGCGACGCCAGCACGGCCCCTGCCAACTTCTTCGCCCACTTCAACGACCAGGGCGCCCTTACCTCTCTGCCAGCCGGATCCTTTGACACCAGCAACATCACAGCGGCGGGTGACAACTTCTTCTACTCCTTTACCCGCGACAATCCCCTCACCTCTCTACCCGCTGGCTCCTTCAACACCAGCAACATTACCACGGTGGGCAAGAGCTTTTTTGCCTTCTTCAACTATGGCGGCGCTCTCACCGCCCTGCCCGCTGGTTCCTTTGACACCGGCGGCATCACAGCGGCGGGCGACGACTTCTTTGCCTACTTCAACGATTCTCTTTCTGGCCCCGGCGCCCTCGCTTCCCTGCCTGATGGCTCCTTCGATACCGGCAACATCACCACGGTGGGCAACGGCTTCTTCACGTACTTCAACAATTTCGGTCACCTCACCTCCCTGCCTGACGGCTCCTTTGACACCGGCAACATCACCACGGTGGGTAACGACTTCTTTGCCTACTTCAACAACAATGGCGCTCTTGTCTCTCTTCCTGATGGCTCCTTCAACACCAGCGCAATCACTGCGGCAGGCAACGCCTGCTTCAAGGCCTTCAACGTCTTTGGTGCCCTCGACTCCCTGCCCGATGGCTCCTTTGACACCAGCGCAATCACTGCGGCGGGTGACAACTTCTTCTCCATCTTCAACTCTCAAGGCGCACTTACCTCCCTGCCCGCTTCCTTCAAGTGGCCCCCTTTGGATCTGACAGCAGCATCGCAGCCTGGCAATTTCCAGCGAGCCTTTTACTCAAGCGCCACGCTCAACCGCTCTGCACAAGACATCATCAACGGATGCGCAACCCCTGACACCGACCGCAGCACCTTCTCATCCAACCAACCGGGACACAGCGCACTCGACCCCAACTGGCAAGGGTGACGAGACTGGCACGCTGCCCTACGCTGTGTTGTCCTACTCTGCCCTACCCACGGGAGCAAACGCACGCCTCCCCCTCTCCTTTTGCCTCCCAGAATTGAGCGAGAAGTTCAATTTCCCGGTTCTGCGGTATCATGTGGGCAGCATCTTCTTGGGGAGCATAATCGAGAGTGGGTGTCGGGAGCTTTGGAGCACGGACACGAGGGTGCAGGGAGCGTCAAGGAGCACCCCGCTGCTCTTACCGCTCTATGACCAACCGCGTTTAGAGCAGTGACCATGATTGTGAGGGATAAACCTTGAGCAGCGTGATTCATGAGGCGAGCAGTGAAGATTGTGCAGCAGTCTACCTACTGATATGCGAGCTGGCAAGCGGTGGGTGGACAGGCTCGGGGGATGCGTACAGGCCGTCGTTTGAAGCCTATGCAGAAACCTATAGGCTGCTTTTGAGCGATGGGCACAAAAGATATTATGTCGCAAAGCTAGGAAAGAGCACCGTTGGCGTAGTTGGCCTCACCCTAAATCAGTCCCTCGTCGAGGCTGGCAATTTTGCCGTCATTGAAGAACTTGTCGTCAGCGAACAGCATCGTAGAAAAGGGATCGGACAGAAGCTCCTGGATGCTTGCCTGTCCTTTGCAAAAGAGCAGAAGTGCCAAAGCGTTGTTCTCACGACTGGTCTCGAAAGGTTTGCCGCGCATAAGCTCTATGAGAAAAATGGGTTTGTAAACGTGGGCGTAAAGTTCATTATCGACTTCATATAGGCGAGGGTGACTGCCACAGCCGCTTCAAGCGACTGCTGGACAGCAAAACAGGGGCAAGGGAACCATCCTCTGCCCCTGTCTGTTTTACGAACGAACGGAGTGCTTACTCGAGGGAGAAATCCCTGGTCGCAAGTTCTATTTTGGTTGAATAATCCGAACTATATTGCCAACACTCGATTGATACCACTGAGGTTTCGTCGAGCTCAAAGGCACCTTGTGCCGTGATGGTTCCGCCGGGCTTGATGTCTTTATAGAGGCCGCTATCATCGAAATCCTCATTATCGTATGACGAGATATAGGAGGTTTCAAGCTCAACGCCATTCTGGAAAGCCTGTCTTTGGACGGCGGATCCAAAGCTCGTGGTTTCACTGCTGTTGTTGGTGAAGGTGTACGTCACAGCAAGAACATCGTTGCCGTCCCGATCTTTGAGGATACGTGCCTCGTCGATGGTTACCTCATAGTCGGGCTCGGCCACCTTGGGCTCTTCGGACGTTTTGGAAGGTATTGCCACTCCCGGATCTTCGGTCGTCTTAGCGGGCGTGGGGTCTTCCTGCTTCTGACTTGCCGAACCGCCCAATACACCACAGCCGGACAGTCCGACTACCAGCAGAATGCTGACAGCTCCTACAATGCCTGATCTCAACAATTTCATGTCCATCCCTTTCCTCTTGTCTCTTTGTGCTCCCTTTGGTCTGATGTGTCATGTGGAGGAGTGTATGAGGGTCTTGCCGAATCCTCTTCCCCAGCCAGCGACTAGCACATTCTAGCGTACCACCAGTACGCTCAGGTCTGCACACAGCAGACAAATCTCACCCAACGAACAACAAAGGCCAATGAACGGCCAAACCCGTGCAGGCAGTGTGCTAGAATACCTTTCCTTACCACAAGGACGAAATACGTACTGGCGTTCTGCCCAAGAGAAAGACCCTGTCATGACCTTAAAACCTGCCATCGGCATTATCGGGGGACTTGGTCCGCAGGCGTCTGCGTTGCTCTACAAACGTATCGTTGAGAAGACCAAAGACCACACAAACCTCAATGACACCGCAGACTACCCACGGGTTGTCCTCATCTCCACCTCGATTCCAAACTACCTGTCCACAGGCGAGGCAACCGACCCTGAGATACTCGCTAAGGTTGTGGGCATAGTGCAGGAGGAGACACGGCTCCTGGAGGAAGGCGGGGCTATCGTCAACTGCATCGCTTGCAATACCGCGCACCTGGCATTGGATCAACTCCGAGCAGTCACCACGGTGCCCTTTTTGTCAATCATGGATCTGATGCGGGATGCAGCTCAAGGCTTCAAGAAGCCTGGCATCCTCTCCACGGTGCTGACAAAACAGATGGGGCTGTACAGCGATGTCCACCCAAACCTGTTTGTGCCCAAAGACGACATCCTGGTAGAAGCGGAGACCTACATCTTCAAGTTGTTGGACGACAAGATTACAAGCGAGGACGTGGCGGCGTTTCGTCGGTTTGTTGCGCGCTATAAAGCAGATAACGGGCTTGACGCGGTGCTGCTTGCCTGCACGGAGTTGCCGGTCATCTATGGCTCAGTCTCTGATGCCTCGATTGTCTCAACGCTCGATGTTCTGGCCGATGGTTTGCTGGATTACTACTTCGCGCATCTTTGATTACGAACAGAACATAGTATACTTATAAGTAATTCAGTTTATACCCCAACACAGGTGAAAGCGAGTACCATGCCCATCACAAAGAAAGACTCATTCCAACTTGTTCTGACAATCGTCGTAATCGAGTTCGTCAGTGGCTACCTCCAGGGATTCTATGAGCCCTTGCTGGCACAACTCCTCTCTGACCTGCATATAGACTCTTCCAACGGGTCGCTCTTCAATGTCTTGCCAACCGCCGTTGGTGCCCTCTTCGTGCCCTTCTTTACTCGTCTCGGAGACATCAGGGGCTATCGCAAGATCCTCCGCATCGCCATCATCGCTGTCTTTCTGGCAAGTATCGTGCTCACGATTGGTGTTGCGACCGGTTCATGGGCTCTGGTGCTGGTCTCCCGACTGTTTTTTGGTGCCGTCCCCGTCTGGCTACCCCTGCACATTGCCCTGGTGCATGCCAAGACAGTGGGTGAACGCGCAACCAAGGCAGTCAGCGCCATTGTTGCTACGATTACCGTTGGCACGGTCATTGGTACCGCGACCTCCGGACCTCTGTACGTGTTGTTTGGTGAATCGCTTACCTTGACGGTCTTGATCGTCCCCGTGCTGACCTTTATCGCAGTCCTTTTGGTGCTGTTTGTGATGCCCGAGTTTGTCAGCGGGGCACATCCCTACATCGACAAGCTCGGCTTTGTGCTGCTTGCTGCGGTGATGTTCCTCGCCATCCTCGGTTTTGTGGAGATTGTCGGGGGTGGGTTGGATACGCTTATCGGTGCGGTGCTCCTCATTGCGGCACTGATAGTGGGTATTGTCTGGTTCAGATACGAGAAGCGGCAGGAGCATCCGGCAATCGATGTCACGCTGTTCCTGAGCCGCACCATGGCTCCTTTGTACATCGGAGCCATCTGCATGGGAGCTGTCTTTTTCGGCTTTCTCTCGCCTATAGCAACCTACCTTGCACATCCTCCGGCCGAGGGTTTCGGCTTTGGTTTTGAGCCGCTCTTCCAGTCAGTAGCACAGACTGCCATCCTTGCCTGCACGGTTCTCGCGGCAATTCTCGTACCCTTCATCCTCAAGAAACTGAGCCCCAAGACCGCACTCATCATCGGTTTTGCCCTAGGGATAGTCGGCTTTGTCCAGTTTGCCCTCCTGCCAGACTCAATACCGCAGCTTATTACCTTCATCCTTCTCATCGGTTTGGGTATCGGCATCCTCAACGCTGCCATCCCCGTGCTGATCCCAGAGCGCGCCCCTCAGGATAAGCGCGGTATCGCAACCGGTCTTTACAACTCCTCTCAGGTTCTGGGTGGAGCTTTGGGGGGAGGTCTCTTCTTGTCGCTCCTGAGAATCGGCAGCCTTGAGGGAGTGCCTGCGGAGGAGGCCATCACCGTCATCGGCTATAACTGGGTCTGGTTCACCTGTGCCACCTTCTTCCTCATCGGTCTGATAGTCATTGCTGTGTTCCTCGCAAAGGAGAGAACAAGCGCCCCGACTGAATCTGACCCTGCCCTTTAGTATATTGAGTAGCATGGAACATACAGGATTCGACATTCGTCAGTGCGGAGGCAAGCATGAAAAACATCGCAGTAGTCGGGGGCGGAGCAGCTGGGTCGGGCGCTGCCTACCAGCTTTACAAGACGCTTGGCAGTGAGGCTTCTCTCACCGTCTTCGAGCGTGGCCCCCATGTGGGTGGCAGAGCCTGGGACTTGGATTTTGCCGGTTGCCATATGGAGGTTGGCGGCGTGCTGTTTCACTCCACAGGGCAGATGACCATGGAGATGATGCAGTTCACCGGCAGCAAAGAGGGCGTGCCCTCGCTCAGCGTTGACGGCAAGAATGAGACCTATGCCTTCTGGACCGACAAAGGTCTCCCCATCTGCACCAAGACCTCTCTGGCCAGCATGGCCTTTGGCATCCTCAAGCATGTGGGCATCCCCAGCGCTCTGCGGGTCACGAACAACGCGATAAAGATGGCCGAGAAGTATGAGGGGGTATACAAACAGCTCAAAGAGCATGCCCCCTTTGTGACGCCGGATGAGCTCTTTGGCGCGCTTGACCTCCTGGAACCGTCCAAGATCTCCACCGCAGACTACTTCAAGCAGATCAAGGTCAACGACCGGATGGCGTATGACGTCGTTGAGGCCATCACGCACAATATGTACAACCAGGGGGCTGAGATGAACGCTCTGGCTTCCCTTGTTGGTCTGGCGGGTGCCGGGCTGGCTGGTGGCTATCTCTTTGTCATCGAGGGTGGCAACTGGACGCTGTACGACAAGATGCTCAAAAAGTCCGGGGCAGACCTGCGGGTCAAGACAAAGATCGACAAGATCAGCATCACCAGCACGCCGGATGGGCTGCGCCCCTACTCCTATGAGCTGCTTACGCATGACGGGCAAACCTCTACCTACGATGCTGTCATCCTGGCGGCTCCGCCTGCCCTTGCCGACCTTAGAATCGAGCTGGATGGCAAGCCCTTTGCGGTAGCGGCTCACCCCTATCAGGAGGTTCAGACAACCTTGGTCGTCGGTGACCTACGCCCTGAGTATTTTGGGCAGAAACCGGGAAAACTGATGCCGAGCACGATCTTCACGGCCTCCAGCGCACCGGCACCCTTTAAGTCCATCGGCACCACGGGATGGTCACCCGAGTACAACAGCCGTATCTACAAGATATTCAGCGCCGACCACGTGATGACAGACGCCGACCTGAACGCGATTTTCAGCGTCGTCCACGACACGCACGTTCATGTCTGGCGTGGCGCATACCCCGTGCTCACACCGGGCATCAAGCACCTGCCCTTTGAGCTGAACAAGGGTCTCTACTTTGCAAACGCACTGGAGACCTTTGCTGGTTCTATCGAGGTGGAAACCGTCGGCGGAGTAAACGCCGCCAACCTGTGCCGGGAGTACATCAGGTCTCTGTGAGGTCGCCTGGCTTTAGAGCACTTTATCCAGCTGAGGCCTCCGGTTTTACCCGGAGGCCTCAGTTTAAGCCGTGAGCATCACTGCCCTTGTTTCAGCTCCCCCACTATCAGGGAACCGGATTGAACAGCCAGTTCTGGTTTGGACCGCCGTGCTCTGTCCAGTGGATGACCTTGATGCCGTTAGAGGCTATACCATCACTGACATCAAGCACGAGGTTTGAGTAAGCCGAGGTGATTACGTAGCCACCACCTTGAACTGTGATCTCCCACAGTTGGTTGGAGGCACCATGGCTTGTCCACTGTACGATGGGCGTGCCCCTCTGGGGGAAGGAGCC
>JAITOC010000128.1 GCA_031290175.1 Coriobacteriales bacterium | reverse complement strand
CGTCCGTCGCGTGAGGGCTCGCAGACGCGCCAGCAGTTCGTCCATCTGAAACGGCTTGGTGAGGTAGTCGTCTGCACCGCCGTCCAGCCCCAGCACCTTATCCTCCGTCTGGCCCAATGCGGTAAGGAGCACGACCGGTGTGTCCACCTGCTGCTGGCGCAGTTCACGCAGGACGCTTAAACCATCCCGCCTAGGCAGCATCACATCGAGGACGATTGCGTCATAGATGCCTGTGAGCGCATTCTCCAGCCCGTCCTGCCCATCATAGCTCAAGTCAACCGCATAGTTATGTTTGAGAAGAACCTGCTCGATAGCCTCAGCCATCCGCTTCGCGTCCTCAACAACCAATATCCGCATCCAAGCCCCGCATCCATACTGCTGCTCTGCCCTTGCCGATTAATCTGCCAGCATATCGCATCGACCTTAAAGATACCTTAAAGGGCACCTCCAAATATGTTTACGAAAGAGGGTTAGCGGGATCGTGCTTTTCTTTTGGATCGCCTACTCCTTCTCGATGGGGAACCGCACGGTGATGACGTCTCCCTTGACTTTGACTTTGGGAGCGTCAGTGAGCGAGAGGTAGTAGCGCTCAGCGAGGAACTCGAAGGCGCGTTCCATCTCGCGCGAGAACGCCTCGACATCATCTTTGGCAAGTTTGAGTCCGCGGCTGTCCTTGGTGAGGTCGGTTGTTGTATTCTTTGTGCGTCCTGTTCTTGCGCGCTCGAATAGAGCGCTCAGGGGGGTTATCTGATGATTGAGGATGCGATGGGCTGTCCGCTCTGAGATGGAAAGACCTATCTGCTGGCAATTCTCCATGAGTTCTGCTGCATCAGCGCTGGTCGCGAGGCGGCGACTTATGGGCAACTCATTGATGTTGTCACAGAAGAGCAGTTCATCATTGGTAATCTTGCGGTGACCCGTCTCGAGGAGGGTGGCGGCAATCTCAGAAGGCGAGCCGTAGTAGATCTCGGGGTCACGACGGTGGACGAGCGCAAATTCAAGCGCAAAGCGCACCATGTTATGAGGCCCCTTCGCGGCAGATAGCTTGCCTGTCTCATCGCGCTCAAGCGTGGGAAAGGTCGACTGATCCGCTTTCTCGGGGAGCAGGCTCGTGTCCACCTTGATGCTCAGTGAAGAACCGAGCCCCTCTGACGAACAGGCTACTTTTGCCTCCGTGACATTGCTCCTGATGGAGTACAGAGCCATGCCGCGTCCATGGATGCCCCAGTCATCCATCACCATGGTTTCAAGTTTGGAGGTCACGCGCGGCTCGAATATACTCTCATGCAAGGTCGGAGGAATGCCCTGCCCATCATCGATAACGGTGATGGAGCGGAGCTCCCCTTCTTTGGAGGTTGCGATATAGATGGCGCGGGCACGGGCATCCCGCGCATTGCGGAGAAGCTCGATGATGATGTCCTCCACGCAGCGGATGTCATGCTTGGCCTGACGACGCTCGGCTTCCTCGCTCCGCAGGCGCACAAAGCCGTTACCAAGATCCTCCTCGACACGCAGGTGCACGCCACCGGATACCTGCTCGATAAAATCTATGAGCTTGCCATCTCCCACAGTGTCACCCACAAACCGTCAGAGAGCCCACTTGAAAGGCTCCCGAACAAAGGCTGTCTTAGAGGTGCCCATTACTTCGCGTAATCAACAGAACGGCTCTCACGGATGACGAGCACCTTGATCTGACCCGGATACTGCATCTCATCCTCAATCTGCTTGGCAATATCGCGCGCAAGCACAATCGCCTCAGAGTCGGAGATCGTCTCAGGCTCGACCATAACACGTATCTCGCGTCCTGCCTGCATGGCATAGGTCTTCTCTACACCCTTATGCGCGTTCGCGATGGATTCAAGCTTCTCAAGGCGCTTGATGTAGCTCTCGATAGTCTCGCGGCGTGCGCCAGGGCGCGCCGCTGAGATAGCATCCGCTGCCTGGACGAGCACAGCAACGATGGTCTGAGGCTCGACATCGTTATGGTGCGCTTCGATGGCATGGACGATCTCGGGGCTTTCACCAAAGCGCCGCGCGAGATCTGCACCGATGACTGCATGCGAGCCCTCGATCTCGTGATCGATCGCCTTGCCAAGGTCGTGCAGGAGACCAGCGCGCTTGGCAGCCGTCGGATCGAGTCCGAGCTCGGAGGCCATGACACCCGCGAGATAAGCAACCTCAAGGGAATGATTGAGCACATTCTGCCCGTAGGAGGTACGGTACTTCAGGCGCCCAAGGGTCTTGATAAGCTCGGGGTGCAGGTCGTGTATCCCTGTGTCAAAGGCTGCCTGATCGCCAGCCTCCTGCACCTGCTGCATGACGAGCTCGGTCGCCTTGTTGAAGGTGTCCTCGATGCGTGCCGGATGAATACGTCCATCCGCAATGAGGTTCTCAAGCGTTATGCGCCCGATCTCACGACGGACGGGGTCGAAGCTCGAGACGACAACGACCTCTGGGGTATCGTCAATGATGAGGTTGATACCGGTAATCTGCTCAAAGGTGCGAATGTTGCGTCCTTCTCGTCCGATTATGCGACCTTTAATGTCGTCAGAGGGGATATTAACAGAGGAAACCGTATGCTCGGCAGCATGGTCAGCAGCCACGCGTTGGATGGCGAGGCTCAGTATCTCACGCGACTTCTTGTCCGCCTCACTGCGGGTCTGCTGCTCGGAATCTCGGATAATCTGTGCCGCCTCGCGCGTGACATCGCTACGCACGCGATCCAAGAGTTCACTGCGTGCATCCTCGGTGCTCATCTGTGCGATGCGCTCAAGATCGCCCAGGACGCTCGAGAGAGCCGTGTCGAGGTCTTGCTGCTTGCGCTCAAGCTGTCCGCTCATTGAAGATAGCTGATGCTCGCGAGCATCGAGGGATTCGACGCGCTTATCGATGCTTTCTTCACGCTTATCGATGCTCTCTTCGCGCTGCATAAGGCGGTTCTCGAGCGACTTGATCTCTTTGCGGCGTTCGTCAGAATCGCGATCCGCCTCCTGCTTTATCTGATAGGCGGCATCCTTGGCTTCAACCAAGGCTTCGCGCTTCAAAGACTCTGCCTGTTTTTGCGCGTCATTGAGGGTGCGCTCGGCATTGTCCATGGCATTCTTCGCGCCTGCTTTGACGACGAATCGGGTCAGGACGAATCCGATTGCACAACCAACAACCAGAGCAACGAGTGCAATTATAAGGGCTATGGGTTCCATGCGTCTGGTTCTCCTTTCGTTAGCATCCAATATTTGTAATACTTCTGCGTTCGCCAACCTACTCGTCGCGCTCGCAGGCTCGCTGCTCCTCCAACAACCCAGTGGGCTGGTGGAGCTTCCGGGTTCTTTCGATTGCATACTGAAAGTGCATATAATCATGTTCAGGATGTCTGCCCGAAAAAAGCCGGACAGGAACATCCGGCATGTTGATCTGCCCCCTGAAGGACTGTATGTATCTAATCATCAGTAAAACGCACGCTGAAGCAATCCAACATGCGCTCGGTGTAGGATCAAAATGCCTGATTACATGGTATGCCGAAAAAGCCCAATCGTCAACTGGATATTTGCTGGTCAAGATAACGCTTTAACAAGCCCTTTCAGAGCTTTCAGGACGCCAGGAGCAATGGTTTTGAGGCTGTTCCAGCACGTCAGAGCGCATCCGTTCTGGGCACCCTGCCAAAGCACGTTTTGCGGTTTCTACAGTAAAACCCCTGCCCATCAACCTCCGAAAACGGGCGCCCCGTTCATCTTTGGCAGTTGTATGGAAGCGCTCAATACAGGCAATCGCACGCTCTAGCTCAACCCCCTCAGGAAAATAGTCCTCCGGGTACCCCTCCTTATGCGTCAAATCTATACCAAAACGCTTCATCTCGCTGGCAATCCGGTTGCGCCCCCACCCAGCATTGAGCTTGCTTGAAACGTACAGCCTCGTGAAACGCTCGTCGTCAATGAGTCCCGCATTCTGTGCGCGCTCCGTCTCGATGCGGGCAATCTCTGCGCTAAAACCTGCCTGCAATAGGCGGGTTCTGAGCTCATAAGCCGAACGCTCACGTATAGTAATCAAACGCTCGGTTTTCTCGCGAGCCTTATTAAGGGCGTCGCTGAAAACAACTTGTACGTCAGGCACCGCTCGCCACATCGCCTTCTGCCAGGGTCAGGACATCTTCAGCAGATCCACCGCTCTGAACTCCCAGACCGAGAGATGCGCGAATCTTGGCCTCTATCTCATCGCGCAGGTTCGGCGTTGTTCGCAGCAACTCCTTGGCAGCCTCTCGGCCTTGCCCAAGGCGCTCATCCCCATAGGTGAACCAAGCTCCCGATTTCTTGACAATCCCCTCTTCAACGCCAAGGTCTACGATACAACCTTCTTTTGATATCCCCTCGCCATACATAAGGTCGAACTCTGCCTGACGAAACGGTGGAGCCACCTTGTTCTTGACAACCTTGACGCGGACACGGTTACCAATGGCTTCGGTGCCCTTCTTCAAGATATCTACCTTGCGGATGTCAAGGCGCACGGAGGAAAAGAACTTGAGGGCGCGACCTCCTGGTGTAGTTTCAGGGCTCCCAAACATGACCCCGATCTTCTCACGCAACTGGTTTATGAAGATGCAGGTCGTGTTGGATCGCGAGAGGGATCCTGCCAGCTTGCGGAGTGCCTGACTCATGAGACGTGCCTGCAAACCGATGCTGCTATCCCCTATCTCGCCCTCGATCTCAGCGCGCGGCACGAGGGCTGCCACCGAGTCGATGACAACGGCATCTATGGCGTTTGAACGGATCAGCATGTCGCAAATCTCAAGCGCCTGTTCACCCGTGTCTGGTTGCGAGATAAGTACCTCATCGATATCAACGCCCAAACGCGCTGCATAGCTCGGATCAAGTGCGTGTTCGGCATCTATGAAGGCCACAATACCACCGAGCGCCTGCGCTTCTGCAAGTATCTGCAAGGCCAGTGTTGTTTTGCCGCTTGCCTCTGGGCCGAATATCTCCACGACGCGCCCGCGAGGAACGCCACCGATGCCGAGGGCAGCATCGAGCGAAAGTGAGCCGGTGGGGATGACGCCCACTTCAAAACTTGGACCTCCGTCACCATACTTCATGATCGAACCCTTGCCAAAGCGCTTCTCTATCTGCTCGGTCGTGAGTTCAAGCGCCTTGCTCTTGTCTTTGTCCATGTGTATTCTCCATTCGATTCTGCGTTTGCGCATGAGTAAAGACTATACGAACAAGTGTTCGGTGTCAATCCCAACAGGGAAAATACCTCTCATCTCTCCTATTTCTTTTTTGTATGAACGAGCGCGAAGCTGTGGAAAACTCAAGTATCTGACCGAGGTCTGACTCGTATCAGACAACTATCCAACGCGCTCGTTAATGGCATCTGACAACACCTGCAAGGCTTGTGCGACTGCTTTCTCGCGCACCGTCTGACGCGATCCCTCGAAGTGATGGCACTCCGCCCACTCTCCCGCTTCTGAGGCACATCCGATCCAGACGGTACCAACAGGCTTTTCTGCTGTTCCTCCGCCCGGCCCCGCGATCCCCGTCGTGCTGACCGCAATAGTTACATCAAGGATCTGGCGCGCGCCTCGCGCCATCGCGCACGCAACTTCTTCACTCACGGCTCCCAAGCTCTTCAGAGTTTCACCCGATACCCCCAGCGCCTGCTCCTTGACCTCGTTGACATAGCTCACTATCGAGCCCGCGAACACCTCTGAGGATCCCGGCACGGACGTGAGGGCACCCGCAACAAGACCCCCCGTGCAGGATTCTGCTGTCCCAAGGGTCAAGTTCTGTGCACGGGCTGCCTGAACCAGCGCCACAGCGGCATCCTCAAAAGAATACTGATCCGTTGCCCTGAGTGCAGGGGTGCTATCAGCCGTGTGCCTTTGACCCGCAAGCCCACTACCAGGCTCTGTGCTTTTGTGCGAAGCGACCGTGCTGGTCGATGCCTCCGCGGCAGCATCCCCGCTACCAAAACCAAAGATGACAGCTGATTTGCGAAAGTAGTCGATGAGTGAGAGCAGGGTCAGGATGAGGGCAATGAGCATGAAGAGCCAGGCAAGCGCATTCGCAAATACGTAGAGGTCATAACTGTGAACACCCAGGACGGTTCGAGCGACATCATCCTTCAGGATAAAGGCCAGAACTGCAATGATCTGAAAGACTGTCTTCACTTTGCCAAGATTGCTTGCGTCGATGACCTTGCCCTCGGCGGCAGCGACCATGCGCAGCCCCGATATCAGAAACTCGCGTGCGAGTATAATAAGTGCTATCCAAGTTGGCAATTTATCAAGTTCAATCAAGGCGAGCAGGGCGGCGGTCACGAGTATCTTGTCGGCCAGGGGATCAAGGAACTTGCCAAAGGTGCTTACCTCGTTGCGCGAACGCGCAAGATAACCGTCGAGACCATCAGTCAGCGCAAGCAGCGCAAAAACCGCTGCGGCAACCCAGGGTTTGAGCAGCTGAGCCAGCCGCGGGTCAGGCGCCCAGTCCGGCCAGGGCGCGAGCAGGAGGAACACGAACACGGGAATGAAGATGATGCGTGCCACCGTCACGATGTTCGCCGGGGTAAGAAGTCCTCGATAGCGTTTTGGATCACTCATGGGCTTCTGTGATCTCTCCGTCCAGTTCGTAGCAATAGGCAGCAACAATCCTAGCACAGACGACCTCGCCCGGCACGCCTCCGTTGAGGTGTACCACCCCATCGACCTCAGGAGCCTGCCGAGCGCTGCGCCCAAGCAGGGGGTACGAACCCGCTGGCTCAAGGGCATCCAGCTCGCCTATGTCAGTATCCGCGTCCATACCCACATCCACGTCCAGATCCGTATCCGCCTCGATGACCAGAACCTCCTCGCGCTTTCCTACGCGCTCTGCCGCTTTCTCAAAGCCGATGGTGTCAGCCAGGTCACGCAGCCTTTGAGCCCGTGCCCGGCGCGTCCTTGCGGGAACCTGATCAACGCGCTTTCCCGCAGGGGTGCCCTCCTCGCGCGAGTAGGGGAAAACCCCCACGTAATCAAAGCGTGCCGCCGCGATGAAACGTTCGAGCTCCCGAGCCTCCGCGCGCGTCTCGGAGGGGAATCCCGCGATAACGGTGGTTCTGAGCGCCACGTCGGGCAACGCCTTGCGGATGCGTGCGAGCAGGGCAAGGTAGCTCTCGCCATCGCCTGCGCGGTTCATCTCGCGCAGGATACGCCTGTTTGCGTGCTGCAGGGGGATGTCGAGATAGGCGCAGATGTTGGAGTGTTCAGCCATGGTCGCGAGCAGCGCATCGGTGACCCCCTGCGGTTGCAGGTACATGACCCGAAACCAGGTGCTGCTAAAACGCTCCGCAAGGGTCGTGAGGAGTTGCGGGAGAGAGGGCTTCCAGATGCCGGTATCCTGTGCGATGAGGACGATCTCACGCACACCACCTGACACCAGCTCCTGCACCTCGGCGCTGATCTCCGCCAGCGGATAGGAACGATAGGCTCCCCGAATCTGAGGGATGGTGCAAAAAGAGCAACGACGGTCGCATCCGTCCGCAATCTTCACATACGCCCAGGGCTTGGTGACGGTGCGTCCGGCACACGCGGTCTGCGGGCCTGCGGTCTCCGAACCCGCAACCTGCGCGCCCTGACCGGGAGCATCCGTCCCAGCCAGAGAGTCGGTGCCCGGCGCAGCCTTTCCCGCAGGAGAACCCACGAGACGCTCCAGGTGCGCAACGATGTTATCCTCATCGGCAACGCCAAGAAAGGCGGCTACCTCGGGAAGCTCGCCTTCCAGCTCAGAGCCATAGCGTGCGGGGAGGCATCCCGTCACGACGAGCTTGGCGTCCCCTGCGGCTATGCGCGGCACATCAAGCACCTCAAGGATGGTAGAGATGGCTTCCTCGGTTGCCTCTGTGATGAAGGAGCAGGTGTTGAGAATGACGGCGTCTGCGTCTGCGGGATCCTCGACCAGCTCGTATCCGGCACTGATAACGCGGGCGCGCATCTTGTCGGTATCGACCTCGTTTTTCGCGCAACCGAGCGTGATGAAAGCGATTCGCGTCATTACCTGTAGTTATTGTATTGCAGGGGTTGCCCGTAGTCCTGCTCTTTCAAGAAGGTGATAACCTCCTGCAGGCTGTCGCGAGAGGCCGAGAAAACGCGGAGCTTCTCCCCTTCTACCTGTACCTTCGTATTCTTGAGCTTGAGGTCGCGAACGTCTTTGCTGATCCGGCTGGCAAGCTCCTTGTCTATCCCGGCTACCACCTCTCCATGGAAGCGCACCGTCATGCCATGCGCAGCCTCAGGCTGACCCCACTTCAGGCTCTTGAGGTCGATGCTGCGGCGCACGAGCTTGGTATTGAGCACATCCATAACCTGCTGTGCCACGAACTCACTCGGTGCGCTCAGGGTGAACTGTCCTTTTGTCTTGTCAAAATCCAAGGTCGCCTTGGAATCCTTGAGGTCATAGCGCTGCATGAGCTCCTTGCGCGTCTGCTGCCAGGCGTTATCCACTTCCTGCAGATCGACCTCTGATACGACGTCAAAGCTGCTGTCCTTTGCCATGTGTTCCTTCCGTTCTCTGCGTATGTCCTTCAACGAACGCGACACGACCTTTCGTCGTGCCGCAGCAAGCATATATCATTCATTCGGCGTGTTGGTCGTCTGATCGTTGGTCGGTTGGTCAACAACCTCCAATTCAGCAACCCCCAGGCCATCCTCGGAAGTAAGCGTCACCTCAAGATCGCCCCTGTATACATGCAGGTTCCCTGGCTGACCAGTACTTATCTCACATTTATCAGTGACATCCCACGTCAGAGGCTCTGTCAGCAGACCGTTGAACACTTCCACCCCATCGACGGTCACCGCTGTCCAGGGGCCGGTTCCCGGCTCCGGCTGAAGAGACAGGACAAACGACCCATAGGGCGGGTTATCGAGCGATGGGCCCGCGTCTGGGTCTGGCAGGGGTACCCCCGCGTTTGGATCGATGTCGTCCTCAAGCGTGTCTGAGATGCGGGCACCGCCCTCTACGCCCACGTATGCGCCCTCGTCAGAAGCACAGCTGTTGCTCACAAACGCCCAGACCACAAGTATCAACACAAGCACGATGATAAGCGAGATGATGACGAAGACGGGATTGGAGAACAGCCCAGAGATCACGTCAGCAAAGCCGCTACCTCTCTGTTTTGGGTAGGTGTTTACGCTGTTTTGACCTAAGCTCCTGCCGCTGGTACTCCTGCTTCCCGTCCCTCGGCTTCCAGCACCACCGATGCTCTTGTTGCCCGTCCCTCGGCTTCCAGCAACACCAACCTCGGTTCTTTGGGTGCTCCGGCTGCGTGTTTGAACGACCAGTTGCCGCTGCCCCAGCTGTGAGCGGGAGCCCGAAAGGCCGCCGGAATGCGAGCTCGGAATCGGTTTGTTCCACATCGAGCGTACGCCCTGACCGCGCTGCGAGGAGCCCTCGCCGCCTGCAGCGCTCAGTCTCTCCCTGTTTGTCACGTTATATGAGGTCGCGCTGCCCGATTGCGTAGTGTAGGGTGAATAGGTTCGCGTCTGTGCACCCTCGTATTCGTGGTACTCACGCAGGAATTGCTCGGTCAGTTCGATAGGATCCAATCCCAGGTAACGCGCATAGGCGCTCACCATGTTGCGGGCATGACCTTTGAGCGGCATGTGCTGATAATCGTCCGCCTCAAGAGAATCAAGGATAGCAGGGCGTATGCGTAGAGCCTGGGACACACTGTCAAGTGTCATCCCACGCCTTATGCGTTCATTCGCCAAACGAGTGCCGAATGTACTCTCAGCCATCAAAGCTCCTTTTATGCAACGTACCTAATGGTACCGTATATCACGACACTCCGCTTGCTGAACCCCACATAAAATCACCAATCTTCATAACTATCGCTCCGTTCGAGCGCCTTGATCGATTCAAGCTCGAGCAGATCGTCCACCATGACCTCGCGCGGTTTTGTCCCATTCGGGGGGCCAACGATGCCCTTCTGTTCCAGCATGTCCATGATACGCCCTGCGCGCGCGAACCCGACGCTCAACCGACGCTGGAGCGTAGAGACCGTTGCCAGTTTGTTCGAGACAACGATATCTGCCGCCTCCCAGAGAAGCGGGTCATCCGTGCCGCCTCCGCCGTCTGAAGAGAGGGTGCCCATGGAGATTCCCCCAACAGCTGTCGTGAAAATATCCTCATGATACTCAGGCGCACCCTGGCTCTTGAGGAAGTCGACCACCGTCGTTATCTCTCGCTCGGAGATATAGGCACCCTGGATACGAGCGGGCTTGCCAAACTCAGGCCGCGAATACAGCATATCACCATCGCCAATAAGCTTCTCTGCGCCTGGCGTGTCGAGGATGACGCGGGAATCGATGCCGGAGGCCACGCTGAAGGCGATGCGGTTGACGATGTTTGCCTTGATGAGGCCGGTGATGACATTGGTTGAAGGGCGCTGCGTTGCGATAACAAGATGGAGCCCGGCAGCACGTGCCAGTTGCGAGATGCGGCTGATGGAGGATTCCACATCCTTCCCCGCGACCATCATGAGGTCAGCAAGCTCATCGATGACGATGACGATGAAAGGCAGGGGGTCGGGGAGCTCGGGGGCGTCACTGGGCTTTTTCTGTCCAAGGGGCACTGTTTCCGCCGAACCAGCGTCTGCAGCAAGCTGCTCGGTTTTCGTCGTCTTCTGCGCTACCTCAGCATGGAGTTTTTGCACGTATTCGTTGTACTGCACAAGATTCTTGGAGCCTGCCCCCTTGAAGAGCTTAAGCCGCCGCTCCATCTCAATAACACCCCAGGCAAGTGCACTGGCCGCCTTCTGCGCGTCGGTGACAACCGGCACGTACAGATGCGGTATCTCGTTATACAGTGAGAGCTCGACCATCTTCGGGTCAATAAGTATCATGCGCACCTGCGCAGGTGTTGCACGCATGAGTATGCTCATAATCATCGTATTGATCGCGACCGACTTACCCGAGCCCGTCGTACCACCGATGAGGAGATGTGGCATCTTGGCGAGGTCAGCAACAATCGAGTCGCCCTCGACATCCTTGCCCACGGCAAGCTGCAAAAACCCGGGCGGTGAGTCAGGCAACACGTCTCCCAAAAGCACGAAGCTGCGATCAACATTCGGCACCTCGATACCCACCAGTGTTGTGCCCGGTATGGGCGAGAAGATGCGTACGGCAGGAGCAGCGAGCGCGAGCGCGATGTCATCTGCAAGGGTCGATATGCGCGCGATACGCACGCCCTCGCCAAGTTTCAGCTTGAAGAGCGTGACAGTAGGACCGGCTGTCCACCCGACGACCTTGCCCTCGACACCAAACTCGTCGAGCGTCGTCTGGAGCACCTGCGCAGTCCGACGCAACTCAGACTCCCCCGCCTTGGTTGCAGCCTTGACGCGCGAGACCTTGAGAAGGTTCATGTCAGGCAACACGAACTCGGAAGCAGAGGGAAAGACCGCGTCCGCAGATGCCTGAGGCTGTTGCCCCTCGACCGTGGTGGAGCGCTTTCCTGCCTTCCCGCGCCCGCTCAGGCGACGGGTTGCCCCGAGCGAGTCTGCCTCTTCTAGAGGAATCCGCGCCTGATCGCCCTCCGAGAAATCCGGTGCAAGATCCCGCGTCGTGGCCGCCGCCCCCGCATCGAGCCGTCCCGTCAGAGGCGTAGTGGGGGCAATGAGTTTGCCTCGACTCCTCTGAAGCCCCTGGTATCCAGCAGCAGCGGCAGGGGTGCCCAGGTCGTAGGCTCCCGTAAGTATGTCCTGTTCAGAGGGATCAGGCTTGGCAAACAGACCCGCTATGCGATCGACAAGCCCGGTAATGGAGAAGCCGATGAGCACCGCACCTACAATGAGCAGCCCGATGAGGAGCACGAGCGTGATACCCTTGCCAACCGCGCTGAGCAGCGCCCAGGCAATTCCCCCACCCAGGTAACCTCCGTGCAATCTGAGTGTCTCGACCGCAAAGATGCGATCAGGGTTACCCCCGGCACCAGTCGCCCCTTCTGTGAAGACAGCGATGATGGCGAGGGTTGCAAAGAAGAGCAGGGCGAGTCCGGTCGCCAGGCGGGCTATCGAGGTAGAGAGCCGCTGTTTGATAAAGAAGCTCGCTGCCCACACGAGCAGGAGAAACGGCAGGATGAAGGCACCGAACCCTATCGTGAGACGCACCACATCAGAAACGCCTTTTGCAACCGGCGCACTGCCGGGCGCAACCACCGCGATGAACAGTGCAAGCGCGAGCACGGCGATGAGCACGCCCAGGAGCTCGCTCTTCAGACTGTGATCGAGTGTGGCCTCCGCTGCAGAAGGCGCATGTGCAACAGACCGGGAACCAGCCTGCGCGCCTTTTTTGGACGCTCTGTTTCCGCTCGTTGCAGAGCGCGTGCTTGCTCCCGCAGTACCTGCGGATCGAGTGGATTTTGCTGGGGCAGACTTCTTCTTCGTAGCAGTCTTGCCCGCAGAGCTCTGAGCGCTCAAGGAGACCTCCGTGTACGTTTTAACTTCGTTTAGCGCGCCACACAACAGAGCTAATGCCCTGTTGTGTGTCCATTGTACTTTTATCCACTCAAAAATGCTATCGTTTCAGGCAATCTGGGCGTGACAAGCTGCCTTTCAGCTACTGTTCACACCGTCTGACGTTTCCTTGTCAACATGGAAGCCTGAGGCAACCTCCTCTGTTCACTTGATAAGCTCTGCAAACCGTTTGACAGCAAAGGCATCTATCTCTTTTTTGAGCGTCTTGTATGCTTCGAGTAGTTTTTTGCCGTCTGGAGTCAGACTGGAGCCACGGGCGCCGGCGCGATTAATGAGCGCTCTTCCCAGGGCATCTTCGCAGTTACCCAGTATTGTCCATGCTTTGCTGTAAGCAAGACCCATCCTCCTGCTCGATGCCATCAAAGCCCCCAGCTCATCAATACCCTCAAGGATCTGCGCTATTCCGAGGCAGAACCATCCGTCCCGGTGACTGCCTTCCAGGCTTAACGCCAGAAACACCTGCGTGTCGATGTGCTTCAAGGCCTTTGGAGTCTTCGGGTTCTTCGAAGTCTTTGAAGTCTTTGAAGCCCTCAGGCTCTTTGAGTTCTTTTTGTTCTTCGGGCTCTTTGGGCTCTCCGGATCCTTCCGGGGCCTGCCAACCGGCCTGCCGCTCTTCTTGCCCGCCGTCTTGTCGGCCGTCTTGTCGGCCGCCTTGTCGGCCGTCTTCAAAGGCTTCTTGCCGGAGCTCTTCTCGGCGATGTCCTTATTGGCCGTCTTTGGTGCGGAGGCTTTCTTGCCTGTCTCTCCTGTTGCTCGTTTCTTGCGTTTACTCTGTTCCACGCTCTCCCTCTCAATCCTTTATTGGTTGTACTTTGTCTACTTTGCTTGCCTTGCTTACGTTGTTGCTTGCGTTGTCTCTATCTTTACGCCAAGCCCTGCCACTGCTCTCTTGCAACTTCTCTTCCAGGCGAAGCGTTGCAAGTGCCTGACATTCATCGTCTATCTCATGCCAGAGCTTAAGCAAGCGCAAACCAGAACGTGAAAGCCTTGATTTACTGCCCTTACTACGTTCAACCAATCTGCATCCAAGTGCTTTTTCCGTCGAATTGACCATATGCCATGCCGAGGAATAGGCAAGACCGGCCACCTCAGCAGCCGCAGAAATCGAGTTGCGCTCTTTGACGATGTCGAGCAAAAGCGCAAGTTCCTTGCTAAACGAAGCCCTGTAACTTGCTCCATGCACGGTTATGGTGAATGTCGCACAGGCTCTGTAGGGCTTTCTTGCAGGCATCCGTTCTATCCCTTCTCAAGCTATCGCTCAGACCAACTCACTGATCCAAGACCAGGCATGGTGTGTGCATTGACTACAGGCACGCTGAGAACAACCAGCGCATCCAATCCCTCATACTCGGCTTCGTAGGCAAAAGCGAATCCGCCCGCCCCGATTGCCGTTGCGCTCGGGCGCACAACTCCCGGGTTCAGCAGCGCAAAAAGCGAGACGCAGGAGCGAGTATCCAGCGAGAAGCTCGCAACTGCCGTCCAACTGGTATGCTCCCCGTATGCAGAGACATAGAGCTGCGAAGGCAGCAGAGGGGTTATCTCGCCATCATCAAAGTATCCGGGCACAAAGGCTCGAGGGCTGTCTGCCCTGAGTGTGAGCGAGGAGGCATAACCCTTGACTTCGGACGGCTCGCGGCCGTTAAGTATCCAAAGGCCGTCTGTGCCCACATTGGGAGTGGCGGGATGCGACGTTGCAACAAAGAGGTTACCCCCTTGTGCAAGCACGGCCAAAGGCGTGCCGCTGATGCCGATTGCGCTGACAAAAGAAGGGTCACCGGGCTCGGTGACATCAAAGAAGAGCACCAGCGAGCGCGGCGCGGCATAGGCAGAGAGCGTGTAGTCGGTGGAGGGGTAGAGAACCCCGGCGTTGGTGGCAAAAAGCACCGCAAGTGTTTTGCCGTACAGGAAAAGACCCACCACCTCACCCCCGACATTGGTGTAGTCGTAGAGGTTGATGGAGCGCAGCTCAGCGCCTCCCTCACTGCCTGCATAGACCTTGAGCCCCTCGTCTTGACCTTGATACACAGAGCCGCCGCCTTTGACGGTGTGGGACTCCTGCGTTATGCCGCTCACCACCAAGGGCGGCTTGCTGCTTGTGCTCTCTGGCGCATAACCAGCACCATCACCGTCTGTGTCTGCGGCGGCGGCGGCATCTGCAGCGTCTGCGGCATCGGTTGCAGCTGCGGTGCTTGCTGTGCCCGTAGCCTTGTCATCATCCGCTTTGGAGCTGGGTCGTGCCTGGGAAGAAGCGGGCACACCGGAGAGGATCAGGGCGTGTATCTCAGCGTAGTCCCCTGCCACCGCAAAACCCTCGCCAGTCAGCGCCGTAGCGGAGCTGGTAGGCATCGCCGACTCCTGTACGCCACAGCCCGCAAGAGAGAGCGCAAGCAGAAGAGCCAGCATGGCGAGGGAGACAGAGGAAGCAGAGGGACGTGCCTTTTGCTTCATCTTCCACGTTCGAGAATGAGGGGAGTGAAGCAAAAGGTACGTCCCTCTGCTTCCTCTGCTTCCTCCGTCTCCTGCTTGTTTCATTTGCTGCCTCCTTGCGTACTTAGAAATGTTGAGGCGGCCATGAGTTCACGGGCCTCTGATGCGTTGAGGTCGTAGTGCCAAAACAGCTCATAGAAACGCTGAGCTGTCTCGACGATGTCAAAATCGTAGAGGTCGGGCACGAAGAGATTTCCGAGCCACTGGAGTCCAAGGACGGTTTGCACCGAAGGCGGCTTATTCAGCCATTCGTAGGGCTTGGCAGGCACCTCGTAGACGCGCCGGTTTTTAACTGCTGGTATCGATGCCCAGGTTTCGTCCTCGTATATCTCGCTGAAGTAGCCCTCGGCAGGAGAGAGCAACAGGGCATCGGGCTTCCAATTCATCACCGTCTCGATGGAGACCAGCGTGGAGTTGGTATCGCCCAGCACCGCCACGTTCTCAAGGCCGAGCGCATCTATCGCCCCGGAGTGCACCGAGCCGCGCTCCACGACGTCAAGACCGTATTCGCCCGCGCCATAGAGCACCCGGATGTCACGCTGCTGTACCTCTGCGCGGTGCAGTTCGGCAAAGTCCAGCACCTCGCGCACGTAGGCTGCCAGAGGCGCGGCGGTAGCAGGGATACCTATCGCCTCGCCGAGCATCGCATAGGCGCGATCCATATTGGGCAGCGTGGCCTCTACGAAGATGACGGGCAGCCCGCTTTGTTTCTGCAACCCATCCATATCCGATGCGATGTTCTCCTTGGCCTCGCCGATGTCGATAATCACGTCGGGGTCGGTGTGGATTATCTCCTCGTAGTTCATGTCGGCGTTCTTGCCGTAGTAACGCCCTAAAACCGGCAGGTCGAGCAGCTCCTCGCCCAGATAATGTGCCTGGGAATTGGAGAAGCTCGAGGAGAGGGACACGAGCAACTCCGGGCACAGTGTGGAGAGCATGATCTGGGCATAGGAGCCGGAGGGCGAAATACGTTTTACCTCGGTGGGCAGGATAACCCTGCGCCCGGCTGAGTCGATGAACTCCTTGACACCCCCTGTGCCTGCGGCAAAGTCAGCCTCAAGATCGTCCGCCTTAGTAGAGCGCTGCACGCCACACCCGGCCAACAAAGGCGCAAGCCCAGCAGCCAGACCGGCGGCGACAAGCCCTAGGAACGCGCGGCGGGTGAGCGTTGCAGCTTTCATCTTACGAACTCCATCCTCAGAATGCCAAATGCCCATTTGCCGGTTGTCTCGCCGGGGATGACCATGCGCAGCGGTCGCTGATAGGGCGCCAACGCTTCTGAGCCGTCAGCAACGGAGAGGATGGGCTCGCCCTCCAACATATCGGGGCGCAGGATGACGCTGTAGCCATCCTTGCAATAGACCTTGATGCGCGTGAAGTCTGAAAGCGAGAAGCCCTGCGACTGCAAGAAAGTCTCAAGGAAGGGTCCATAGGCGGCAACACTGCCTGCCTTGGACTCGCCAAACTGCCCTGAGCCGGAGCCACTGGCTGAGGTTTGCTCGCAGTCCAGCCCTATCAGCTGGTCGGGCGTGACGATGTAATCCTCATCGGACAAGCCGGAGATGGAGATACCATCAGCAGCATAGGCGGTGATGTTGGGCGGGGTGAGGGTGTTAAAGACGAGTAATCCCGCTGCCGCCAACACCACAAGCACGACGACGCAGCCCACGATGACGCCGGCTGAGCGCAGGCGTCCTGTTAGTTTTGTCTTCGGGCGCTTCTCGTCATAGGGATCCTTAAGCGCATAGGGGTCGCCCACGCGGTCGGGGGGCGTAGGGCTGGGGGGTGTGGGATTGGGGTCAGTCATGTTATTCCTCGCTCAGCAGGTAGAGTTCGCCGGTTTCAAGGTCGCGGTAGACTGCGCCTACTTCTTCATAGCCGTCTCCGCTCAACTGCTCCTGGTTCTGCCCTTCACTCAGGTCAGCTGTCACCGGTTGCAGGTCTTCATTGGAAAGATCGGTTGCGGCGCTTAAGTCAACACCCATCAAGGAGACCAAGGCGAGCATCAGGGCAACGGCCAGAACGAGCATCACATCAGAGAGGTTTGCCACCGTTTCCAAGGGGTTGACGTCCTCATCTATCACCGCGCTGCTACGCCCGGCAGAATAGACCGTTTTACGCCGCTTCATCGTCTACCTCCGGGGTTGGATTGCATGAGCAAGACGCACTCCATGGCGGCGGCAAAGGAGATCATATAATCCTTGTACCAGCGCTTGCGAATAGCAGAGATGATGAGCGCAAAACCTGCGATTATGAGTCCGAGCGCCGTGGTGTCAAAGGCAACGAGCAGGGAGGCAGAAAGCGTGGCAGTATCGCCCGTGGAGAGTGCGAGGATGCCCGGGCCCAGTGGTATCAGGGTGCCGAGCAGACCGAGCATGGGGGCGATACGAGAGGCGAGGTCGGTTATCTTGGTGATGATGTCGTATCTGCGCTGCTCCCCGTACTCCAAGCCTTCTGCCAACGATTCGCGCATGATGTCATCGAGCTCGGGGTGCAAGGTGAGTTCAATGAGATATTGCTTCTGGCGCAACAACAGGCCACTGCCCTCGATGGCCTCACGCGAGTTGCGTCCGGCGGCTTCAAGCTCATCTACCAGTCTTGGCAAGAACACCTTGAAGCGGCGGTGCTCGGTAAAATACTCCACCACGAGTGAGCCTATGCAGCCTAAGACAAACACAGCTGCCACAAGCAGCAGAACCACCACCGGGGTTTGGCAGGCACCAATTATCGTGCGCATGGCCTCGCTTGCAGTTGTACTGAATGATTCCATCGAGTCTCTCCCTCTTATCGTTTCTCTAGGTTGCCTGAGCGTGGGCGCGTTTGGTGGGTATGCGGTCTTTGGCTAGTTCGTAGGAACCAAAGCGGCGGAGGGCACCGAGCACCAGAAAAGCGGTTACCAAAAAGCCGTAGAGCATCGCCGTGCGGTCATCTGTGGCCACGATTTCGAGACCTGCCACACTGGCCGCACCGCCACCACCGCCGCCGGATGAGCCACCACCAGTTGAGCCGCCGCTGCTTCGGGGGGTTTCAAGGTCGCTCAACATGGAGAGCTTGATGACCTTCATGCCGGGCGGCAGAGACGAGGTAACAGCTGGTTCTGGTGGCTCTGCTTCTGGCTCTGATTCTGTAGCCTCGTCTTCAGGGGTGCTCTCGTTCTCAGAAGCGTTCTTCTCTTCGGGTGGGGGCTGCACCGAGCCAGACTCGGTGGGCTCATTGATAAGCACGACCTTGTTGCCCTCATCTGAGGCGTCGTCGCTGTCGTCTGAGGGGATCTCAGGGTCGTCCGCGTCGTCGGTTTCGTCTGCAGTGTCGTCTTTGCTGTCGGGGTCGTCCGTGTCGTCGGTTTCGTCGTCTATAACGTCTTCTTTGCTATCGATGCCGTCTATCTCGTCATCCTCGCTATCGTCATCCTTGCTCTCGTCGTCGTCCGTGCTGTCATCTTTGCCGTCGTTGGTGCTGTCGTCGGTGCTGTCGTCGGTGCTGTCATCTTTGCCGTCATCGGTGCCATCGTCGGTGCTGTCATCGGTACTATCGCCCGTGCCATCGTCGGCACCATCGTCCGCGTCGCCGTTGCCGTCGTCGGTGCCGCCGTTGCCATCACCATCGCCGTCACCGGTATCGTTGCCGTTGCCGTCACCGTCGCCATCACCATCACCATCACCGTCACCGTCACCGTCACCGTCACCATTGCCGCTTCCGGCGCCCGTGGCGTTGCCCCCCAGGTCGCCGGATGCAACAAAGTCAAGGATGGGGCTGTTGCCATACTTGTAATGGAGACTGATGGTGCCCTCTTTGAGTATCGTTATCGTGACCTCGCCGGTTGAGCGATTGACCTCGACCTTTGCCACACTGGGATCATCACTCCACCAGATGATGTTCTTGGCTGCCTCGTTGGCAACCAGCTCGTCGTCTGCGGTAACGCCGGGCGTGAAGCGAATGGTGTCGCCCACCTTGCCCTCAAGCCTGTCTACAGGGAGGGAGATGGTGGGGCGCCCGCCCATGATGCAGGTGATGGACTGAACAGAATGTGCTTCGTCTTTGGCATTGACAATGAGCGGATCGGTCTGCCCGAACATCAATCGGTAACCCTTTTCCGATGAGAGCGTGTAGTTCTTCCAGCGTATATCATCGCGGTAACTAACAGTCTCAAACGATGACCTTAAAGCAAGAATGGTAGGTGTTTCACTTGGCGTATTCTGGAGTGCTTCCCAGCCGTCGTCAGTGAAAGTATGATTATCAAAGTTATACCAATCAGGGAGGTCATCATAGTAGTAGAGGGGGCCAGATAGTTCAGACCAGTACCAGGCTCCGGAGCCGTAGCCGCCGTCATCGCTCACATAGCCGTCTTCCGTGCCAAAATAGAAGCGCCAGACACTCCAGGGGTTAACGCCCGCACCGGTAAAGACGGTATCCAACCGAGGGCCTTCGCCAAAGCCTTTACGCAGGGATTCACCAGCGTCGAAGGTCGAATATTCGTGAACCTGCCCGTCGCTCATGGCATAGAGGTCATCTTCTGAAAACGAGGCCTTCTCGTAATAAGGCCCTCCGGCGTAGCCAACGTAAACGGTGATGCCGTCGCCTGCAAACGCTGGGGTGGGCACTGCACATAAGAGCGCCGCCACACAGATGAGCGCTGCTGCGAGCAATAGCGCAAAAGAACGCTCCTTTTGCTCCACTTTTTGTTTCGCTTCAAGAAGTCTGAACTGCTTCATAACATCACTTCCTCTTGCCTTCTGGAACACATACGGGGATCTCCCTTGTCTCGCCCACGAAATAGCGGTTGACCTCGATGCCGTAAAGAGCGCTGAGGGCTTCTGC
>JAITOC010000127.1 GCA_031290175.1 Coriobacteriales bacterium | reverse complement strand
GTTGGCAATTAAATATCACTTTTTGAGCATGACGGGTTCTTCATCATTCCCTAAGTTAGGCGATAAGAAGGAGATGAGGAGAAGTCATGCAGGATGTGAACAATGGCCATGCCGCACAGGATAAGAATGAGAAGTCAGTCAGGCTTCTTGAGCACAACCCTCTCTTGAGGCAACCCGCTCTGGCCGTGCTGAGAATCGCCCAAGAACAACCGACCATGCTGCGGCAATCGATTGAAGCTGCAGCCACGCAGGCTCTCATCGGTCAGAACTTGTTCCAGTCGATTCCCGTACTTGTGGATGTGCTCATCCGCAACGGCGCTCTCAATGAGACCGTATTGGTGGACGGCGAGCCCTACGGGCACGGCTTTCAGGCTCTGCAATCCGACGGTGCCATTGACGCTGAGGCACGAGTCGAGCGTCTTATAACCATAACCGAGACAGGCATTGAACTCCTGGCAAGCTATGCCAGTCAGAACCAACTGACTGAGCTCCTGGAGCGTGAACCCTCGCTCAGGAATATCTATCTGAACATCCTGCAAAGCTGCAAAGAGAAGGCAGGCTGCACGCGCTTTGAGTTGGAGGAGCTTGTAGATGCCCTCAACTCCGAGGATGCCAAGGTCGGTGATTCTCATGCAAAGCGGCACCCACAGTATTTTCTCGATGCACTTGAAACGGCTGGAGGAATCATCTGGGGTCAAGCATGGAGGGTCACCGAGGCCGGAGAGGCGGTGATAAGCCAGCAAACCTGAGCACCTGAGCACGGTGGGTCGTATGCGAAAAGCGAAGCGACCGATACGACGACAGTACCTTTTACTATCGAATAATGAGCGAAGGAGAAAGAGGAGGAGACGTGACATCTAACGACTTGACAAGACGCGGTTTCGTCAAGCTCAGCGCCTTAACCGGGGCGGCGGCGTTGGTCGCCAGTTCGGCTGTCGGCAACTTTGTCGACGCAGAGCCGGCGCTTGCTGCCGGACAGGACAGCGTGCAGAAAATCCAGACGATGTGCCGAGCCTGTTTGAACAACTGCGGCGTCATCGCCCATGTACAAAACGGCAGGGTCGTCAAGCTTGAGGGCGATCCGGCCGACCCGATGAACCAAGGAGCCCTCTGTGGCAAGGGGCTCTCGGGCATCCAGGCGCTTTACAACCCCTGCCGCCTGAAGTACCCCATGAAGCGGGTGGGGGAGCGCGGCACCAACAACTGGGAGCGCATCTCCTGGGAGCAGGCCATAAACGAGATCGCCGACGTGCTTTGGGAGTATTACCAGAAGGAAGGCCCCAAGAGCCTCGTCTGCTCGACGGGCGGCGGCGGTAACCCACAGTTCTTCTCGCCGGCACGCTTTCTTGGTGTCTGGGGTGGTGGCAACTTCTTTGAGCCAGGGTGCGCCCAATGCTATCTGCCGCGTAACCATATGCAGTCGGCGATGAACGGCACAGCCGACACGTCGCTTGCCGACGGCCCGGTAACCGAGGTCTACTTGCCGGATCACCCCACCAAATGCTACGTGATGTGGGGTGTCGCTCCGAGCTACCACGGTATCGCCTCTACCGGCCGTGCGGTCACTGAGCTGCGCGAGATGGGCATGAAGACGGTCGTCATCGACCCGCGCCTGACCCCAGACGCCGCCCGTGCCGATGTTTGGCTGCCCATACGCCCGGGCACCGATGTCGCTCTGATGCTGGCATGGATCAACTACATCATTACCAACGAGAGCTACGACAGGGAGTTCGTCTTGAAATGGACGAACCTCCCGTTCCTCGTCAATGAAAAGACGAAGCTCACCTACCGCGCGGCCGACCTCGGCCTGGGGGCTGCCGATGAGTATGTGGTCTGGGACAAGAAGACCGGCGGCTTGAAGGCTCTGCCCTATCCCTTCGACGAGACGCTTGACCCTGAGCTAGAAGGGGAGTTCGCGGTTGAGGGCGGCACGGCACGCACGGCGTTCACCATCCTCAAAGAGCAGGTTGCCGAGTGGAGTTTGGAGAAGGCAGCCGAGCTCTGTTGGATCGATGCCGATGACATCAAGCGAGGCCTCGACATCTTCATCGCCGAAAGCCCGCATGCCGGCATCACGCTCGGAGTTGCTACCGACCAACATCGCACTTCGGCGCAAGCCGCACAGGGTACGACCGTCATCGACATCCTCATGGGCAATATCCAGACCCCGGGTGCCATCGTCCAGAATCGCCCCTGTGCCGTTGATCCCTGCAATTACGCGGTCATGCCCTTTGGTTTGCATTTTCCCCATCCGCTGCAAATGCCGGATGAGGAGGCGCACGCCCGTCTTGGCTACAAGGAGCATAAGGGTCTGGGCCACTGGCTGGCCTCGCAGATCCCCGCTGTGTTGGATGCTGTGGAGACCGGCCAGCCCTATCGCCCACGCATCTGGCTGGAGCGCAGCGGCAACAAGCTGGCGATGATCGGCAATGCCACACGTTTTGCAGAGGTGATGAAGACCACAGTACTCAACGTGCATATGTTCATGTACCCCACCACCACCAGCGTGGATTTGGCTGATTACCTGCTGCCTACCTGCGAGTGGCTGGAGACCTCCTACGCCCAGGATCGTCTCAACACCTACGGCATCCGTCGCAGTGTTACCCAGCTCTACGAGGCAGTGGACGAATGCATGTGCTGGTCATGGCTTGCCCAGGCTCTGGCAGAGCGTGGTCACGAGCGCTTCAAGCAGTCCTTCGACCCCGAGATCGCGGGCGAATACTACGGCACCTACTGGCGTACCTATGAGGAGTACAAGGACTTCGTGGGGCATATGGTAGGCAAGAACTACTATGGCAAAGACGACTGGGATTGGGCGACCTTCGACGCTCAGGCACCCTCTGCGTACGAAACCATCGAGCAGTACCGCGACAAATCCTATTACAGCTACCTTAACCTCGATGCGCAGAGCGGTCTGCCGGTGGGTTTCAAGACAAACTCCAAGCGCTGCGAGCCCTACTTTGACGCACTCGTGTTGTTGGG
>JAITOC010000104.1 GCA_031290175.1 Coriobacteriales bacterium | reverse complement strand
TATCAAGAAGTTCAACAACAATAGAGTCGACCCAATCAAACTGATATTCGACAGGTTTGTCTATGGGTTTAGCTGGGAAGAAGTAATCAAAAGTGAGACATTCCGCCAGCGAGATAAGTCCAACAATAATAGCATAGGTTATTTCCATCAGAAAATATTCAGCTATATTGCAGACTGCGAGGTTCCGCGGCAAGGGTGGGATGTCATATTCAAGCCCGAGGGTGGCATAGATGTCCAAAACGGTCTTCACGTATCGACTGTCTATGTCGAGATGAAGAACAAGCACAATACGATGAACTCGGCTTCGGCAGGGAAGACCTATATCAAGATGCAAGGCCAACTCCTGAAAGACGATGACTGTGCCTGCCTGCTCGTAGAGGCTATTGCCAAGCACTCTCAAAACAGCCAATGGGATGTGACCGTCGATAAAGTTAAGCAAGGCCATAAGCTCATCCGCCGTATCAGTCTTGATAGATTCTATGAGTTGGTGACTGGCGACCCTAACGCTTTTTTCAAAATCTGCGTTGCCCTGCCCGATACAATCGAATATGTACTAAAGAACGTACCTGATGTGACGGCTCCCCATGACACGGTGATGGATGAGCTCTTAGAGTTGGCAAAGGGCAAAGATGCCTCAATCCCTATGGCGCTTTATATTCTCGGATTTTACGAATATGTCGGGTTCCCAGAAACATAAGGTCTCCCATGCCACAAGTGCTTCAAGGAGCAACGGCGATGCGAGAGACGACACAGGTGGTCGGATTTCCGTTCTAACTGGCTTGCCCAGTATCTGCATAAACTATCTGCATTTATATGCAGATACTGGGCAAGTTGCTGCACATAGTATGTTAAACTATATGCAGCAATCTAAGGAGGAGCCGTGCGGACGTTTGATTACTCATTTCTGAAAAGCGGGCTTCTGCCTGCGGGCTTCATCAACATCACCAACGCTATCAGCGAGCTCAAGGTGTTGGAGCGGCAGCGCAAGCAGAATCACGTTGACATCTTCACGAGCCTTGAGCGCATCGCAAAGGTGCAGTCCGTCAAGGGGTCGAATGCCATCGAAGGCATCGTTACGAGCGACGAGCGTATCAATGCCATCGTCAATCAGGACAGCGCACCGCTCAACCATAACGAGGCGGAAATCGCCGGGTATCGCGATGCCCTGCGCCTCGTCCACAACGAGTATGCCCAGTTGGATCTGCGGCAACGAGACATCCTGTACCTCCATGAGCTCATGCTTTCCTATGCCCCGGTAAACGGGGGCATATACAAGCAGACCGACAACGCCATCATCGAGATAGACCCCTCCGGTATCCGGCACCTCCGCTTCTCGCCAACCCCCGCGTCCGAGGTAGCAGAAACCATGGAGCAGCTCGAGCTTGCGTATCGGGAGGCAAGAAACGACTCCCAAATAAACCAATTGCTGCTCATTCCCTGCTTCGTCCTTGACTTCCTCTGCATCCATCCCTTCTCCGATGGCAACGGCAGGATGTCACGCCTGCTTTCGTTGTTGCTGCTCTACAAGAACGGGCTCGATGCAGGCAGGTATATCTCCTTTGAGGAACAGATTAATGTATCGAAATCCAGCTATTATGCCGCCCTGAAGGCTTCGTCGGTGGGCTGGCACGAAGGCGAGAACTCGTATTCTCCCTTCATCGAAAGTTTCATAACAACGCTGCTCAGGTGCTATAAAGAGCTCGATAAGCGGTTTGCTATCGTCCAGAGCAGAAAGGTCACCAAGAAGCAGCGCATAGAAGCCACGGTCACCAACAGCGTCCTACCCATCTCCAAAAAGGAGATTGCCGCCCTCCTGCCAGACGTAAGCCCCACGACCATAGAGGCTGTGCTCGGCGCAATGGTAAAAGCCGGTCAGATCAAGAAGGTTGGTTCATCAAGAAACACCAAATATATCAAACGCGCGTGATACCAGCGCCAAACAGACCTGGTGTTACTGACCCTGTGAACAGCAACGTCCTGGCAACACCTCCCACCCCCTCTTGAGTGAGTAACTTGACAAAACATATAAGTTTAGTAATATTGTAGACGTCGTCCTCTCGACCACTCGCTTGACTGAAGGAGAAGACAATGTCGGTGCGTGAACTTGATTTCCTGGCTGCCCTCACAGAGGCTCTGTCGCCCTCTGGTTACGAGGAGGCTGCCGCGCGGGTCTTTCGCGAGCACCTCCGTCCCACTGCTGACACCTTGGAGACTAGCGTCCTGGGAAGCGTCCACGCACTTCTCAAAGGCAGACAGGCAGACGGACTCTCTGTGCTCCTGGCTGGTCACATCGATCAGGTAGGGTTTCAGGTGGCCTACATCAGCGAGGAGGGGTTTTTGAACCTTGTCCCGGTGGGAGACATCGACCCTGCAGTGCTGCCGGGTAAGCGTCTTGAGGTACACACCGCATCCGGCCTGCTGTATGGCGTTATCGGTCGCAAGCCGGTACACATCTATGAGTACGAGGAGGAGGCGTATCCCAAGACCATCCCGTTGCATGAGTTGTTCCTTGACGTGGGGCTGGACGGTGATGAGGCACGCAGACGTATCGCGATTGGTGACCCCGTGGTTTACGGTACGCGCTTTACCGAGTTTGGCGACGGACTTGCCTATGCGCAGGCATTCGATGACAAGGTGGGTGCCTGGCTGACCGCTCGGGTGCTTGAGGAAGTCAAGGCAGCAGGGGGAGCAGCAGGCGACGTATGGGCGGTTGGCACCGTGCAGGAAGAGATATGTTATCGCGGTGGTCAGACCTCTGCCTATGCGATTGACCCCGACCTCTCAATAACGCTTGAAGTGGGCGGCACCCAGGATCATCCCTTTGCAGACAAGAAGTTCGGGCGGGACTTCAAACTTGGCCAAGGACCCATCATCGCGCGTGGTCCCAACGTCAACCCTGTGCTCTTTGACCTTCTGGTTGCTGCGGCAAAGAAGGAGGACGTCCCGTATCAGGTCGCGGCCATGCCCTTTGCAGACGGCACCGACGCATCTGTTATCCAACTCATCAAGGGCGGTAAGCCCACAGCGCTCGTAAGCGTGCCGCTGCGCTACATGCACACGCCCGTCGAGGTGATCGACCTCAAGGATCTCGACCGCACCGTGCAGCTTTTAACTCGCTTTATTCTGGATCTCGACCCCGCAACCGATTTTACCCCCACGCTTGCAAACCGGAAGGAGCGCTCATGACGATCGGCGAACACGACCTTGCGTTCCTGGTGGCACTTACCCAGGCTCCATCGCCTTCCGGCTACGAACAGCCGGCGGCTCAACTCCTGAGAGAGCGGCTTGCCCTCAGCGCCAACACAGTTAAGACGGATGTGCTCGGAAGCGTCCACGGCATCCTGTGCGGCACCCACCCAGAGGGGGTGTCGGTGCTGTTGGCGGGGCACATCGATCAGGTGGGGTATATCGTCACACATATCGACGATGAGGGGTTTATCGCCTTCACCGAGATTGGGGGTCTCGACCCCGGCGTGCTGCCCGGCACCGAGCTCGACATCCACACGACCCGTGGCCCCGTGCGCGGTGTGGTGGGACGCAACCCGATCCACGGCCTTGACCCACATTCAGACGAATACCTCAAAGTCACGCCCTACCACAAGCTCTTCATCGATGTGGGCTTTGGCGTCGTGCAGGCAAAGGAGCGCATCGCCATTGGTGACCCTATCACCTTTGTGTCGAAGTTCACAGTACTCGGCGGCTCAAGGGTTGCTGCTCAGGCATTTGACAACAAGGTAGGAGCTTGGGTTGCCGTACGCGTGCTTGAGGAGGTTAAAGCGGCAGGCGGCGCAGCGGGCGATGTTATCGTGGCAGGTACGGTTCAGGAAGAGATTGGGCTACGCGGTGCAGTTGCCTCAGGATACAGCCAGAATCCTCAGATAGCCATCGCCTTTGAAACAGGGGTGGCAACCGACTACCCCAGCGTCGACAAACGCCGCTTTGGCGACTTCTCCCTGGGTAAGGGGCCTCATATCGCCCGGGGGGCGAACATCAGTCCTGTGCTGTTCAAGCTGCTTGTTGCCACTGCCGCCAAAGAGCAGATACCCTACCAGGTGCGAGCCATCCCCTGTGCCACGCCCACCGATGCCAACACGTTGCAGCTGACAAAAGGCGGCAAGGCGACCGCCCTGATCTCGGTGCCCACCCGCTACATGCATACGCCCTTTGAGGTGCTTGACCTTGACGATGTGGAGAAGACCGTGCGCCTGGTCACGCGTTTCATATTGAGCCTTGAGCCGGGGCTGGATCTTACGCCTTGGTAGTACAATGTCAGTTTAAGCTGACGCCAAGGTCAGAACCGATTCTAAAACGGAGAACAGCGTGTTGCCCTCAAGCCACCTCACCCAACCTGCCCGTCTTCTCAGGCCTGACGAAATCGACGCCTATGCGGAGCTCTTTGCCCGATGCTTTACCAAGGAACCCTGGACCGCGACCTTGCTCGACGTGCTGGACGATCCTGCAAGTTGCGATGCCTACCTGTGGGCTTCGTGCCGCAATGACCTCAGGGAGTTTGCGCACCATGCGTGCGCCTTCGTGTTGGACGACTTGGCGGGGCTTGCGCTCTGCAGTACCAGCGCGACTGTCTCTCAGGAGGAATCTGCGCGGATCGGAAAGGAGTCGTTCGAGGTGGGGTGCACGGGGCTCACGGAGCGGGAGCGTGCGTTGCTCAGCGAGCGTCTTGCAAGCCTCTTTGACACCGACGATGACTCCTGGTGCAGCGGGCGCTACCCACAGGGGTACGCCTTCATCCTTGCGGTCGCGGTGAGCCCTCATTATCGGGGAACCAATGCCTTTGACCTGCTGTTCGACCCGCTTATCGAGCGCTGCGATCGCGAAGGGCTGCCGCTTTGTCTTGAGGCCTATGCGGACAAACTCGTGGCGCACTACAAAAAGAAGGGCTTCGCGGTGGTACAGCAAGACACCAGCGCGGCGACTGG
>JAITOC010000100.1 GCA_031290175.1 Coriobacteriales bacterium | reverse complement strand
GCGCGTGTTATCCGTTCTGAAGGCGGCTTTATCTGGGCGTGCAAGAATTACGACGGCGACGTGATGAGTGACATGGTGGCCACGGCCTTCGGCTCGCTTGCCATGATGACCAGCGTGCTTGTCTCTCCACACGGTGCGTACGAGTACGAGGCGGCACATGGTACCGTGCAACGCCACTACTACCGCTATCTTGCGGGGGAGCAGACATCAACCAACCCGGTCGCCACAATATTTGCCTGGACAGGAGCCCTGCGCAAGCGCGGTGAGCTTGACGGCTTGCACGACCTCGTGTCCTTTGCCACCGCGCTTGAACAGGCAGCGCTCGGAACCATCGAAAAGGGGATAATGACCGGGGATCTTTTCGCGCTTTCGACGCTGGCAGACAAACAAAAGGTCGATACGGAGACTTTTTTGAAGGAAACCGCAGTCGAAGTTGCAAAATTGCTTGCCTAACGCAGGCACTTTGCCCTATAATTTCCGTTTGCGCCTTTTGGCGCCTGAACCGCAATTCGACAGCAGACACAAAGAGGGACTAGGACAATGGACATCATCCGCGCGATTGAGCAGCAACAGATAAAAGAGAACCTCCCCCCCTTCATCGTTGGCGACCGTGTCAAGGTGCACTACCGCATCATCGAGGGCAACAAGGAGCGCATTCAGGTTTTTGAGGGTGACGTCATCCGTCGTCATGGCGCCAGTAATCGTGAGACCTTCACGGTGCGCAAACTCTCTTCAGGCATCGGCGTAGAGCGTACCTTTCCCGTGCATTCTCCCAAGATCGATAAGATCGAGGTTCTGCGCCATGGAGCCGTCCGTCGCGCCAAGCTCTACTTCCTGCGCAACAAGATTGGTAAGGCCGCCCGTCTCCGCGAAAAGGGCTTTTAGCCTACCGGGGATCGGCAGGCATGCCCTATGGTACCCCGCGCGTCAACGGATGAAACCGAGCGTACAGCTGCTCTCTATCGAGAGCAGCTTTCTTTTGGTGCCACAGCCATCGTCGTCGGGCTCGACGAGGTGGGGAGAGGTCCGGTGGCGGGCTCTTTGACGGTTTGTGCCGTCGTGCTCCCGGCGCAACCGCAGATACGTGGTCTTGATGACTCCAAGCGACTCACAGCAAAGAAGCGCGAAGCACTTTGTGGGGAGATCAAGGCTGTTGCCAGCGCGTGGAATCTCGCCCACATAGCGCCTGAGGATATCGACGCCGCAGGGATGGCGGCTTGTCTGCGCCGGGCGTTCTCGTCCGCGCTGGGAGGTCTTGAGCTTGAGCGTGATCCCGATGCCGTGCTCATCGACGGGAACCCCCTAGGGATACATCCTCGGGAACGCAACATCATCAAAGGCGACGCAAAGGTCGCCTCCATTGCCGCCGCATCCATCGTCGCAAAGGTCACACGCGATGCGCTCATGGTAAAGCTCGATGCGCAGTATCCCGGGTATGGCTTGGCGCAGAACAAGGGCTACGCATCGCCTGAGCACATCAAAGCAATCCAGACCCTGGGTCTCTCTCCCGTCCACCGCAAAACCTTCTGCCACAACTTCCTGCAACAGAGCCTGTTCTAGTTCAATCATACGCGCAAGGCACGTTACCGAGCGCTCTCCAATCAACCGTTCATCTCCATATATCTACCGTTTGCGGTTAAACCCTCATCATCCCTCAATCTTTTTTGCGCCCCCCACAAAAAAGCGAAACATCTCCCCCAGTCTCCTCATCTCGCGATTCAAGGCGCAGTCAGGCATGTGTCAGACTTCTGTCGGTTCGGCGTCCGATTTCTTTCAGCGGCCATTCGGTCTGTTGTCGGAGCCTTGCGTGAGACTGTGCTCTAACAAAACAGAGGAGGCACGGTATGACAAAGGAACAGAAGCAGCTGGGGCAACGGGGGGAGGGTTACGCCTGTCATTATCTTGAGCGCCAGGGCGTACGGATACTCGAGCGGAATTGGCGGTGCAAGGCTGGTGAGGCGGACATCATAGCCTGTGAAGATGAGGATCTCGTGTTCATTGAGGTTAAGACGCGACGGTCTGCTGCGGCAGGCTTACCCGAAGAAGCGGTGACGCCCGAGAAACGCAAGCGCTATGAGGGGATAGCCTTGCACTACCTCGCGACGCACAGCCTACCTTCATCCCGGGTGCGATTCGATGTTATCGCCCTGTCTGTCATCGACGAGGGGCGTGCGTTCGTGCGCCACCATCGCGATGCGTTCTGTTGTGAGTGAGACGTGCGCGAGGATCGTGGGAATATCGGCTTTGTCAGAACTGCGACAATTCACGGGGTTGACGCACTGCCGGTAACGGTTGAGGTCAGCGTTGGGTTTGGTATCCCCGGCATCGCTATCGTCGGCATGCCCGATATGGCGATACAGGAAGCAAAGATGCGGGTGCGTCAGGCGCTCAAATCCACCGGGTTCGAAATAAGTAATCGTTATGTCGTCGTCAACCTTGCGCCGAGCTCACTTAAGAAAGTTGGTTCTGGCTTTGACTTGCCCATCGCGGTGGCGTATCTGCTGGCCACAGGTCAGATATCCGCCGAAACGATAGGGGATCGTCTCTGCGTGGGCGAGCTTTCACTCGACGGGAGCGTAAAACCTGCCTCCGGACAGCTCGCGTTTGAGAAGCTTGCTCACGATCAGGGATGTGGACTCATGACCGGGCCGACCGTGGCGGGGGTTTATGCACAGGAGGGTCATGACCACGTCTGCTTGGCGCAGCTTTCCGATCTCCGTGATGAGGTTTTCACCTCTCCTGAGCGTGTGTGCGCTACGGATAAGGGCACGATAAACGATTATTCCGACATCGCAGGCAACGATCTTGCGAAGCGTGCGCTTCAGATAGCCGCAGCGGGCTCGCATGGGCTTTTGATGATAGGGCCTCCTGGCTCAGGCAAGAGTATGATGGCGGCGCGTTTGCCATCCATCCTGCCACCGCTCAGCAAAGACGACCGTATTGAAAGCGCAATGATCCATTCGGTCGCCGGGCTCCCCTTTGAGCGTCTGCTGCAAGGAGAGCGACCGTTCCGCTCGCCGCATCACGGCGCATCGCGTGCTGGACTTATTGGCGGCGGCACACCAACAGCACCCGGCGAGGTATCGCTTGCGCACAATGGCGTACTCTTCTTAGACGAGCTTCCTGAGTTTGGGTCATCAGTTCTGCAGTTGCTGCGTCAACCGATGGAGCAGGGAACCGTCTCACTGGCGCGGGCGGGCGGTACCGTCACCTTTCCCGCACGTTTCATGCTCATCGCAGCGGCAAACCCCTGCTCCTGCGGCTACTTCGGTGATCCGAAGAAGGCATGCACCTGTACGCCAACACAGATAGGCCGCTATCAGGGGCGTGTAGGCGGGCCACTTATGGATCGTATCAACCTCATAGTCGATGTGCGTCGTAGTGAGGCTGCAAAGGTGCTCAGCACAGGCACGGGAACCTCATCGGCGCAGCTGAAGGAGGGCGTCACGCAGGCGCGGGCCTACGCCTCCTGGCGTCAGACCAAAGAGGACAGGCTCCGTGCCACTCGGCGCGGGGCAGTGCGTGTATCTGCACACAAAGAGCCTGAGGGCACCCTTGCAGCAAACAAAGGCTCAGGAGCCGCGTTGCTCGCTTCGTGCAAACTCGACGCAAAGGAGCAATCCTATCTTGAGGTAATGGCCGACCGCTTTCAGCTGAGTGGCAGGGGTATCATGAGTGCGCTTGCCGTCTCGCGCACCATTGCAGATATGGAAGAGAGTGAGAAGGTCACCCGCGAACATCTTTTTGAGAGCGTGACCTATCGGACAAACGGGTTTGAAGGATGAACAGCGTGAGCGTAGCGATGTCTGAGACGATGCAGCCACAGGTGCCGATAGTGCCGACGACGCCGACCTCGGCACAGGCGCAGACAGCACCACCGCAGCCGCAGACACCTAAGACTCGCTTTCCCTCTTGCGTGCTCGCCTCTGACGAGAGAGGGTTTCCCGAGAACCTGCATCTGGTGGTGCAGCCGCCAAAGCGCGTTTACATCGTTGGGGATGCCCGCGTGCCCACCCTTCCTGCGCTGGCAATCGTAGGGGCACGGAAGGCGACGCCCTATGGACTCAGTCTTGCGCGACGCTTTGCACGGCGGGCGGCTCAGAGGGGGTTGGTCATCGTGTCAGGCGGTGCCATCGGATGTGACCAAGCCGCGCATCGCGGAGCACTTGAGGGAGGAGGTCTGACGGTTGTCGTGCTTGGTTGTGGTGCAGACATTGTCTACCCTGCGCGAGCAGGCGGACTCTTCGAGCAGGTTGTGGTGGGCGGGGGAGCGATATTGTCAGAAGCACCCTGGGGCTCCTCGCCAAGCAAGTGGAGCTTCCGTTTGCGCAACCGTCTTATCGCGGGGCTCGCGCAGGCGACGCTCATCGTTGAAGCCGGGCTTCCAAGCGGTACATTCTCGACCGCCGATGACACTTTGGCGCAAGGCAAGGAAGTACTTGCGGTTCCCGGCTCGATCTTCGCCCGGGAGTCCCAAGGCTCGAATCACCTTATCGCACAGGGAGCCATCCCCATCATCGATGATGGGGCTTTTGATGAGGCACTGCTACGCATCTTTGGTGTAGTGGCAACAACGCTGCCCCCGCAGGGTAGTGCGGGTGCCGCTGCTCGTTCTGACGCAGACGGCAGGCTGCAAAGAGAGGTCTGTCATCTGCTTGCCCAAACGCCCACGTGTGCCGAAGGAATGGTCGGGGTGTGTGGCAGGGATGTCGTTGAGGTGATACGCTATCTCTCGTCACTTGAGCTTACAGGCATAGTGATTCGCTTGCGCGACGGTCGCTATGCCTTGAGCGAGAGCACCTTGACGGCTCTCCTGAGCCACCCATGAATGTCATCCATGATTACGTAAGAAGGAAGTGTGAGCGTGCAACACAAAGTAATCGTCGTCGGAGCAGGGCTTGCAGGCTCAGAAGCTGCCTGGCAGCTGGCAGAACGGGGCGTCTTTGTGCATCTGTATGAGATGCGTCCTAAAAAGACCACGCCCGCACATCACACGGGTGCCTTTGCAGAACTCGTGTGTTCCAACTCCCTCAAGAGCCTTGACGCCGCCACTGCCGCCGGTACGCTCAAACATGAGCTGGCAGTCCTCGGCTCCTTCGTGCTTGCCTGTGCGCTTGAGAGCCGCGTGCCCGCGGGCGGGGCGCTTGCGGTGGATCGTGAGACATTCAGCGCACTCGTGAGCCAACGCCTGAGTACGCACCCCGGCATCGAGGTGCACAACGAGGAACTTACGGATATCGAGGGGATACGTGCAGGCGGAACTCCCGTGATCATCGCAACCGGCCCGCTCACCTCAGATGCGCTGGCCGATAACCTGACAGCACTCATCGGGCAGGAGCGTCTCGCCTTCTTTGATGCCGCCGCCCCTATCGTTGAGGCGGACTCGCTTGACCGCGAGCGGCTCTTCGCGCAGTCCCGCTACGATAAGTCTGGCGCAGATTACCTCAACGCGCCGATGACCCAGGAGCACTATGAGGCCTTCATACACGAGTTGACCAGCGCCCAGCGCGTCATCTTGAAGGAGTTTGAAGGTGCAGACCTGTTCCAGGCGTGCCAGCCGGTTGAAGAAGTTGCGCGCTGCGGTCTTGACACCCTCAGGTATGGGGCACTCAAGCCAATTGGACTGACTGAGCCTAAGACCGGCAGGCGTCCGTGGGCGGTGGTGCAACTGAGACCCGAGAACAAAGCGGGCACCGCATACAACCTCGTCGGCTTTCAGACCAATCTGAGCTTCAGCGAGCAGCAGCGCGTATTCCGTATGATACCCGGGTTGGAGCACGCTGTTTTTGCACGTTATGGCGTCATGCACAGAAACACCTTCATCGACGCGCCGCAGGTACTCGACCGCAGTCTTGCCCTACGTGCAGATACACAGATACGTTTTGCCGGACAGATAACAGGAACCGAGGGTTATGTCGAGGCGATAGGCACGGGGCTGTTTGCCGCCCTGTGCACCTATGCGCAACTCCTGGGCAAAGAACCGCCGCGCCTGCCTAAGGAAGGTGTGCTCGGTGCCCTTTTGGCCTACGCCACCGACCCCACGGTTACGGACTATCAACCCCTGCATGTGAATTACGGCATCATGGCGCCACTTGACCCACCCATAAAGCGGAAGCGGGAGCGTTATGCCGCCTACAGCAAGCGGGCGCTTCATGCAATGGAAGACTTCCGTGCGCAACAGGGGCATCTCAGCTTCGTTCCCGCCTATGAAATGCCGAGCCTGCAATGAGTTCGAACAATAACCCAGACCCAAGCCCCAACCGTCCAGCCGCAAGACCCAACCCTAGTCTTGATCCTGGCTCCAATTCCAGCGGCTCCAGTCTAACGTCTGACACCGGCAGCCCAGACCCCAAGCTCAACGGGCAGAAGGAGCGCTTCCTTGTCATGCTGCGTGTCGAACGCAATCTATCAGCGCACACCATTCGCGCCTATGGTATCGACCTCGACGACTTTGCCGCGTGGCTCAGCAACGAGAGGTTTGTGCTGGAAGATGTGGATCATCGCACGATGCGCTCCTACCTCGGTGAGCTCGACCGGCAGCACAAGAGCCGCAGAACCATCAACCGGAGACTCTCCGCGATAAAGACCTTCTTCAGCTGGCTCGTCGAGAGTGGGGAGCTACCGTCAGACCCCCTGACCGTCGTTTCTGGTCCCCGACAGCCCAGGAGCCTTCCGTCAGTGCTTGAAGAGGGAGCCATCAAACAGCTCCTGTCAGTGAGCGACACCACAACTCCGGAAGGATTGCGCAATCAGGCGTTCATCGAGCTTCTCTACGCAAGTGGTGCCCGTATTGCAGAGGTGGCGGCGCTGAAGGTGACGGATCTTGACTTCAGGCAGATGCAGGTCACGCTTTTTGGCAAGGGCTCCAAACAACGCATCGTCCCTCTGCACCCGCTGGCTCTGGACACCTTGCAGAGCTATCTTGAGACAGTGCGCCCCAAGCTGCTGGAAAAGGCAAAGTCGCCCACCAGCGCGTTGTTCATCTCAACGCGCGGCAACGCCATGAGCGCCGACATGCTCCGCAAGGTCTTCAAGTCCGTCATCCAACAGGCAGGGCTCGACGAGTCGCTCTCTCCCCATGGCATCAGGCACACCTTTGCCACCGACCTGCTGGAAAACGGTGCCGACCTCCGCTCCGTGCAGGAAATGCTCGGCCACGCAAGCCTGTCGACAACCCAGATATACACCCATCTCTCAATCAAGCACCTCAAAGACACCCACAAACGCGCCCACCCTAGGGGATAAGGAAGGCTGATGCAGCTGACAAAATCTGCTAAAGACAGCCCCTCCAACGCGACAAAGCTGCTAAATTGCCCATTTACAACGCTTTGAGCTTGCTTTATCATATAAGTTAGCATTAGCTAACTTAAGGGAGATGATGGCGTATGAGCATCAAAAGCAATGGGTTATTGGTGGGGCTTGGTTTTCTCTTGGGCACACTTGGCGTGAGGGCTGCTACCAGCAAGCCCGCCAAGGATCTTTATGTCTCTGCCCTCGTGAAAGGGCTTCAGGCGAAGTCAGCCGGTGAAGAGCTTGTGGAGCAGGCCAAGAGCAACCTCGATGACATCGTGGCCGAAGCCAACTATGTTAATGCCCAGCAGAAGGCTGCAGAGAAAGCCGCGGCGGCTCCTGTATCGACCCCTGCACCGCCAAAATCCAGATCCAAAGCAAAGCGCGGCTCAGCCGCAACGGCATAGACATCTGCGACGGGCAAAGGCAGTTTTCCGTTGCACTACACCATTGAACACCGGATTCCCGGACGTCTCCGGGTAAGCCTTGGAGGCTCCATTCCGGCACATGACACGCAGTGTTTAGAGGACATCATACTGATGAGCGGCCTCGTGGATGCCTGCGTGGTCTACCGGCGGAGCGGGGCTATCGCCTTGACCTACCCGGAAACAACGCCCGAACAGGTCGTGTTTGATTTTCTCGACAAGCTTGGGATTGAGGAGGTGCAAGGTCACGAGCTGAGCGAATCCGCGTTGCTTGCACCTTGGGCAGCTCCTTTGTGGGAGCCGCTTGTTCACCTGGTGTTACGGCATCTGGCGAAGTCATTTTTGTTACCGGCTGTTCCTCGTAACCTGCTCACTCTTAAAAATGCTCTGTCCTTCTTCAGGGCTGGGTTGCGCTCGCTGAGCCACAGGCAGTTGGATGTGGCGATGCTTGATGCATCTGCCGTTGGGGTGTCGCTCGTGCAGAAGGACTTCAGCACGGCATCCTCCACGATGTTCCTTCTCAGGCTCAGTGAGATGATTGAGGAACAGGCACGTGACCACTCCAAGACAGAACTCATCCAGTCGTTGCTCAAGGTCACAGAACGGGTCTGGTGTGTCGAGAGCGGCCGCGGCGATGGGATTGCCGCTGCCGAAGTTCTTGTCGACGCCCATGAGATTGTTGAGGGTGACATCGTCGTCATACGCACCGGCTCCTCGATTCCGGTTGATGGTGTTGTCGTAAAGGGTGAAGCGGAAGTCAACCAGGCAACTTTGACCGGTGAACCGCTCCCGGTGGTTCGTAGTATCGGAGACGACGTTTTTGCGGGCACGGCAGTCGAAGAAGGGGAGCTCTTCGTACGAGTTCGCGCTCGCTCAGAGATGTCCAAGTTGCAGTCGATCATCTCACTCGTAGAGCAATCGGAATCGCGCAAGGGCTCTACACAGTTCAGGATGGAACGCCTTGCCAGTCGCTTCGTCCCGTGGAACTTCCTGCTTGCGGGGGTTGTTGCGCTCACTACGCGCTCGATTGAGAAGGTTGCGGCATCCCTCACGGTGGATTATTCCTGTGCGCTCAAACTCTCCGGCTCGATTGCCGTGCTTGCCGCCATGCGCGAAGCCGCACAAAGGGGCTTTACGGTAAAAGGCTCCGCTTCCTTTGAAGCGATGGCACAGGCCGATGTGATCGTTTTCGACAAAACAGGCACGCTCACCAACGCCCAGCCGCGCATCTGCGAAGTCATGGCCTTCAACGGGTGGGAGCGCAATGAGGTGTTGCGTCTGGCAGCCTGCCTGGAGGAACATTTCCCCCATCCGTTTGCCCGGGCGGTCGTGAACCGAGCGGCTGAGGAACATCTCGACCATCGAGGGCTCCACGCCGATGTCCATTACATCAAGACGCACGGCATCGTCTCCGCCGTGAGCGGGAAGAGGACGATAATCGGGAGTGGGCATTTCGTCTTTGAGGACGAGGGCGTCCCTGCCAATGGCATGCGTTCCGCCGTTGAGACTGCGGCAGGACACGCATCCCCTCTGTATCTGGCTGTTGACGGCGTGCTCGTTGGAGCGCTCTGTATCGACGACCCCGTGAAGCCCCATGCAATCAACGCCCTATCCGACCTGCGAGCGCTTGGCTTCAAACGGATCATAATGCTTACAGGCGACAACCATCATACGGCAGCCTTTGTCGCCAGGAAACTCGCTATCTCCGAGTTCAGAGCCAATCTTCTGCCTGAAGAAAAGCATGCGATATTGGAGCAGCTCAAAGCCGAGGGGCACACGGTTGTCATGGTCGGCGATGGCATCAACGACTCCCCGGCGCTGAGTGTTGCCGATGTGGGTATCGCGATGGGCGACGGTGCCGCCATCGCCCGCGAGGTTGCCGACGTGACGCTTGCCGACAGCGACCTCTTCTCTCTTGCGGCTCTCCGCAGATTGAGCATGTACCTGCTGAAGCGCATGGACACCTCATATCGCTTCACCATGGTTCTGAACACCGCCCTTCTCGCCTTGGGAATCAGCGGCATCATGCCCGTGTCGATGTCGTCCCTGATTCACAACGGCTCAACCGCCCTCATCAGCGTCGCAGGCACCCGCCCTTATCTTCCGAGTTGATCCGACCTTTCTTTGGAGTGGGGTGGTCGATCGGCTCACTTCATCCTGCGGCTTCGCACAGAATAACAGTCAAGTTTTCACGTAGCCCGGCGTTTCCGCGTCGCATTAAAAAGAAACGCTTCTCGGATGGTTTACAATAGACCAAGTTTGATGTAACGCTCGATTTCCTCTTTGCGCTCGGGATCCTTGAAAGCGTTATAGATTATCTTCGTGGTACCTTCCTCTTTCAATAGGTCGGAGATAGTCTTGTCGTCAAGGGTGATTTCAACTCCATTTTTGTCCAAAACGGTTGTGACGATTTTCATTACTCACTCCTTCCCAGCTCCAAGAGTTTACGGTGTTCTTTTGTCGCTTTCATGGCATGAATAATAGTTTCCTCGTTATCACGAAACTCCACAGTAACCGCCTCCAGAACCCGGGTCTTTGGGTCAAATCCCAAATAGAGTTGTTTCAGGTATGGCTCCTCTGCTTCCAAGCGGATTAAAAGAGGGTGTTCGATAATGTAGATAACATCTTCAATCGAGATGTTATCTTGATTGAGATGCTTCAATGCCGACTTTGCTATGCTCAACTCACTCATTTGCAAATTGTAGCACGTTTGAACAGCGGAAGCGGGAAACACACAATCTGTCAACCTATCCGATCCCGGTGTCTGGCGCTATCTACCCGAAATAATCAGCTTAAATGCCAAAGTTAGTGCAACCTGTGGCAGAGTAACCGCAACGTCGTGACTTAGGAACTGGTGAATAATTACTTGAACGCTTGCCTTGGCCTGATCAAGTAGTTCCAATTCCCGAATGGCTCGATCCTCTGGATGTTGATGGTCTCGAAATCGGCATCAGACACCTTCTTGGCAAGCACATAGTCGGTGTCATCGCGTACGCAGATGACCTTGAGGCCGGTCTCTGTGGTCGTTGCCCCTATCAGGTCTATGGCGGTCTGGACG
>JAITOC010000038.1 GCA_031290175.1 Coriobacteriales bacterium | reverse complement strand
AATCCTGATGGCAACGTAACTGGTGACAGCGCCCTTTTCGATTTTCTCGATAACACCCTTGAGCTGATTGCGAGCAGATAACTTCATGGTGGTTCCTCTTCTCAGTAGAGCCTCCCCTGCGGAGGACTTGCATAGTTCACCATTCTAGCATACAGGTCGAGCCTGTAGCGAGGGATCCTGTGATGGTTAAGACGCTGGTAAGAAGCTTCCAAGAGCCGCTTCCCAAGCCGCCTCCAAAGGGCAGCGGCAAATACCAGCGACATGCTATACTTACACGCTTGGCGCTGATTTGGCTGTCGGTTATTAGAAAGCAGTTAGTTTCCCTGATATGGCGATTGATAATTACGGCATCCTTCATTATTGCGGCAATAGTAGCTTGACCTTTGTTGTGGAGGTAAGCAATGCCCCAAGGCTTCGTTGAGTTGATTCAGAAAACGGCTTGGCCGATGGACAGGCAGCCCTTGTTCGGGTCGTTTCATATAACCTGTCTTGCAATCGGCTTTGCCGCCGCAATTATTCTGGCATTCCTTTTGCGCAAAACAAACGAGCGGCAGAACCGAAGGCTTTTCCTCGTGGTTGGCATTGCGCTGGGCTTGAGCGAGGTGTACAAGCAGCTTTTCTGGTACTACGGGATTGGCTACGTGGATTACCCCTTTGTCATTTTTCCGTTTCACCTGTGCAGTATGCCTCTGTATATTTGCCTTTTGCTTGGGTTTGTCCGAGGTGAGAAGATTCGGCAGGCGCTTTACGACTTTCTCGCTTCCTATTGCTTCATCGGCGGATTGATCTCTGTCACCGTGGACGCCGGATTGTTGCGACCGTACTGGGTGATGACAATCCATGGGATGGCCTGGCATTTCGTGCTGGTCTTTCTCGGGCTTTACCTTGGGTTTTCCAGACGGGTCGGACGCAGGAAGGGCGGGTTTATCCGGGCAGCCGTCTTGTACCTTGGCTTGTGCGCGGTTGCCTTCTGCATCAACCTTGCTTTCATGGAGTTCTCGAAGGGGACAATCGACATGTTCTTCGTCGGTCCCGGAAAGATGAACGTCGTCGTGTATAAAGACATAGGCGAGGCGCTTGGCAGACCCGCCGTAACGGCGATCTATATCGCGACGATCAGCCTTGCGTCGTGGGTCGCGTATAAGTTGCTGTCGAGAAGAAGCAGGAGGAAGCCGACAGCAAAGAGCGGCTGATGAGAGGTGCCCTAAGGAGACGCCGGTTAATTCCGTCATTGCGGGCTTGACCCGCAATCCCGTTCTTAAAAGTGCGGTAGATTGCCGGTCAAGCCCGCAATGACGGAATTAAAAGTGCAGCTAGATTGCGGGTCAAGCCCTGGGTGACGGAGTGGGGCAATTAATCGGTGCTTCCCTGAGATGTTTCACAGAACCTCTACGCGGGTGGCGATGCGTCGGGTGAGGGCGGGGGAGTGCGAGACGAAGATAAGGCCGATGTGCTGCTGCGCCGTCTCTTCAAGGAGAACTTGCCAGATGAGGGATTGCGTTACCGCATCGAGCATGGTGCTGATCTCATCGGCAACGATGTAGCGCGGCTGTGCCATAAGTGCCCGTGCGATGCAGAAACGCTGGAGTTCCCCACCTGAGAGCTCATGGGGAAAACGCGACAGCCAGCGCTCCTGTATCCCCAGGCGCTCCAGCAGCCCTTCGGGCACTGCGCCCGCCTCTGCAAGGGTCTTATGCATGCGCGTACGGGGATCGACGACCTGCTCAGGGTGTTGCCAGACCAACTGGACGGGGTGGGCTCTGCGAGGTTGACAGGTAGGTTGACAGGGGTGGCAGGGTTGACAGGGGGACGTTTCTGGTGTCACCTTTGTTGGCAAAGTTGACATCAGAACCGTCCCCCTGTCAACCTTTGCTCCCAGGGAGCTGCCGTCGAGGGTGATGGTGCCGGAGGTCGGGGTCAGGTAGCCGGCAAGGAGTTTGCAGAGGGTCGTCTTGCCTGCGCCTGAGGGGGCGCTCAACGCAAGGCGCTCATCGGCGGCTACCGCAAGGTCGATGTCATCGAGAATCAACGTAGCTCTTCCAGAAGCTCCTCCGTAGGAGAAGCTGAGTTCGTGGGCTTCCAGCATCAGACCGTCCTCCCTGCCGCAAAGTCGTGCTCGGGCAGCGCGTGCCAGAGGGCGCGGGTGAAGGGGTGACGGAGCAGGTCGGGTGACGCAAAGTTGGCAACCGCTGTTTCCTCCACTACGCTGCCGTTGTTGAAGACCGCGATGCGGTCGGCTACCACCAGCGCAAGTTCGATATCGTGGGTGATGAGCAGGACTCCGTTGCCCGCATCGGCAAATCCTCGCAGGTCATCCAAGGCGCGGCGTGCGAGCTCGAGGTCGAGGCCGGGGGTTGGCTCGTCGGCGACGATGACCCGTGGGCCTCCCATAAGTGCGCAGCAGAGCAGCACCCGTCGTATCATGCCGCCCGAAAGCTCAAAGGGGTAGCGATCCTCGGTGCCCGGTGGCAGGTCGTAGCGAGAGAAAAGCACCCGCTGTCGTTCCCTGGCTGCCGCTCGTTCCTGTGCCGTCGTTCGCCCCTGAGCCTTCACGTCCCCACGGGCTATCGCGCTTCCCCCCGTCGTCTCCTGCGCCGCCTGCTCCTGCCGCACCGACGCATCCCTCTGCGACCGCCCACCTCGCGCAAACCCGCGCACCTGTTTGCCCACCTTCATCAGAGGGTCGAGGTAGTTCACGCTCTGGGGGACGAGGGCGATATGCGTGCCGCGGAGCTGTGCGAGGGTATCCGCATCCTGTTCTTTGCCATCGAACCAAATGGTGCCTTCGACGGTGGCGTTGGGCTCGAAGAGTCCCATGATCGCGTTGGCGAGAAGGGTCTTGCCCGAGCCCGATGCGCCTACGACGGCAACGATCTCGCCCGCGTGAACCGAGACGTGCAGGTCGTGGATAACCGGCACGAAGCTGTGCCGCGCCTTGAGAAAGGAGGGCTGCGCGGGATCGTACATCGTGAAGCCGATGCTCAGCCCCTCCACCTGCAGGAGGTGGTGGCCAGCCACGTGTTGGGAGGTTGGCGCATGGAGGTGCCCATGGTGTTCCTCGGCAGTGATGTGCTGCGAAGCGGTGTGCGGCGATGCAATGTCGCTTCCTGCGGCATGTTGTGCGGCGGGGTCGCTTTGCGTGGGATGCTGCGCCGCCGCACCGCTTCGCTCGACATGCTGCATCGCGTCGCTTTGTGCGGTGTGCGGTGCCCCTGCTTGTTGCACGATAGTATCCTCAGCCATCAACTCACCTCATTCCTGGGAGCGATGGGGGTCGACGAGACGGCGGATGTTGGAGCCAACGGCATCAAAGAGGAACACCGTAAGAAGCAGGGCGAGACCGGGAAAGAGCGCAAGCCACCACAAGCCGGCGGAGAGATAGCTCATCGACTCGCTCAGGATGATGCCGATGGCAGGTTGCTCGGGCGGTAGACCGAAGCCCAAAAACGTGATGGCGGCCTCATGCAGGATGGCATGGGGGAAGAGCAGAATCAAGCCGGTTATGAACTGCGGGAACACAAAGGGGAACATATGCGAGACCGCGATCTGCACCGGATTGCGCCCGAGCTTGCGTGCCGCAGCGACAAAGAGAGACTCGCGGCATTGGAGTATCTCCGCCCGGATAACGCGGGCGAGGTTGGGCCAGTGCGTCAGCGCAACCCCGATGGTCACGCCCCAAAACCCCTTGCCCAGGGCAAAGGATATGAGGATGAGTAAGACGATATGCGGGATACCCAGCATCAGGTCGATGAGCCAGGTGATAACCGCATCGACCTTTCTGCCTCCCAGCGCTGCGGCTGTCCCCAGGATGAGCGCGATGACTGCCGAGCACCCTGCAGCGAGCAACCCAACCAACACACTGGTCGAGAGCCCCGCGAGGGTGCGCTGGAACATGTCGCGCCCCATCCAGTCGGTGCCAAAGGGGTGTTCGAGGCTGGGGGCAAGGGATTTGATCGAGAAGTCAGTGTGCATAGCAGCGGGGGAGAGGGAGACACCTGCGATGACGAGTGCGATGAGCAGTGTGGCAGCGACGATAACGGTTATGAGCGTGCGCCTACGGTTGCTTTGCGCGCGCCGCCGGGGGAGGTGCAGGACAGTGCGCACGACGTCCGTCGGGGGGCTAGGGAGATGCCGATTAAATCCCCTCCGCGTACGGTTGAACTTAGCCATGCCTCCCTGACCTGCGGGTTTACCACTAGGTTCTGCGCCTTCGCGCAGAATGACAGGATTAATCGACGTCTCCCCCCTAGACATGGGAAGCCTCGACCTTCTCCGCAAGGGTCTTTTTACGCATGCGAGGGTCGATGACGCCGTAGAGGACGTTGGCTATGAGGTTGCCACCAAAGACGAAGGCGGCGGAGACGAGCGTGATGCCCACGAGCAAGGCGGCGTCCCCACCCAGACCGGCAGTCACAGCCGCCTGACCGAGGCCTGGGTAGGAAAAGACCTGCTCGACCAGCACCGAACCGCCGAATATCTCTGAGAGCGAGGCAAACTGCAAGGTGAGGGCTGGCAGCGCGAGGTTGCGCAGACCGTGGTGGAGCAGGGCGCTTCGCGGGCTCTCGCCGCGCGTGTGGGCAAAGCGGATGAAGTCGCTTTGCAGGATGTCGATGGTTTTCTCGCGCGTGTGCAGGGCGATATTTGCCACCCCAACCACGCTGAGGGTGAGGGCTGGGAGCACCACGTGATGGAGGGCGTCGAGCACGGTGACCTCGCTGGCAGCGACGCCTATGGGCACCGAAAAGCCCAGGGGGAACCAGCCCAGCCACACAGCAAACACCATAAGGAACACTAGCGCCAGCCAGAACGTGGGGGTAGAGGCCAGCACGAAGCAGTAGGCCTTGACCGCGCGGTCGATGAGGCGACCTTTATTGGCACCGGCTACGACCCCCAGCGCAAAGCCCAGGATGCCACTTATCACCCATGCCGCAGCCATGAGGGTTAGTGAGTTGATACTGCGGGTTGCGATGACCTGGGTTACCGGCGCGTTGAAGCGCAGAGAGGTGCCCAGGTCACCGTGGAGCATCGACGAGAACCAGTGGGTATAGCGCTCCCACAAAGGCGTGGTAGTGCCCCAATACTCGTGGAGTTGAGCCTGCTTCTCCGGGCTCATGTTGAGGTAGGCGGCCTGCCCCACGTTAGCCTGCACAGGGTCGATGGGAGAGATCCCCACCAGCACGAACGCCACCACACTGGCAGCCAGCATGAGAAGGACGAACTTGAGAAAATGCCGCGCGATGAATGAAAGCATGCCTGCCCGTTACTTCCAGCTCCATTGATCGACATTGTTCACGACCGACCATCCGTGACCGTGAGGGTGCAGTTTCTGCTCAGCGACCTCCAAGCCGTCACGTGTGAAATACAGATGGTCAATGCTGGCAAGCCACACCCAGGTTGCTGCGCCCTGTGGAGCTGTGCCCGTAGCGCCATCCCACTGGGCATTTTGCCAGAGCTTGTAGGAGTCTGCCAGGTTGGGCGTTGCAAGGGCTGCGTCCAGATAGCCGTCGGTGCTGCTGTTCTGGTAGCCAGCGAAGTTACCTGAGCCTGTTGAATAGTTGAGGTTGTAGAGTTCTGTTGGTGAGTTGGAGCCCCAGCCCCACAGGATGGGATCGGTAAACTGATGGGGATACAGGTCGCTCCAGCCGGCACCCTGCACCTTTACCTCGACACCGATTGCACGCACCTGATTGGAGAACTCCGATGCAAGACCCTGTCGTACCGAGTCATTTGCGGGATAGTAGAGCTCAAAGGTCGCACGTACTCCATTCTTCTCGCGGATGCCATCTGCACCCGCTACCCAGCCAGCGCCTTCGAGCAGTGCCTGGGCACCGGCGACGTCCTGAGTGACCTTCATGTCAGGTGAGGCCCAGGGCATGCCATCGCAGACACTGTAGGCAAGGCTGCCATATCCGTTGAGCACATTGTCTACGAGTGCCTGACGGTCGACGGCGCTGTTGAGGGCACGACGAATCTCCAAGGCGGAGGTTACCGCGTTGCCAGTGGGATATTCCGTCTCGCCATCGCTTTTGGTGCCGCCCGGCTCCACCGTTGGAAGTGAGATGCCGCGGCTGTCGACCGATTTGCAGGCGAGTAATCCGTACCCGTCAAGCTGCTGCCCGCTGTAGACCGCAGAGGTGTACGCCACGTCAACCTGCCCGCTGCGGGCGGCGGCCAGGGCGGCGTCCTCCTCCATGAAGAGCACCGTGACGCGCTCCATCTTGACGGGGCTGCCGTAATAATCGGGGTTGGCTACGAAGATGACCTGCTGACCCTGATCCCATTGTTCGAGCAGGTAACGTCCGCTCCCTATGGGCTTGCTTCCATAGTCGGAGCCATGTGCGTGTTCGGGCACGATGCCTACGACTGCGAGCAGGTAGAGCAGGGCGTTATAGGGACGCACCATATGGATGACGACCGTTGTGGCGTCCGGCGCTTCGGCCTCGCGCATCATGCTGAAATCGGTCTCGGAGATTGGCGACGCCTTGATGCCGTTGATGGTATAGGCAACATCCTGAGCGGTGAGCGGCTCGCCATCGGTGAACTTCACATCGGCGCGTATGATGAAGGTCCAAGTGAGACCGTCCTTGGAGCTTTCATACGAATCTGCCAGGTCGTTGACAAACCCCATATCGGTTGTCGTAGTGATAAGCGTGCTTTGGATAAGGGGCTCGTGCATATGCTCAGCGCACCCCCAGTTTGCAAAGGGGTCAAACCCAGCCGCAGGTTCTGACCCAGTGCCCATGACCACGATGACCCCTTTTGCCGATGCGCCATTTGTACCGTCGTCGCCCGCAGCATCAGGGCTATCCGCATCCTGTGTGCCTCCCGCACATCCCTGAAGAATCCCACCGAGGGACAACCCCAGTGCTCCAGCTCCCACCGCAGAAATGAACTTCCTTCTGGTAATGCTTGTGCTGTCCATCAAGTGTATCCCTCCTTAGCCGGGTGTGTACCCGTACCCTTTGCAGAGCAAATGTTACGAATGATTAAAAAGTAACACACTTTGTGACAAGATGCAATCATCAACCTCTGTTCGGCACGTCCTTAGGAAGGCACTGATGGGGCGGTGAGTAATCGGTGCTTCCTTAGCGAACTTATAAGTTATATACTATCTAAAAGCAGAAGCACGTACTCCAATCTCAACTTTGGCGGATATTTCATGGGTATGCACAAAGGTAGCGATAGCACAGATTCGCAGGCGCGTCTGCAGCAGCGATGCTGGCAGGTGGGCGCCTGTATGGCGGTTGCGACGCTTCTCTTTCTCGCTTTTTCCCTGTGCCCCTTTGTCAACTCTATGCAAACCTGTGATACGACTGACATGGTGATTGTCGCATGCGCGATGATTGTCATCGTAGTCTCTGAAGTGATTGTGCTCGGCGCACTCATGTCCAGGGGAGAGGTGTTCAAGCGTGTCCGTCCCTTCGCAGAGGTTGCACTTGTCAGGCAGTACGCCAACGCCTTGTCTCCACCTGGTTGCAGAAACACATCTTTTTCCATTCCCCTTCGTATCTGATAGAGACAGAATCATCGGTATGGTGCAGAGGCAATTCACCGTGCCCCGGTATGTTGTTGTACCTCTATCAGGGTCCCAGACGGGACATGACGTTAGGAATAGAATAATGATGACGCATTATATGGAACTGTTACAGACCAATCAACCCTGGAATCTGATTTTGTTCATGGCTATCCCGGTAATCCTTGCCGAGACCTTAGCAATCTCCGAGTTCTTCATCCTTCTCACCCGCTCGCTCAACGGCACGCTCAAGCTCGTGAACCGCATCGCCGGGATTATCGCCGGCCCCTACTTTCTGGTAGTGTTCATCTACCTGCTCATCACCGCAGTGATTCCCCTCACCACCAGCGGAGGATGGTTTGGTGCTCTTGATGTGATCGCCGTGGGATTTTATTTAGCTGGAGTAATCCCCTATGTGGGTCTAACGCTTCTTGAGCTGCATGTCATAGGCAGGAAGGGCTCTGATGAGCAGAGACTGCGTTTGCATGCGATCCTCGTTTCAATCTTCCTTGTTGTTGCCCACATTGCGATGATTTTCGGTATGCTCAGCCCAGACCTGCTGACGGCTGCGGCATCCGATGGAGGAATGGTGATGTAGCTCCTCATCGTTGGACAAGCCCGCCGCGTATTGTGGCGGGCTTGTCTCCTCTGCTACACACAAAGTGTCCCAAGGTGGGTTCCAAAGCGACGGCTCCACGACGGCGACATATGAAACAAGGAATGAAGCAGCGGATTTCGACACCACGAAACCAACTGTAGTATACTGCTTGCTTGTCCGGGCGATTGGCGCAGCGGTAGCGCAGGTGCTTTACACGCACAAGGTCAGCGGTTCAAATCCGTTATCGCCCACCAGAAAACTACTGGTCAGAGGCTTGTCGCCTCTGACTTTTTTGTTTTGGTGGCAGGGATTTTTACCGTTAGTGGCAGAGTGGTGGCAGAGATTTTGGCCGAAGTCGTGTCCGCTGTTGCAGAACTCTATGGCACTCTGATGGACATTCTGGTATTTTTCAGACATTTTGCTCATACCAATTGCGCTCAAGTGTTGGAGGAAACGGCTTTTACGTTGGTGATGTCATTCATCTGCTCTGCCAAGAGCTGGATGACATCCTCACTTCTGTGGTTGCCGTATGTATCCAGTACTACCTTTGGTGCCTGCCCAGAAATCTGACCAACCTGATTGGCGGGCATTCCCCTGTCCAGCAGATGGGTCACAAAGCCATGTCTGAGCGAATGCAACGTCAACTTGGGGTCAAAGTCATTGTCCAAAAGGAAGGTTTTGGAGAACTTTGAGAGATTGCTGGGGCGCATGAACCCACCGTGATCATTGGCGCAAACTGGCGTGTCCTCACCTTTGTAGTAGTTGAAGTATTCCAGCATTTGCTTTTGCTCGGCCTTGGCTTTGCGGAGATAATCGGCACAGATGTTGGGGATGGGAATATCCCGACTGCCGTTGGCGGTCTTGGGTTCGTCAAAATGGAGCGTCTTGCCCTTGCCTTGCTCTTTGGAGACCTCGGTTACGGCTTGGCGTAGTTTGATAATCTGCTTATCCAAGTCAACGCTGCGCCACGTGAGCGAGCAAACTTCGCCACGGCGCAGGCCGCAACAGGCGCTGATTAGCATAGCGCTTGCCTGATCCTGGCGCGGATACTCCAGCACGCGCTCAATAAAGCGGCGGGTCTCGTCCTCGCTGAGAATTGTTATTTCCGGCTTCTCAGACTTGAACGGGCAGGCATCTACTGCTGGGTTGTAAGGTATCCAGCGGCGCTTGACGGCCTGTTTGAGGGCAGCTTTTACCAGAGTGAACACCTTGAGTACCGTGTTGGCGCTGAGCGAACCTCCGTGCTCGCCGCCGGTCTTCTTGAGGTTGCGGCAGAAGTCCTCGATCTCGCTATAGCTCAGGTCTTTAATAAGTTGCTTGCCAATGAGCGGGACGGCGTAGGCTTTGAGCTTGCGGTAGCCGTCGATTGTTCCTGGGCGTACACTCTCGGTCTCGGCCAGTAACGCGATGTGAAACTCCAGCAGGTCGCCGAGCGTCATCTTCTCGCCTTCGAGATTGGTGGTCTGCGCCTCCAGCTCGACTATCCAATCGCGCAGAGCTTTATCAGCCTCACGCTTGAATGTCGTCTTGACCGACTTGGATTTGCGGATAGGTTTGCCGTCATCGTTGTAGCCAGTCACCACGCGCAACAGGTAGCTACTGTTACTTTTCTTAACCACAGAACCATTTCCATACACTTTCATTTTTCACCTCCTCTCTGGGTGTAGCAATGGTTGTTTATCTTTATCCCTTTGGCTTGCGCTTTGGGGAGTAAGACCACCTGCTGGATTTTGTATTGGTGGTGTTGATGCTACCAACCTTGCTGCCAGTGCCGCCGCTATTGGCTGCTGCCTTGAGTTGCTGGGCGTGCATGACACGGCAGCTGTTGCGGCAGAAGGTTGATTTGCGGTAGCGGTTCTTGGGGTCATATTCCTTTTGGAACTTGAAGATGCGCCCGCAATGCTCGCAGGTGCGCCACTCAAAGGGAGCATCCATGACAAAGTTAAAGGTGGCAAGGATGGCCTCAACTATCGAGCCGTGCGAAATGTAGGGAGGTGTTGCCCAGAACAGATCGCCCTCTGGCTTGTCGCCGTCTTCTCTTGCCCACGCGTTTTCCAGAGCAAGGGCGAGTGCGGCGCGTTTGGTAAAGCTGCGGCAATTTTCCACCCCCACCTCTAAGTCGAGTGCCGTAAATGCCTTGACGTGAGTTATAGCGGCCTCGCCAAAGTCTTCGGTGCCGTCTTCTGCGCTATGACCCTTGATGTCCTCCCGTTGTTTGATCAGTGCT
>JAITOC010000018.1 GCA_031290175.1 Coriobacteriales bacterium | reverse complement strand
AACTGATCGTTTCTCTGACATGGTAAGCGGCATGATTGACCCTTCCTCCCTTTGAAGATGGGTCAATTTTCGAGTACTTTTCTATTCTGACGCAACGAATGGGCTAGGAGTACTTTTTTTGTGAGTCAACGCGGAGCCTTGTAAACCACGCCGAAAATGGGGATAATTGGGGTCTCCGTGAAGTTGGGAGACAGCATCACCTTAAAAGAAGGCAGAACCATGACTGATCGGTACACTACTTCCGGACTCATCAGTGTCGAGGACGCGCGTAAGGTGGTTCTCGCCCACATCGACCTTGCTCCTGTGGAGCGTGTTGGTATCCTTGATAGCTTCGGTCGGATACTCGCTCAGGATATCAGCTCCGATATCGATATAAAATCGTTCGACGACTCGGCTATGGACGGCTTTGCCGTGCGATATGGCGATTTTTCTGCCGCCGGTGAGGTTTCACTGGCGAGACCTTTCTCGCTGACCGTTGTGGGGCACATAGGCGCAGGCTCGGTCTTTGAGGGCGGTGTCGCGCCCGGATGTGCCGTGCGCATCATGACCGGTGCGCCCCTGCCTGAGGGCACCGACACCGTCGTCAAAATTGAGGATGTGCAGGTTGAGGGCACGAGTGCCGAGAACCCTGCAGGTAAGACCGTACGTGTCCCCTTTGTGCCCGAGCAGGGAGCCAATGTTCGTCTGCGCGGCGAGGAAGCTCGGGCGGGCGATGTACTGCTCCACAAGGGCGAGCGTATCGGGATAGCGGGAGCCGGGCTTCTTGCCACGACCGGCAATGCCGAAATGCTCGTCTATCGTCGCCCCCGTGTGGCGATTATCGCGACCGGTACCGAACTCGTCGATGTGACTCAGATGCCAGGACCTGGACAGATCCGCAACTCCAACAACTACTCGATTGCCGCTGCTGCCATCGCGGCTGGTGCCGAGGCGCACATCCTGCCGGTCGTTGGAGACAGCTATGAGGCGCTTGCGGATGCGCTGCTGAGCGCTGTCAAAGACCATGATTTCGTGGTCACGAGTGGTGGAGCGGCAGAGGGCGATTTCGACTTCATCACCCCCGTTGTGCGCGGGCATGGTGAGCTCTTCTTCAACAAGGTGAACATGAAGCCTGGCAAGGCACAGACCTTCGGCATCATCGAGGGCGTGCCCATCTTGGGGCTGCCGGGCAACCCGAGCGCAGCTGCGGTGGGCTTCGAGATACTCCTGAGACCCGCCATCCGCAAGACGCTCGGCTACACGCAGCTTGACCGACCTGTCACCAGAGCCATCCTCAAGGAAGGCATTCATAAGAAACAGGAGACCCGACGTCTCTACCTACGGGCACGACTCGAGCGCGACGATGACGGACAGTACCGCGTAGCCCCACAGCCGAATCAGTCATCTGCCCTGCTCGGAGCGCTTCAGCTCAGCAACTGCCTTCTAATCGTGCGCGAGGGGCTTTGTCCGCTGGCCGCTGGCGCTATTGTCGAATGTCTGCGTCTCGACATCGAAGAGGGAACCATTTAGATGGGGCTCGACCAACACGGGCGCTCCATAGATTATCTGCGGATCTCTATAACCGACCGCTGCAATCTCCGCTGCCTGTACTGCATGCCGGAAGAGGGCGTGGCATGGCAACCGCATGATGCGATGCTCTCGCTTGAGGAGATACAGCACTTCGTGCAGCTTGCCGCAGCGGAAGGCTTCTCACGCATCCGCCTGACCGGCGGGGAGCCGCTTGTGCGCCTTGGAGTCACTGACCTCGTGCGTAACATCTCCAACACCCCGGGCATCGAGCGTGTCGCCATGACGACAAACGGGATACTGCTGCCCGACATGGCTGCCGCGCTCCGTGAAGCAGGGCTGAGCCGCGTCAATATCTCGCTGGACACCCTCGACCCCGAGCAGTTTACCTACATCACGCGCTGGGGCAGGATCGAGGATGTCTTTGCCGGTATCGACACAGCATTGATCGTCGGTTTTGACCCCGTTAAGATAAATGCTGTGGTCGTGCGTAGCCTGAATCAGGATCTTCTCGCCTTTGCCAAACTCTCGCTTGCGCGACCACTGCATGTGCGCTTCATAGAATACATGCCCGTGGGAGACGTGTGCGGCAGCGACGGGCTCGGCTGGACAGCGGCAGACACCATCCCCAATGAAGAACTCATCCAGCTCATCAACGACCACGCCCGTGCCGATGGGATCGGCGAGCTCAAGCCGATCGGCGGGCAGGAGCCTGAAGGCTGGGGGCCTGCGCGCTATTACACATTCGAGGGTGCGCAGGGCACCGTTGGCTTCATCTCGGCAATCTCGCGACATTTCTGCGCCGAATGCAACCGGCTGCGGATGACAGCCGAGGGCACGCTGCGCCCCTGCCTGTTCAGCGACCTCGAGTTCTCAATCGCCGCTCCCCTACGTGCGGGAGACGACGTTGCGGTGCGGCGCATCCTGCGCGAGGCGCTTGACTCCAAGCCCGACGAGCATCACAACCGCGTGGGCACCGAACGCCTGATGTCCCAAATCGGAGGATAATACACGGAATGAGGAATCTCGATGGCTGAAGGATTGACCCATATCGATGCAGCAGGAGCCGCGCGCATGGTTGACGTGGGCGCAAAGGACGATACGCAGCGCAAGGCGACGGCGGAGGGTTTTATCTCCATGGCTCCGAGCACGCTCGCGCTGATCGTCGAAGGCAGAGCCGCAAAAGGAGACGTGCTTGCCGCCGCGCGTATCGCCGGCATCATGGCGAGCAAGCAGACCTCCGCGCTCATCCCGCTTTGCCATCCGCTCAACATCACGCGGTCATCCGTAGAGCTCACACCGGTGCATGAAGGGGAACGCGCTGACGGGAGGGTGGGCATCCACGTTGAAGCAATCTTGGGCGTCACGGGCAAGACGGGCATCGAGATGGAAGCCCTGACTGCGGCTGCCGTTGCCTGCCTGACCGTCTATGATATGTGCAAGGCGGTCGACCGCGGTATGGAGATTGGGGAGGTCAGGTTGCTGCACAAGTCCGGCGGCAAAAGTGGCACCTGGGAACGCACGGAGTAAAATGGAGAGCGGCGGCTGGATAGTTTGAGGGAATGAGGTCAACGATGAACATCGACTTTGCGATTATCACTTGTTCGAGCACGCGCACGATCGCCGAGGATACTGCTGGCGCGGCGCTCAGGGAGCGCATCGAGGGTCAGGGGTGGACGGTGGTGAGCCATGTCGTCGTTGCCGATGACCGCGCTACCATCGCCGCAGCAATCGTGACTGCTGCTGAAGCGCGGGCGCAGGTCGTACTCACCTGCGGCGGCAGCGGACTCTCGCTCCAGGACGTGACCCCTGAGGCCACCGCAGATGTCTGCGAGCGCAACGTCCCTGGCATCGCCGAGGCGATGCGCGCGCGCTCCCTTGCTATCACCGGTCGCGCCATGCTCTCACGCGCAGTCTGTATGCAGCGGGGCAGCACCCTTGTTGTCAACCTGCCGGGAAGCCTGAAAGCTGCCACCGAGTGCTTCGATGCGGTCTACGAGCAGTTCGAGCACGCCGTACACATGACCGCAGGCGGCGGGCATTAAAAGCGCACGGTAAAGGTGGTGTGGTCGCCCTCGACGCTTGTCGCTTCGATCTCAATGGTTTAGTACAATGTAGCAGGTATGTCTGTTGGTAAGAAATTGGCGAGAGTGGATGTACGGAACATGCGAGGTTCAATCATATATGGTATTACCCCTTTTGTCCTCCATCGGATGAGGGAGTCGCATGATTGAAAAACAAGCAGCTATGACCCCGGAGCAATCGTTTTTTGCGGTGTTTTGTATTGAATCGCTGGCGGATGAACTTGGGATAGCAGGCGACAAGATCTATGAGATGCTTACCGTGGAAAGCGACATTCTGGACAGCTATATCGTACCGTACTACGACGTACTACATACGCAAGGGAGAGGCTATATCGTAAGCGAACTGAAAGAGCTTATGCAAAGACGGGGTGTTCTGCACTGATACTGTATCACGGCTCATATATCGCTATCGAAAAACCGAACCTGCAGATGTCACGGCTCCGAACTGATTTTGGCAGAGGATTTTATCTTACGCCACTGAAAGCGCAAGCCATGAGCTGGTCACAGCGTTTTCTTCGCGAGCGTGGCAGTGCCGTTGTATCGCTCTACGAGTTTTTACCAAAACCCGATGACGAATTGCCACCTGACGTGAAGCTCCTTGAATTTGATACGCACAACCTGGAATGGTTGAATTTCATCACGGCTTGCAGATTGGGGCTTCCGCTTGATACCGAATGGGATTTGGTCATAGGCGGCGTTGCGAATGATAAGGTATTCGACACGCTTCAACTTTACTTTGACGAATTGATTGGAGCAGAGGAAGCAATTGGGCGGCTTCGCTATAACAAGCCGAATTTTCAGCACTGTTTCAAGCGTCAGTCTTTGATTGACCAGTACCTGAAATTCGTTGGTTCTGAGGTGCTGAAGTGATAGCCAATCGTATTCTCGTGGGTCACAAGTGTGACGGCGTAATCAAAGCGTATGCCGAGCTTGCGGGCATCTCGCTTCGCAAGGCTTTTGATGTGTTCTATACGTCGAATCTGTATATCGAGATTCGTGAAGGCATTTCTGACATGCATTGCCGGAGCGATGGCTATCTGGCAGAAGAGCTACAGGGAGAAGTGGCTCGGCGGAAGAAGTAGACGGTGTTCTCTTTTGGGCGGCTTTACCGAAGGCAGATTCAACCGTTGGGAGCAAAAGATAGTGAAACCGGGAAAACGAAAGCAACATGCGCTTACTATCGTGCTCTTTGCAGTATACCTGCTGTTACTGGTAGGGGTCATTCTCTTCAAGCTGCCCTTTAATTTTGAGCTGTCGGACGGGGTACGCGTAATCAACCTGATTCCGTTTCAGGGGGCTTCCGGTGCAAACGGAAGTATCGTCTTGCGTGAAATCATTGAGAACATACTTCTTTTCATACCGCTGGGGATTTATATCTGTATGCTGAAGAGCGAATGGTCCTTTGCGAAGAAAGTCCTTCCGATTGTCGGCTCAAGCCTGGCTTTTGAAGTTATACAGTTCATTTTTGCACTCGGAAGAAGTGACATTACTGACATACTTGACAACACCTTGGGAGGGCTGATCGGTGTTGCCCTTTATGCTCTGTTGTTCAAAATTTTCAAAAGCAGGACTGTCAAGATTGTGGATATACTTGCTCTGGTGCTGACCGTTTGTATCCTGTTGTATTTTGCCTATCTGTTTTACCACAGTCATTTTGGCATGAGACAGCTGTCAACCTGACCCCTGCCTACATCTTCACATAGAGGGAGGTCATGAATACGCCGTTGGCTACCTCGTATTTCATGGAGCCGTCGTATTTCTCAACTACGGCGCGTACCGAGGCTATGCCGATGCCTTTGCCTTCGCGTTTGCGTGAATAGAACTCGCCGTTCTTGACGCGGTACGTCCCATCAAAGCTGTTGTCAATAACGAGCGTGAGACGACCCTTATCCACCTTGCTCGTGATCTTGATGAAGCGTTTGTCCTTATCCACATGAAGGCTGGCCTCGATGGCGTTCTCAAAGAGGTTGCCCACGATGACGCTCATATCGTTATCGGGGATCCTTCCAAGATCCTCGGGAACCACGAGCTTTATGTCGATCTGGATGCCCTTCTCTGTGGCATCATCGAGATAATGAACCGCCACGGCGTTGACCGCGAAGTTATCACAAAGCAATTTGTTGCCAAGCTCAGGGATGTTGCCGGTAATCGTCTCAACATAATGCAGTGCGCCGGGCACATCCTGCTTTTGCAGATAGCCGCGAATGGCATTGAGCTGGTGGCGCAGGTCATGGCGCAGTGCGCGCACCTCTTCGGTCGACTGTGTCAGATTGTCATAGAGGGTCCGCTGCATGTCGAGATTGCGCTTTGTCGCCGAGATCTCAACCTCAAGCCGTGCGCTCTTATCCGCCTCGTCAAAGACCTCGCTCACGTACCCCCACGCCAAAACCGTCACCCAGAGAGCAAAGACGAGTACACCTGCCTGCAATAGGATGCCATCAGGCTGGAACAAGGCAAAGCGGGAGTTGACGACATCGATAACCGCGAACAGCGCAAACACAACACAGGGGGCAATGTACTTGAAGGCATGGGAGTTCTTGCGCATAAAATGCTCGATTACGACGCAGATGGCAAAGACGACCAGCGCAATCGGCGTGAGGAACTGCATAATGGGCATACTCAGCGCGAAAGGAAAGACACCCGTCAAGTGCAGGATCAGAGCAGCAAACAGGGCAACCATCATGAGAAGATAAAGTGCGCGAAGGATCCCGGTGCGTGTTAAATCAAGCAGCAAGTTTCCGCACTTCAAGAAGGGGATGCCGATGGTAAAGAGTCCGAGGCAACTGAGCGTATACAAAAGCGACGGAGCCGGGATGAGATAGATAACCAAATCGTTGCGGCAGAAACCCCAGAGACCCGCCATCAGACAGGAAAGACCGAGCCAAAGCACTGCGGAGGACGCAGGCACACGGCGTACCGTGAGCAGGGCTACTCCCATGAGTACGGTGCCGCCAAACAATAAGAGCACCGAGAATGCCAGCGAAAGGCCATTTTCGCTCAACAGATAGGAGAAAAGCACAGGACTGTCTCCTGCGTAGACCTCCGGGATACTCAGATGACCGCCAATCGCCGGCATCGTGTACTCAAAGCGCAAGACCTGCTCACCAGACTGCTCGGGCAAAGGAATAATCTCAATAACCGGTGCTGGATTCTTCTGGAAGGCTGGAAAGGTATCAGGCATTCCGACAGGCAGGGTCAGAATGTCGTTGACATACAGGTTCAGCGGTGACCCCGCAACCTGCACAAGCAGGGCGTCGTGGGTTCGCGAGTGAACCGTTGTGGACAAGACAACCGTCTCACCGGGCGCAATCCCGGTTACCGTGATGGGCAGTGTGACTTCGGAGGTTTCTCTCCCCGGCACTTCAAGTGTGAATGAGTTCAGTGTGCGGAACTCTGTCCAATGATAGAGGGTGTTATAGCGCGTCGAGAGGGCATTGCCAACGAGCAGCGCTACCGTGAAAACAAGAGCCAGGACATAGATGACACTGGCGATTCGCTCTAAACGCTCGAATCGCTCACCCTTCATTCATCGCCCCTGGCAGTACTGAACAAATAGTCTTCATAGGCATGCTTTATCTTGCGGTGGCTCTTGACCGCGATATAGGCGATGCCTCCATTGTCCATGATGAAATCGTCTGCAACTTCATCGACATGATCGAGATTGACGATGAAAGAACGATGTGACCTGAGAAAGCGGGGCGAGGGCAACAGCTTATAGAGATCCTCAATTGTCATGGTCGTCGCATAGGCCTCATTCATCGTGTATATCTGCGACTTACGATTCAGCGCCTCGATATAGAGGATGTCGCTCAAGGGGATAACCACAGGGATATTGTCCGTGACGATGGCGAGAGTAGCCCCCTGCGCCTTGTCGCGCTTGAGCGTAGCAAGATCGAGGGCATCGAGAACATCCTCTTCGACAATGGGCTTGAGCAGGTACTTGTAGGCATTGAGCCGGTAGCCCTCGCGCGTGAAATCCTCACTCGTGGTGGTGAAAACGATAGGAACCTGTGTATCGACATCACGAATCTTCTCTGCGGTTTGGATACCGGAGAGTGCACCCATGTAGACATCGAGAAAGACGAGGTCGTAGCTGCCCTTTGCAAAGACCTCAAGGAGCGCCTCCCCTGAAAGGAAGGTGTCGAGGGTAAAAGGTGTCTTGCTGAGCTCAATAAGGGTCTTGAGCGACTCAGCGTCCGAAGGTGTGTCTTCACAAAGCGCGATGCGCAGTGCTATGGATTCTGTTTCTGTTCCCATCATTCCCCCTTGCTTCCTCACTCCCACCGCAATTTACGGGGATAGTATAGCACGTTACGCTACGTGCGGGGTGATGTGAATAGTAGCTATTGTCCCTCGTAAGCGTAGGTGATTGCGCAGATGAGACGGGTCAGGTTATTGAGGTCTTCGATGGCGAGTTGTTCGTTTGGCCCATGAATGGCATCCATCCCTGTTCCGAGGGTTACCGGACGCAATCCCCTGTCAGCAAAGATGTTCGCGTCCGAGCCGCCGCCGGTATAAGATGCCTTTGCCGCAAGGCCGAGTGTCTGCGCCTCGCCAAGCACGAGTTGGACAAGCGGGTCTGTCTCATCCACCATGAAACCAGTGTACTCAGCTCCCCATGTGATATTGACCCCCACCTCCTCCTCCGTATAGCCTGCAACTGCCCCCTGAAGCGCCGTGTCTATGGACGCCTTCACCTCATCGAGCCGCTGTTTGTCCATGGAGCGGAACTCCCCTGTTATGACGCAGGAATCAGCAACGATATTGTTCTGCTTGCCGCCCTGGATAGTGCCGATGTTGGCAGTGGTTGCGCTGTCGAGACGTCCGAGCTCCATCGCCGTGATGGCGCGAGCGGCCATCACGATGGCAGAAACACCCGCCTCGGGTCTCACCCCTGCATGAGCTGACTTGCCGTGGAAGTGTGCCTCGAAGACATCCTGATAAGGTGCGCCGATGATAACCACACCGGGCTTGCCGTCAGCGTCGAGCACAAAACAGGGTTCACCCGCAAAAGCCGAGCTGTCCATGGCCTTCGCGCCTCTGAGGCTGACTTCCTCGCCCACGGAGAGAAGTATGCCCACGGTGGGGTGGGGTCGATCGCTTGTGGCAAGCACGCGGATAAGTTCGAGGATCGCGGCGACCCCTGATTTATCGTCGCCACCGAGGACGGTGTCGCCCTCCGAGCGGATGATGCCGTCTTCGATAAAGGGCTTTATCCCCTCACCGGGCATGACCGTATCCATATGTGCCGAGAAGAAGAGCTTCCCGGGTAGCGTGCCGGGCAGCGTGGCGATGAGATTGCCAGTGTCCGAGCCAGTCTGCGCACGGCTGTCATCGAAGCGCACGGAGCATCCGGCTGCTTCAAGCGCGTCTTTGCAATATGCCGCAACCTGCGCCTCGTGAAGGCTCGGACTGTCTATCTGCACGAGCTCCAGAAAGGTGGCGAGAAGCCGCTCGGGGTCGAACAGCGGGGTGCCTTGCAGCGCGGTGTCTGGCTGTGCGGTGCCTTGCAGCACAGCACCAATCGGCTCAGCGCCTGCCTGCAGGGTGTCTTTCGATGAGTTCACAGTCATCGTTCGCCTTTCTTTGTGTCACGCAGGGCGATGGCGGCTCCCACGAAGTCTCTGAATAGCGGATGGGGGCGAGTTGGGCGGCTCTTGAACTCGGGGTGCCCTTGGCTCGCCACGAACCACGGATGATCCTTAAGCTCGATCATCTCCACAAGTCGGGCATCCGGAGAGACGCCGCTGATGACAAGCCCTGCCTCCACAAGGCGCTCCCGGAAGACATTGTTCACCTCAAAACGATGGCGATGGCGCTCATAGATGACGGGCTCGCCGTAGGCAGCTGCCGCGAGCGTGTTCTCCACGACCTTGCAGGGGTAGGCGCCAAGGCGCATGGTGCCGCCCTTATCCTCAACGTCCTCTTGCTCGGGCATGAGGTCGATGACCGGGAACTCAAGCTCGCAATCAATCTCGTCTTCAAACTCGGCGGAATTGGCGTTTTTCATACCGGCAACATTGCGTGCGAATTCGCAGGTAGCTGCCTGTAGCCCAAGGCAGATGCCAAGGAAGGGCACCTTGTTGACACGCGCATAGTTGATGGCGGCAATCTTTCCCTCAAAGGCACGGATGCCAAAGCCGCCAGGCACGAGTACGCCATCGACGGATTCGAGCGTCTTTTGCACGCCCTCACCCTTGAGTGTCTCGCCGTCGATGAGGTGCACGTTGACTTTGCGTTTGTGGGAGACGCCCGCATGCCCGAGCGCTTCGACGATGCTGAGGTAGGCATCCGGCAGGGATACGTACTTGCCCACGACCGCGATATCGACTTCCTTTTCGAGCTTAGCCATCTTGTCCACGTAGCACTTCCAGTCGGACAGGTCGATTGCCGACGCCTCAAGCCCGAGCGTGGCAAGCACCTTGGTATCGAAGCCCTGCGCGTGGAGGTTCAGGGGCACCTGATAGATGGATTCCGCATCAGTGCAGTTGATGACTTCATCAACGGCCACGTCACAGAAAAGTGCTATTTTCTCTCGCACTTTATCGGTTATCTCGTGGTCACTCCGACAAACGATGAAGTCGGGCTGTACGCCTATGGAACGCAGCTCCTTGACGGAGTGTTGCGTGGGCTTGGTCTTGACCTCATGCGCGGCAGCAATGTAGGGCACAAGCGTGACGTGGATAAACACGACATCACCCAGGGGTTTGGACATCTTGAACTGGCGCGCCGCCTCGATAAAGGGCAGCGACTCGATGTCTCCGATGGTGCCGCCTATCTCAGTGATGACGATGTCTGCAGAGCTCTGGTCTGCCAGGCGGTGGAGCCTGTCCTTGATGGCGTTGGTCATATGCGGGATGACCTGCACCGTGCCGCCCAGGAAGTCACCCCGTCTCTCGCGGGCGATAAGGCTCTGGTAGATGGCGCCGGCGGTAAAGTTGGACTCACGCGAGAGGCTCTCGTCGATGAAGCGCTCGTAGTGCCCGAGGTCGAGGTCGCCCTCATGCCCATCGTCGGTAACGAAGACCTCCCCGTGCTGAAAGGGGCTCATCGTGCCCGGATCGACATTGAGGTACGGATCCGCCTTCTGCATGGTGATGCGGTAACCGCGCGCCTTGAGCAGGCGCCCTAGTGACGCCGCCGTTATCCCCTTGCCCAGAGAAGAGACCACCCCACCGGTAACGAAGATATGCTTAGCCATTATTCTTTGATCCTTCCCAACATGTCCCCTGCTTTCAATACCTTGTTATTTTCAATGACCTGTGTAAATGAGACACGCTCGCTTGCCAGGTTCAGAGCCAGAAGAATGACGACACACGCCACAAGCCCCCAGAAGGGCAGCGCAGTGGCAAAGAGATACCCGATAAGAACGCCCATCGAGTTCGCACCCACATCGCCCAGCATACCACGCTCCCCTGCATCGAAGCGCCAAACCGCAAGCACGGGTCCTAGAGCCGCAAGCACCAGGGCCGCCACGTCGCCCACCTCGAGCCGGACAACCCCTACGACCACGATGCACACACACGCCACAACGAGCAACAGCAGGTAGACCTTACTTGCCCGCACCGGCCTGAGGTCAAAGAGGTTCAGGAGGTTCGCGCTCAAGGCGAGAACGGCCGCTACGAGCACAACGTGCAGTATCGTGCTTGCCCCTGCGTAGTACAACGACACGGCGGTGAACACGCTGAGAAGCCCGATACCCAAAAACTTGAGCCCGCCCGTTGTGATGCGCCCGTGTGCCAGAGCGCGGAGATGCCCCCCAAAGCCGAGCGTCTCGCGGCTGCCAAGCCAGTCGTCCACCAGCCCAAAGACGCAGGTTCCGGCAACGAGCGGGAACAGCGGGAGCAGGTAGGTCACCCAGGCAGGCTGCGTGATATGCAGCATCGCAAGGATGTGTGCGCCAACCCAAAACGAGATAAGCCACACGAACCAGACGACTCCAAGCCCTACAAAAACAGGACGACCACGATAGTTGTCCTGTCTGGGAGCAGAGCGTTCAAGTGAGGGTACGAAAGAGGCCATCACCAAAACCGGAATGGCCACACAGAAAACGATGGCAAGCAACACATTTATCACAAATCGAGAAACCTTCCGACTGGCGGAAAACCGCACTCTTCCATACTAGCCGAAACCACCGGGATTTGAACAGTGCGCCGCTGATGTTTTACCGATATTTTTGTCAACGGGACAAACTGTTCAGAGGGTCAGTGCGTTGGCAAAGACGTGCGGAGTAGGTGCTCAGTGCTGTGCATTCGTCAGCGCGAGCTGGCCGGATAAAAGCCTGGATCCTCATAATGTAGTCCCCCGGGTTTTCGCCGATCACTTCGCCTGTTTCAATCGGTCTGATAGTTACTGCGTCCAACAAGTCTCCCTTACTTATTTGCCCCATCAATGAACGTATCAGAAGGAGACACAAGAGGAATCTCTGGCCTTATTTCAGCAGGCAAAGGCGGTGCAAGAGGCGTCTCGGCGCGCAGCTCGACGGGAGGAGGCGGTGTAGGGGAAATCCGGGGCTTCTCCGCATCAAAGCGTTTTACGGCAAAATTGTAGAGTGCGCTGATGGCAAAACAGATGATGCCGCCGCCTATGAAGGCTACGACGCGCAGGATCGAGTTGAGTTCGCCAAGGTCGAACACGAGAAGCTTGAGGACACAAACCATCACCAGAACGAGGCCGTAGATGCGGAATGCCTTGTTGCGCAGGATGAATCCGAGCGCGATACTCGTCAAGGCTAACACCATGCTCACCAGGCTGAGCACGTAGGGTTCTGAGAACCAATTCGTGCTTCCGTAGATAATCGCGAGCGTGAGCACCGTGAAAGCAAGCGCATAAAAGGCACTGAAAGCAGGCTTTACCGTCGAGCGCTCGAGGGAGTTTGTGCCGCGGGAACCCGCTGGGCTCTCCGGCGGTTTATCCGAGTACCCCGAGATGCGCAAGGCGATAAGGGCAAGACATACGACGGCGACAAGAAGATAGAGGATTGTGTCAAGCATATCACGAGGATTGAGGACGAAAGAGCCAGTGGGTCCAGAGGCACCAAAGGCGATATAGACCGCTGCCACGAAGAAAAGCAGCAGCTCATTGATCTTGAGCAGAGAGGACAAGGATGTATCGTGGTACGGTTTGCGGTCAAGCCTCATCAGGAAGAACACCGTCAGGAGCACCGAGAGAGTCAGGAGCAGAACAGCACTGCCATAGAGGAAATCCGATGTGAACAAAATGACAACGAGAGCGAGCTCGACATACGGTATCGTAATCAGTCGTGCTGAGCCGAGCGCTTTTGCCCGCACATCGAGCGGCAGCTGACGATACTGTATATACAAAAGTGCTACTCCAAATAACAGATATAGGACGGGAAGGACGACCGTTCCGTACTCGGTCAGCTTGTCGTACCCACCAAAGAGCATCAAAAGCAGGTCGATACCGAGCGCCAACGCTGCCATAAGTGCGTAGGCTCTCTCCTTGGTGAACTGGAAGATGCCCATGAGAACCATGGCAGGCAGAATGATGGCGCTGATGGCAGGAATCGGCGCAGCTGAGAAATCGAGCAAAAGGGAGTTGGCAAACAAGACACAGACCGCGAAAGCCATTGTAAGAGCAACGGAGGCGACGGCCATCTCCCGCGGGAAGGCAAGCCCCTTATGCACCGAGGTCACAACCACACTGTAAACGAATGCACAGACCGCCGTCACCATGGCCGGCAGCAGGAACGCGAGGTAATTACTCCCTGCCCCTAAATCATGCGATGCGGGTTGGGCGAGCACAAAATACAACTTGAAGACCAACAAAGCGATGTCTACACAGAGCGTCACAAGCCAGATAAGGTTGTTGGCCAAGGCGAGGACAAGCCGAGAGCTCGAGTTCTCAAGTTTGGCGATTGAGTGAAACAACATGCCACTCAGAACCGAAGCGCCCACAAATTGCAGGATGAATGCCACCGCCACAAGGCTGGTTGGCAGGCTCGTTGAGAAGGTGCCAAGGGTCTCGCCAAAGAACACCCACATGGCGATGCCCGCAACGACTATGAGAGCAGACGACGCAAAGAGCCCGAGGCGGTAAGTCTTCTTGCAGCACAGAACGTTGCCTACGATGATGAGCACAGTAGAGAGCAATTGATACACCAGCAGCAGAAGCACCTTGGAATCTTCAATGCCACCAAGATAGCCCAGACACACGGAGATGGCCATGCCCAGGTGGGTGATAATGCTCACCACGAGTGAATCAGTCAGCTTCACGATACCAAAACAGACTGCCATCCATACAAGAAGCAGAGCGAACGCAACTACGTCGGAGAGGGCATGGAAATACAGATAGGTCACAAGGATCGAGATGAAAATAGCACCTGAGCCACAGCCCAGCAGCACCGTCGTGAAGCTATTCTTCCGCCTGCGCACCAACAAGAATCCAGCGATCCAAAGCAGGGCACTGAAAGAGAACATCGTGATTATCTTCAGTGTATCGGTGAACAGAGGAATCACAAGGAAGCTTAAGAATACGAGTCCGAGAAAGATGAGAACAGACGCAACGATACCTGCGACATTCTTACCGAGCCATGTCTCGACGGATTTCTGCGGCTGGGGTTGGGGTTGGTACCGGGGAGGTGCCTGGGGGGCTGGTTGGAGGTTCGGTTGGTTCTGGTGCTGGTAGGGGGGGTTGGGTTGGTACTGGTAGGAGAGCTGGGGTTGGGGGATGGGTTGGTGCTGGTGCGGAGGTTGAGAGATGGATTGGGCTTGAACCTGTGGCTGTTGTAATTGTTGTGGCTGCCAAATGGGCTGTGGCGGTTGCGCATACGGGGGTTGCGGTTGCGGCTGTGTTTGCGGCGCATACTGCGGTTGAGATTGCGGCACAGAGTGGAGCCGTGGTTGCTCCTGTTGTAGCATCTGCTGTGACGGTAGCTGAGCGTCCATGCGTTGCTGCAACTGCTGAATCTCATTGTGGATATGATCAACCCTGCGCAAGATAATCTCGAATTTGCCTGAAAGCGTAGCAAAGGTAATGATGAGGAGCACTAAGACAACCAAGCCGATGAAGCCGATAAACACATCCATGAACTGCTCCCCTTCAGACAAAACTCAAAGCAAGATGACGACGCCGCACAGTGTTCTCCCTAAAAGACTACCACAAATCACAAACCTTTTATGTGGTGTTCACCAAAACCGCACCCTGCCGCACCCTGCATACCTACTCTTCGCGCGGCGCAAGCTCTTCCACGCGCTCCTCGCAACGAAGAGCAGGCATTAAGGCCGAGGAGTGAAGCGCGCCTCCACTCCTGCTACAATGATTACCATGATGAGGCGACTGCTTAAAGCCTTGATAGTTCTCCCCCTGCTGCTCGCCGGGCTGATTGGCGCACAGCTGGGCTTTGCCCCTGCGCAGACAGCGGAGGCACTTACCATCCCACGTCCAGGCCCGATCTCCATCCTGTACGTACCCGGTCTCCAATGGAGCGACATCACCGAGAAGGAAACCCCAACGCTGTATCGACTCGTCGGCAGTTCGGGGGTCGGCAACATCAGCGCGCCGAATCGGGACGTTACGAGCTCTGTCCTAGGGGAGTTGCACCCAGACGCGTATGCCATCCAGAACGGTCTGTCGCCTGCGGAATACGACGCAGAGGTGACCGCCTGGATGCAGCAAGCAGATTTTGAGGTACTGGTCATCACCTCAGCTCCCGCCTTTGCCCCGGATACAGACAGCGACGGTGGTGGTGGCAGTAACGACAACGGCGGCGGCGACATGGGTCAACTCGCCCCGGTCATCATTTTAGGAAGCGGCTTCGACGGCTATCTCAGCTCGGATACCACACATCGGACGCGCTTCATCATCGACACCGACCTGTCGCTGCTCTATCGCCATATCGACAAAGAGCCAAGCTCGCCCGAGTACTCAAAGGCAAGCATCGTCAATATCCCTACCAGCGCTGCTGCGGATACGCGCCTGCGTATCCTTGACCATGAGCAGACTACGACACGTGTTATCAAGGAGACGAAGCCTTCGGCGATGATCGCATTTCTGGTCTTTGCCTTCTTCGCCTTCGGGCTCTCCCTCGTCTTGCTTATCCTCGGGCGGAGGGACAAACCCGGTTCCAGACGCCCACTCATCCGTCTCACCCGCATCCTTTGGGTCATCGTGCTAGCTTTTCCCCCCGCGACTTTCATCATGTTCTTCACCTTGCCGCAAGACCCGACTCCCCTCATTGCGGTTGTCTCCTGCGGGGCATGGACGGCAATTATCGCTTTTCTTGCGCTCTTGATTGGTCAGAAGACCAAATGGGTCAATGCGCTTATCGCGCTCTTTACGCTCGTTATCGTTGTTGTATTGGCGGGTCCACTGTTTGGCGGAGCGCTTGATACTCCGGGGTATTTCACCTACGACATCACAAATGCTACGCGCTATTACGGCATGGGCAACGAGCAGGGCGCCTTGCTCTTTGGTTCGTGGCTGACCTTATCCGGGCTGCTTATCAACCGGTTTCCCAAGGCGCGCTTTATCCCTGCGTTTCGAAGGTGGGGATACGCTCTTGGTTCGGTGCTGCTACTCTTCTTTGCAACAAGCCCCTGGTTTGGCGCAAGCTTTGGCCCACTCGTTTGGGGTACCTTTGGCTGCTTTGTAACGTGGTGGCTCTTCAACGGGAGGCGCATCCGTTGGTGGGGCATCCTTATCGCCGCCGCATTCTCCTTTGCCCTTGCCATCGGCGTGCTCTACCTCGACGTGACCTTTAACAAGCTCTCCCATATGAGTTGGGTCATCCCCTCAATGCAACAGGGCATAGACGTGTTGTTCCGCGACATCGCACTGCGGGTCTGGAAGATCTCGACCAACACCATCAAGAGCTACGTGCCCGTGGTTGCGGTTGCCTTTCTCGCACTCTTTGTCGCGTTCCTATTCGTGCTCCGTGTGTTCAAGCCTGGCTCCTATCGCGAGTTCTGGCAGCGCAACGCAGCGTTCCGCGCCGTCTACTCGGTGTGCTTCGTTATTGCGGTGGTCACCTTCTTTCTCGAGGATTCGGGCATCTTCACGCCTGCCGTTCTGCTCATCTATCCCGTGTCCTGCTTTGTCTGGCTGGTCTGTGACCTGCACAGCTGGCATCTGCGCGTGCTGGAAGAGAGCACAGAGCCACTGACTATGGGTGAGCTCCAACGCCAGGCGATTGCTGAAGAGACGGACGGGCGCGGAGAGAAGGATGGGGAGAGTGATGAAGGCGAGGAGACCGGCGAGGGCACGCTGGTTGCATCCGCCGCCGCGCCCGTCGTCGCGCCCGCATCCGTTGCCGCGCCCGCCACCGCCACCGCATCTGCTGCCGCATCAGCTGCCGCGCCCGTCGTCGCGCCCGCTACCCACCCCACCATCGGGCGCTCAGCTGCCACCATGTCGGTGGCAACGACCATCTCACGCATCACGGGCTTCCTTCGCACCTGGGCGATGGCTTTCGCGCTCGGCAACACGATGCTTACCTCAGCCTACTCGATCGCGAACAATGTCCCCAACCTTATCTACGAACTGGTTGCGGGGGGCGTGCTCATCTCGGCATTCCTGCCCATCTATCTCGCGCAACTTGAAAAACACGGCAAGCAAGGGGCAAGCCATTACGCTTCAAACCTCATGAGCATCGCCGTGGTTCTGCTCGGCTTGGCGGCACTGCTCGCAAGCCTGTTTGCGCCGCAGGTTATCTTCACGCAGACCTTCCTCACCCAGGGGATCGACGCGAGAACCGCCGTTTTCTTCTTCCGCTTCTTCACGGTGCAGATCGTTTTCTACGGTGTGGGCGCCATCATCTCCGGGCTTCTCAATGCCCATCGCAGCTTCCTCTGGCCGGCGCTTGGACCAATATTTAATAATATCGTCGTGATTGCCGCGCTCTTTGCCTACCCCTTTATCGCACGCGTCAACCCGCTCGCCGCGTTGGTCGTACTCGCCATCGGCACGAGCATCGGCGTCTTTGCCATGTTCATCGTGCAGATACCCGCGCTCATCAAGCTGAAGATCCCCCTGCGCTTCCACATCGACTTCTCCGACCCTGCGCTCAAAGAGACACTCAAGCTCGCGCTGCCTGCCAGCTGCTTCATCATCACACAGGTGGTCGTTATAAGCATTCAGAATGCGGTTGCCTTAAACGTCACCGCGCAGGGCCCGGCAACGCTCCAGTTCGCCTGGCTCTGGTTTCAGCTGCCCTATGGCATCATCGGCGTGGCGCTCTCCACCGCGCTGCTTACGGAGATGAGCGCGGCATCCGCCGCTGGTGATTGGGCGAGTTTCAAAGCACAGGTAAAGCTGGGCGTGCGCACGACCTTCTTTCTCATCATCCCTCTGGCAGCTATTATCTTCACGCTCTCGAACCAGCTCGCCGGGCTCTACCATGCCGGCGCCTTCAGCTATGGCGACGTTTTGATGGTGGCGCGCACACTCGGAGTCTGGTGCCTTGCACTCCCCTTCTATGCTGTCTACATGCTGATCTTTCGGGTCTTCAGCTCGCTGCGCGACCTCTCGCGCTTCATAGTGATCGATATATGCGGTCGCACCCTGCAGGTCATCGGCTATTTTGTGCTGACACGGGGCATTGGCGGGTGGGCAGGTCTCGGGCTGCTCGGCATCCCCACCGCCGACCTCATCACCTACGTACTGCTTACCTGCGCCTGCCTCATCCTGCTCCGCAGACGCATCGGATCCTGGGGGCTTACGGGTGCTTTTATCGACTGCCTGAAGATACTTGCAGCAACCGTGCTCGCGATCCTTGTCCCCCTGCTTGTAACCGTCGGCGACTACGACCAGACCATCGCCATCTCGTTGGCCGTAATCGTCGCCTGCACCCTTACGACGCTTGCCATCTTCTACGCAGTCTGCCGAGTGCTTCGTGTTCCTGAGGTCGAGATGGTCAATTCCCTTGGTGTGCGCCTACGCGCCCGTTTCAAGAAGGGGTCATGATGAGAGTCACTGTGCTTATCCCCGCGTTCAACGAAGAAGAGCTCATTGCTGAGACCGTGCACGCCGCCGCAGCCATCGCGGATGTTGAGCGTGTGCTGGTCATCGACGACGGCTCGACCGACGAGACCTTCCGCCGCGCCGAAGCGGCAGGCGCCGAGGTGCTCACCACCAGACGCAACCTCGGCAAGGGCGCTGCTCTGGAGTTTGCCTGCGAGCATCTGGGGCTTGGGGATGGCAAGCCGGGCAGTAGACACGAGCGGGCGGGCGATGAGGGCGGTCAGCTGGGCGGCAAGGGCGACGCAGCGAGCGGCGTGAGTGGGCAGCCGAGCGATGAGGTTATCCTGCTGCTGGATGCCGATCTTGGCTCAAGCGCACACGAAGCCGTAGCGCTGCTTGAGCCCCTGCGTCAGGGAACTGCGGACATGAGCATCGGCATTCTTCCCACCCCAACCAAAAAAGGCGGCTTCGGACTCGTCAAGGGTCTTGCGCGCAACGCATTCCGCACACAGGGCGGCGGTTTTGAGGCTCAGGCGCCCCTCAGCGGCCAACGCGCCCTGACGTGGGCATGTCTTGAGGCAGCTCGCCCCATAGCGCAAGGCTACGGAGTGGAAGTCGCCCTGACCATCAAAGCGCTGCAAAAGGGATTCCGGGTCGTCGAGCTACCCGTAGCACTCCAACACCGCGCAACCGGACGCGACCTCAAAGGCTTTGCCCATCGAGGTCACCAATACCGCGACATCAAGAAGACGCTGAAGCGGCTGAAATAACGGTCTCCGGTCAACGCCTGCACGCATAGGCCAAGATGCCCAAGTGAATCGCCCCGGGGTCGTGGACAGCTTTACTTTTCCATCTTTGAACCCTTGCGGACAGTAACCCCATTAGTATAAAGGGCACCTCTCACGACTTGAAACGGGGCTCCAACCGATTTGGCATCGGTCATATCTTCTAAAGAATCTCTTCAATCTCTACTGACGTATGTCAGTCATTGTCTTAAATGCTATTATGTTTACAGCATAAAACATATATGTTTACTATAGAAAAGAATTTGGAGGCCAGTTATGAGCACAATTAAGCAGCATAAAGCACCAGCAGAGGAAGTGTCTTTGCCAATTATTGATTTGAGTAAAGTGGATAACCCAGCCACACGTGATGAATTTTACAAGGATCTGGGTAGGTTAGTACGTGAGGTGGGGTTCTTTTATATCGTTGGACATGGTATTGAATTGCAAACCATAAGGGAATTTGAAATCATAGCGAAAGAGTTCTTTGCGCTTCCTCAAGAAGAGAAAGATCGTATCTCAATTATCAATTCTCCCAATTTCAGGGGATATATTGCTGCAGACCATGAGATAACACTTGAATACCCCGATCACCGTGAGCAAATTGATATTGGAGAGGAGGCTGCAACACTCCCCAAAACTGCGGATAGCCCTGCCTGGGAAAATCTACAAGGTCCCAATCAATGGCCAGAAGGGGATCCTGAGTTTAAAGAAAAAGTTTTGCAGTGGCAATCAAGTGTACGAGGTATAGCAATCAAATTGTTAAAAGCGGTTTTGGTTGCGCTGGGTCAGACGGAAGATGCGCTTGATGATCTGATAAACGGCATACCTAGTCATACTCTAAAAATTATACATTCTCCTGGATCAGATGACCCCAGAGATGCACAAGGTGTCGGCCCGCACAAAGACGGCGGAATTCTTACGGTTCTTTTGCAAGATGATATTGGTGGACTACAAGTGCTTACGTCAGACGGTTGGATAGACATTCCGTACGTTGAGGGCGCATTTGTCATCAATATCGGTGAGATTTTAGAACTTGTTACCAATGGTTACTTGCGTGCAAATGTTCATCAAGTCATCACACCAAAAGCAGGCATTGATCGTTATTCGATAGCATACTTTTTACAACCTCGGCTCGCGGCAGGAACCTTGCCAACACTAAAACTTCCTGAGCATTTAGCGAGCTTGGCTCGTGGGCCAGAAACTGATCCCAAGAATCCCCTATTCGACCACGTGGGAACAAACGCGCTCAAGTTTAGGCTGCGCTCACACCCAGATGTTGCAAAAAAGTATTACCCCGATGAATACAAACTATTTGTGTCAAAGGAGTAGGCATAGAAGCACATTCCCAGACAATAAAAGATTCTTGGGAAATCTTTTGGACGCTTACGGCGATTTATCAGGAACTATGCTCGAGGTATGGGCTTTCACTCGTGACTGAAATCAGCACCTGCGCTCACAAACCAAGATGCCCAAGTGAGATAACACGCACACCATCCGGGCGGACATAGGAAGCCTGCCCGGATGTGATAACGGACAAAAAAGCGCATCTTTCCTGGACGTTCTCTGCAAGTTTTTCTTTCAGCGCAAGCAAATGGGTAGCTCCCTTATCGATATCCTTCTCCGGCATCTTTACCTCGACCGCACCCCATGACGAATTTCGTAATTCCACGATAGCGTCGATTTCGAGACCGCTGGAATCTCGATAATGGAAGACTTCACCGCCGAGCGAAGCGGAGAGCGCACGCAGCTCGTGCACGACGAGTGACTCGAAAAAGAAGCCAAGCGCCTTCCCATCCCGCATGAGCTCTTCTTCTGAAGCACCAATGGCTGCAAGTGCAAGGGAGGGATCGGCCAGATGACGTTTGGGATTGCTAATCAGGCGGATCCTGGAGCGGAGGTGCGTGTTCCAGCCCGGCTGGTCTTTTAGGATATGGATTCTACGCAGAGCATCCAAATAGTTCCTTACCGTCTGTTCTGCAAGAGGCTGCCCGGCATCCGACGCTTCAACCGCCAGTTTTGAATTTGAAAACTCGTTTGCCGTGTTTCTCGCAAGCGCCCGGAGCAACGCGCGAACTCGCAGGGGGTCGTGTGACATCTCGCCTGGTAGATTGATATCCATGCGGGCAATTTCGTCTACATAGGTTTCAAGAACCATGCGAGATCCAGCCTCGTCGGCATCCCAAAGACCCGGCCAGCCACCACGCAGCAGGTGTTTCACATAATCATGCACCTTGGGTCCGCCGACGGCTGTCTTTTTCGCTGTCCCCCCAAACAAGTCTTTCAGGGATATTTGAGAGGACGACACGCCCATCTCCGCCAGAGTCATTGTCTCCATCGCAAGTCGCACGAACCGTCCAGCACCGCTGTGTCTGGTGATGTCATCACGGGGAGTCGCGGAGCCCGTCAGGATAAATTGTCCAGCTTTGCCCCTGTTGTCGATTTCGTGTCGAACGGCGTTCCAAACCGAGGGCGCCAGCTGCCATTCGTCAATCAGTCGCGGCGTGTCACCATGCAGGATTTCAGAAGGATCGGTTTGTGCGATCAAAAGCAATCCAGCTTCCTTATCCAATTCCACAGCACTGGCACAAGCCTGTTTTGCTGTGGTCGTCTTTCCGCAATACCGTGGACCCTCAATCACAACTCCGCCCACTGCGCGCAAAGCCTCTGCCAATCTGTTGTCCAGAACTCTTGGTATGTACATCGAACAAGACCCCTCGTCCAAACAATTCCCGCAAACGAGAATCGCGTCATCGGATTTACATTCAATATATCATCGGATTTACATGCCGTCAATCATCGGATTTGCATACGAAGCCCTTCTGTCAAAGTAGCTTTTTTCTTTGTAGCTGTAATTATCAGCTTGACAAATGTCCGCGGGGGGGGGGTACCCTTAGCATGGGTACCCAGAAGTAAGTCAAAGCAATGGGATATTCATAAGATGGGAAAGGAAGGGTTTATTCAAATGACTCAAATCATTCGTAAGTACACTGGCTGTTTCTTTGCGGCCGTGTTAGTTGTTGCCTTGATTGTTCCAACAAATGCGTTTGCAGATACCCAAGAAACAAGTGGTGCAGACATCGATATCGCTGCTGTGGGAACACGCAGCGGCCCTTTTATTGTATCGCCAGGTCATCGAACCGTCTGGGATGGTCTTCACGTACTTGACATCACCGGAGGATCAATGAGCAACTCGGCTCAACTCATAGTTTGGCCAAACAATGGTGTCCAGGGAAGCAGCAACCAAAGGTTCTATTTCGAAGAAGTCGGCACAGACTATCGGGGAGAAAAGTTCTATAAGATAAGGAACGTCAAAACGGGTAAAGTGCTTGATATATCGGGAGGTGTTGCATACAACGGCGCACCAATAATTCAATTCACTGATCATGGCGGAAAAAACCAGTTGTGGTATTTCAGGGGCAGCTTAACCAGCTATTTCCAAATAGTTTCTGCGCTTGATGATCATTACTGTATGGATATTGAGGGCTCAGGCAAAGCCAACGGAACGCGGGTTATTCTATGGACTAACAACAAGGCCAATAACCAGAAATTCCATCGTGCTATCACCTTTTAGTAAATGTGGACAAGAGCAGAAATCGTTTAATGCGACGGGTTGTTGATAGTTTTGGCGGCTCAGAGCTGTCGATAATCATCGACAACCTGTCAGAGAGGTTGTACCCTAACTACGATATGTTTACGTTTATCTGATTTCTGCGCCACCGACTAAGTGCCACTGATGAAAGGACTATGGGTTGCTTGAGTTGTTCGCACCCTTTGCGCACCCTGATGCCTGGATAACTTTTGGTGTCTTGATTTTTCTTGAATTGATACTTGGTATCGATAATCTGGTGTTCATCGCGATTACCACTGATCGTCTGCCACAAAACAAGCAGCACATCGGACGGCGCATCGGATTATGCGCAGCACTTATAATGAGAATAGCTTTTTTGTGCACGGTCTTTTGGATTGGTAGCCAAACTGAGACGCTCATACAATTACCTCTCGAGGTTCCCAGGCTTGATCTCGGTCTATCCGCCAGAGACCTTATCCTTCTCATCGGGGGTACCTATCTGATAATCAAAGGAATCCAGGAGATTCGTACGAAACTCGCCCTCAAAGAAGAACTGGCAAAGCTTGGCTCCAGCACTGGCTCGGGACGGTGCATCGGGCTTTTGCGGGCGACCGCCACTATTGCGGTGATGGACATTGTCTTTTCAATCGACTCAGTCATCACTGCTGTAGGGCTTGCAAATAGGATGTTCCTGGTGATGATACTGGCTGTGATGATTGCGGTTTTTGTGATGATCATCTTTGCTGATCTGATCTCAAGCTTCGTAAATACAAACCCCGAGATCAAGATACTTGCGCTTGTGTTCATTATAGCCGTAGGCTTAAAGCTGGTCGTCGAGTCTTTGGGGCTTGAGGTCAAAATCGAAGGGCTGAACATCGAAGTCTTTGATGTTGTGCTTTACTTCGCCATGGCCTTCTCTTTGGTTATCACGACAATACAAATGCTGTACAACCGACGGCTGAAAAAGCTGAGAGCAAAGAACCGTTGACTCAATGCCACTCTCGAAGCGCCTTCCTGCGGCAATCCCCACTTAAAGCGACCCTCTATACCAGCGCCTGCTTGATGCGGTCGATTGCTTCGAGAAGGCGGGCGTCGGGGGTGGTGAGGGAGATGCGGATGTAGCCCTCGCCGTCGGGGCCGTAGCCATTGCCGGGGGTGACGATGACGTGCGCTTCGGTGAGCACCTTTTCTGTGAACGCTGCAGACGTGTACCCCTCGGGCACGGGTGCCCACACATAGATGGTGGCCTTCGGCGCCTCGCAGTTGATGCCGATGGCGGCAAGTGCGTCGAGCACGAGGTCACGCCGGTGCTGATAGAG
>JAITOC010000009.1 GCA_031290175.1 Coriobacteriales bacterium | reverse complement strand
CTCCGGAATATGTACTGACGCACGACCTTCTGCTCCACCTGTATGTGCAGCTTGTAGCGCACGCCCCACCAAAGCACCTTGAGGGCGACGGTGACCGGTATGACACCGCGCCGCACGAGCCTGTGGACGATGAGCACCGGCGAGGAACCTTCGAGCAGCGTATGATCGAAATCGAAGGCTGCAATCCTGACGGTGCGCGGGGGTGAGGTGTGTTCCATGGGTGGCTCAGTATTCATCTTTGGGGGCGGACCAGTCATCGGGAAAAAGATTCTCGGGGGACGGCTGAAGCTCGCCCGAGAGTTTTTCATAGTGCATGTCAAGAAGCAGCGTGAGCTTGTCGAGCGCGTCGGCACGGTGCGAGATCAGGTTCTTGGCCTCGGAGCTGAGTTCTGCCATGGTGCGCCCATCTGCCAAGGGAGCATCGGGCAGGAACACGGGATCGTAGCCAAAGCCGCCTGCCCCGCGTGGCTCAAGAGCAATGCGCCCCTCGCAGACCCCGCGTGCAAGCACCTCGTTACCGTCCTCGTCGATGTACGCAGCTACACAGATAAAGCGAGCGCTGCGTTTTGTCTCGGGCACGCCTTTGAGGTCACTGAGCAGCTTATCGACATTGTCGACATCCCGTGCCTTCTCGCCCGCATAGCGTGCCGAGTGGATGCCGGGCGCTCCTCCAAGCGCGTCTACCACGAGTCCGGAGTCGTCGGCAAGGATGCAGGTCTTACGGAGCCTCTGTGCCGCCGCCCGAGCCTTTATGAGCGCGTTCCCCTCAAAACTATCAGCCGTTTCAGCGGGCTCGTCGTACACCCCAAAAGAGCGTAGCGCGTGGAACTGCCAGCCGTCGATACGCATGATATCGACGATCTCAGGGATCTTATTGCGATTCAGCGTAGCGACCACGACAGTGTTGTTGAAACTGAGCATCTGTTCCCTCCTTACTCCCCTTAATCGAGCTGCAACGCGAGCAGTTCAGTCAACCCAATGGTGCCTATATCGAGCAGGGCATTCAAGCGCGCACGATCAAAGGTCGCCCGCTCTCCTGTCCCCTGGACCTCGATGAACTCCCCGTCTCCATTTATGACGAGGTTCATGTCTATCTCGGCACGACTGTCCTCCCGGTAATCCAGGTCGAGCAGCAGGCGCCCATCGACCATGCCGACACTCACCGCGGCAACTTGCCCAAACAGCGGGTTGCCCTTGAGCTTGCCGGCGCTCTTCCAAACCGCAAGCGCGTCTCGGAGTGCAATCCAGGCACCGCAGATCGCAGCCGTACGCGTGCCGCCATCCGCCTGAATGACGTCGCAATCCACCGTGATGGTTATCTCGCCGAGAAGCGAGAGATCGACCACCGCCCGCAGAGAGCGACCGATGAGACGCTGTATCTCCTGCGTACGCCCCTGTTGCCCGTGCGTTTCACGCCGCGTGCGCTTGGAGGTCGAGGCGGGCAGCATGGCGTATTCCGCCGTGACCCATCCCTGACCCGAGCCCTTGCGCCAGGCAGGTACGCTTTCCTCAATGCTTGCGGCACAGAGCACCTTCGTGTCGCCAAACTCCACAAGGCAGGAGCCCAGGGCGCTCTTCAGGTACTCACGCGTGAAGGTCACGCTCCTAAGTTGGCTTTCGGTACGATTTTCTGAACGCTGTGACAAGCTGCTGACCATGGTTATGAAGCCATCCTTTTCTGCTCGAAATCTACAAGGGTCTCCTCGAGTTCCTCAAGAGACACATACGCGGGGTCGATGACTGGTCGTCCCAGAATAACGCTTCCAAGGCGTGCGTAATCGTCGAGGTCACGGGAGGTCGTCGCAAAGCGGTAGACCGGCTCATGCCCCTCTGAGGCGAGCTGTCCGCGGCGCTCAAGCATCTCTGCAACATCGCGTGCCGTCTCTTCCGCACTCGAGATGATACGCACATCACTGCCGACGACCTGCGAGATCAAGGGCGCAAGCAGCGGATAGTGCGTGCAGCCCAAAACGAGTGTGTCGATATTGCAGCGCTTCAGGGGGTTGAGATAATCGCGTGCAATCTCCTGAAAGGCGGGTCGGATGTAGACCCGCGATGCCTGTGCCTGTATGTCCTCGATAGGGTTGCGGTCAAGGCGCAACCCCTGTTCAACCATCTCGACAAAGCGCGGCGTGGCTGTGGAGAAGGTCGTAATGCCCGCGTCAAGCGAGCGTATGGCGCGGTTGTAGACATCGGATTCGATGGTGGCCACGGTGCCGATAACCCCCACGCGGCGCGAGATGGTTGCCTGCACGGCAGCACGGGCACCTGGCTCGATGACGCCGATGACCGGCACGGGCGACTCCTGCTGCACGACCTCAAGCCCCGCTGCCGTCGCGGAGTTGCAGGCTATGACGATGAGCTTGACGTCCTGCTCATAGAGCCAGGAGGCAATCTGGCGTGCGAAGGTGCGGATCTCCTGCAATGGTCGTGGGCCATAGGGGCAGCGCAGGGTGTCGCCGAGGTAGACGATGGATTCCTGCGGCAGCCGCTTTGCGATCTCGCGTGTGACCGTGAGTCCGCCGATGCCGGAATCAAAGATGCCTATGGGTTGGGATGAGCGCTTCATCACTCCTGGATTATTCATGTCGCATAGTATAGCGCACCGTGGACGTTGCAGTTCACACCCCTCCGATCCATAGTCAAGATTAGTCAGACTTTGGTTGCTCTCTTTACGGGAACATGTCACTGCGTGAGCATCGTTTCGGGTCGTGATATGATGGTGCTTGGCTGTAAAGGAGGACGAGCGATGAGCCAAAGAGACGAACACCAGAGTGGTTTTGAGAGAAGTGCAGCTTTTTATCTTGACGCGGCATACGATGCATTTGCCCTCGGTCAATCGAGGTTGGCAGTACATCTTTTTTGCGCGGCTTTTGAAGTTGAGTTGCGTCAGGGTTCTGTCATCTCGACAGACATTGTAGAAGGTTTGCGCAAGGCCTGGGAGCTCGCTTGCGAGACGGGTGACCGCGCGACAGCCGAGACGCTATTTCACGACCTGCTCCCCTACAACAGCGAGGAGCAGACCGAGCAGGGCATGCTGCGCCTGCATGGTCTTGCTGTCGAGCAGCTTGAGGGCTTAGGCCTGACCGCCCACGACCTTGAGGGTGTTGCGAAGGCTATCGCAAACGAGATAGACAGTATGGAAGGCGATAGGCTCGCCGAATCTCTTAAGGATGCGCTAGAGCGCCTTGGCGCGATTGCGCCCGAGAGCAACGATGCTTCGGCGCAAGGTGCCACACAAGCGATACAAAAACTCCCACGTTTTGACCTTGTCGGCCCCCTCGAGGGCTTGGGGTCTGGTGAACATATGCTTCCCAATGGGCAAGCGGGTGCGGTTCTTGCGGGGGCTGGCACGTGGCTGGAGCGCCGCAAGAAACGCGAAGAACAGGAGCGCACGCAGGAGCGGAACCTCAATTACCAGAACCTCGCCGGCTTCGATCGCACGCTTGCCCTTATGAAGGGTTATGGCTTCGATTCCCAGGAAAGCTCGAGTTTCCGAGCTTTCGTCGAGCAGACCGCTGCACTGCATGGGGTCTACAGCCTTGCATTGATGGAAAACTTCCTATTCTGTGGCCCCTCACGGGATGACAATGCCTTGTTTGCGCATGCCACCGCCAGTGAGATAGGCTGGCCAGTGCTCCATATCCAGGTCGAGCTCGAGGCTGATGGCAATGGTTCCATCAAGCTTTCCGGTCCTTTTAAGCGCGGGTTCTTCGGCGGCCCCCCGGATCTCATGGAGCTCGTGACTCCCTGTACGGTGATTATTGAGAATCTGGATCAGTTGCAGGAGATGTTCACGCAGGAAATGAAAGCATCCTTCCAGCCGGAAGTGCGCGGGCGCCAACAGCACGGTCGCTCCATGCAAGCGGAGATAAGCGGCTATCTACGTGCACTCATGAAGAAAGAAGGCGTCTTCCTCATCGCCACGGCGCAGAAGGCAGACACGATCAAAGAGCCTCTTACCTCTATTTTGGGAGCGCTGCAAAGGATTGGTATCGAACTTCCCGATGAGGCCGAGCGGCGTGATGTCTGGATGACGTTTGCGGCTGAACACACGTCCTGCGCAGAGCTCGATGTCGATGTTCTGGCAAAACTCTCGGAAGGCATGACGCGCCGCGAGATCGTCGTGGTTGGCATCACTGCTGTCGAGACAGCGTATCGGGTCTCGCTCAAGAAACGACACTACCAGAAGGTGTCTCTGGGCACGATGCTCTCGCAGCTTGCGCTGCATCTTGAGAAAGACAGTGCGGTTTACCGACAACTCGAGGATACTGCCGTCGCTCAACTTCTTGAAGAGATAGAGCAAGAATCTCTATGAGAGTGCTGCCGTTTATGCTAAACTTCCCATGAAGCTAATGTGCTATACAATAGTAGCATTTGAGGAAGACTAGGAAACTGGAGTTTCATGGAAATCACACGCAGGACTGACTACGCCATCAGGCTTATCGCCGAGCTTGTTCTCAGTGAGGGCAAGCCTCTGTCTGTGCGCGAAGCAGCGCTCAGTCAAGGGGTACCCTATGCTTTTGCACGTAGCGTTCAGCATGATTTGGCGCGTTCGGGGATTCTGAACACCATTAGGGGCGCCCACGGCGGGATGCTCCTTGCCATCGATCCAGCGGTTTATACGCTTTTCGATCTCATTGAATCGGTGCAGGGTCCCATCAGCATTGCCATTTGCACGAACGACAAGGATTGGTGCGTGCGGCGAAAGGGCTGTCCCTTCCATAAGGTGTGGGCTGGTGCCAATAACCTTCTTGCTGACTACTTTCACTCAGTGAGCCTCAAGGAGCTTATCGAGGGGGAGCCCGCCCGTCTGACCGGTTTCGTGCCCAAGCGCTCGCGCACAAAGACTCCGGTCAACTGATTGCCGCCATGGAGTGCGACGCCTTCATTTCCCTGGTCAAGGCTGAGGGAGAACGGCTCTATCGCACGTTGCCCTGGCGCGAGACCCGCGACCCCTATGAGGTTCTGCTCTCAGAGATCATGCTTCAACAAACCCAGGTCGTCCGCGTGCTTAAGCATTGGGAGCCCTGGCTTCTCAAGTTTCCCACTCTGGATGCTCTTGCGGCTGCCTCGCTGCCCGATGTGCTCGCGCAATGGCAGGGGCTCGGTTACAACCGGCGGGCAGTCGCGCTCAAGCGTGCCGTCGAGCACTGTGCTTCCGTGTTGGGGGGAAGTGTCCCACACGGCTATGAGGCTCTACTTGCGCTGCCAGGAGTTGGGCCTGCGACCGCAGCAGGCGTGTGCGTTTTTGCCTACGGCGAGCCTCAGGTCTATCTTGAGACAAATGTGCGCACGGTCTTCATCCATCACTTCTTCGCGGGGCAGGATGGGGTGGCAGACAGCGAGATACGTTCTCTCGTGGAGCAGACCTGTGACGAGAAGGATCCGCGTAGCTGGTATTATGCGCTGCTCGACTACGGCAACTACCTGAAGCGGACACTTCCAAACCCTTCACGGCGTTCAAAGCACCACGCGCAGCAGTCTGCCTACATCGGGTCAGTCAGGCAGAAGCGCGCCTTTCTGCTGCGCATGCTGCTCGCAACCCCCGACGGCGCGACCTCAACCGAGCTACTCCAGAGTCTGAATGCGCAGGAACACGATGCCGGACGCTCTCACGTAGAGGAAGACGCCCTCGCCGCCATCCTCTCCGCACTCGCCCTAGAGGGCTTTGTGACTCACGGCGAGAGCACCCCTGAGCTCTGGATGATCGCAGGCCAAGAAAGCACCGATTGTATGCTCCCCGCCCCACAATGACGGGGTGAGAGTCAGTTCGTCTCCCGTCAGCCCTGCACAAGACCCCACGCCCCAACCGACCTCGTGTCCTTTTGCGGTACAATACTCAGGCTCCCAACCGCACCGTCCAGCTACAAGCAGAAAGACTTCACATGGCACTCCGCGCACCAACCGGTACGACTGACCTGCTCCCCGAGCAGGCACACGCATGGAACAGCATACGCACCGTCGCGCTTGCGACCTTTGGGTTGTACGGTTACCAGCCCATTGAGACGCCCGTTTTCGAGCAACTTGAGGTCTTTGTCCGCGGAATCGGAGATGCCACCGACGTTGTGGGCAAGGAGATGTTCCTTACCTTCTCGCAGCATGCCGTGGAGAAGATCGCTTCAGGTGAGAAGCCCTCGCTGGCAGACACGCTTGCGTTGCGCCCCGAGCAGACGGCGGGGGTCGCCCGCGCCATCGCCCAGCACAATCTCGTGCCCCCGGAGGCAGCAACGCTCAAACTCGTGTACGCCGGCTCGATGTTTCGGCACGAGCGCCCGCAGAAGGGGCGCCTGCGCGAGTTCCATCAGATCGGTGCCGAATGTATCGGGTCTGCCGAGCCGAGCGCAGACGCCGAGGTCATCATCATGCTCATGCGCTTCTTCGAAAGCCTGGGCATTCCGCAAGATGCGATGCGCCTGCTCATCAACTCCATGGGTGACGACGACTGTCGCCCTGCCTACCGTGAGCAGGTGCGCGCCTATATCCTCGCGCACACAACCGAACTCTGCGATGAGTGCGTGCGGCGTGCCGACACGAACCCGCTGCGCTCATTTGACTGCAAGAATCCAAAGTGTCAGGAGATCATGACCGATGCTCCAGCGATTACCGACGCGCTCTGCCCCTCCTGTGCCGCGCACTACACAACGGTGAAGAGCCTGCTTGACGATGCAGCCATCACCTACGTGGAGCAGCCGTGCCTGGTGCGCGGTCTCGACTACTACACGCGTACCGTCTTTGAGGTTCAGGTTGTTGACGGGCTCGGTGCCCAGAACGCCATCGGTGGAGGCGGGCGCTACGATAAGCTCATAGCCGAGTTTGGCGGCAAGCCCACTCCCGGCCTCGGTTTTGCCGTCGGTTTCGAGCGCATCGTTCTAGCGCTACAGGCTGCTGGTGCCGAAGGCTACGCGCTGCCGCACCCACAGGTGTATATCGCCGCAGTTGACGCAAGTACGCGCGCGATGGCATTCTCGCTCGCGAACCGCCTGCGTGACGTGGGTATCGCCACAGAGCTTGACCACCAGAGCCGCTCCCTGAAGTCCCAGTTCAAGCAGGCGGGCAGGAGCGGGGCACTCTTTGTCGTCATCGTCGGGCCAGACGAGATGGCACGTGGTGTCGTCACCCTGCGCAACATGCAAAGCTCTGAAGAGCAGACCGTACCCCTGGATGATTTGGTAGAGAAAGTGAGCACGACGATATGAGCAACACCAGCGTTTTGAACACCCACAGTATGCACTCACACACCTGCGGCGAGTTGACTGCTGCAGACGTGGGCACGAACGTCCGCCTCACTGGCTGGGTCAACCACCGGCGCGACCACGGTGGGCTCATCTTCGTGGATCTGCGCGACCGCATGGGCGTCACGCAATGCGTCTTTGACCCGGAGACCATCGGTGCCGACTTTGCCAGCGGTGAGCGCATGCGCCCCGAGTGGGTCATCCTCATCGACGGCACTGTGCGCCCCCGCCCCGACGAGGCTGCCAACCCCAATATGAGCACCGGTGAGATAGAGGTACTCGTCACAGGGGTGCAGATACTCAATACCGCCAAGACGCCGCCTTTCGCCATTGAAGACGGTATCGAAACCGATGAGCTCACGCGCCTGAAGTGGCGCTATCTCGACATCCGCCGCCCCGAGGTCTTGCAAGCCTTGCGCCTGCGCTCGACTGTCACCGCTGCGATGCATCGTGCCCTTTATGATCGCGGCTTCCTTGAGGTGGAGACCCCCATCCTTGGGCGTTCCACTCCAGAAGGTGCGCGCGACTTCCTCGTGCCCAGCCGCGCGAATGCGGGTTCCTTCTATGCGCTTCCGCAAAGCCCGCAACTCTTCAAGCAGCTACTCATGATGGGTGGCGTGGAGCGTTACTACCAGATTGCGCGCTGCTTTCGCGACGAGGATCTGCGCGCCGACCGTCAACCGGAGTTTACGCAGCTCGACATCGAGATGTCCTTCATCGGCGAGGATGACGTTATCGCACTCATGGAAGATGTTATGGCAGAGGTTCTCGCGGCAGCAGGCGAGACACATCCCTTCCCGCTTGAGCGTATGTGCTACCAGGAGGCTATGGGGCGCTTTGGCAACGACCGCCCCGACACTCGCTTCGGGCTTGAGCTCGTCGATGTCTCAGACATCGTAGCGGGCAGCGGATTCAAGGTCTTTGCCTCCGCCGTCGAGTCAGGCGGCGTGGTCAAGGCAATCAATGCCAAGGGTGCAGGAGACCTCAGCCGCGGCGAGATCGACAAGGTTGCCGCCGTTGCCACGGATCACGGGGCAAAGGGCATGGCGTGGATAGCGTTCACGAGCGGGGGAGAGGCAAAGTCGCCCATCATCAAGTTCTTCAGCGATGATGAATTCGCGCAGCTCAAGGAACGGCTCGGGGTTCAGGACGGCGACCTGGTGGTCTTTGGCGCCGACGATTTCGAGATCGTCAGCGCAGCGCTCTCGTCCGTGCGCCTGTACCTCGCCGACCTGCTCGGTATTAAGCGCACGGGGCATAAGCTACTGTGGGTCGTTAACTTTCCGATGTTCAAGTACGACGCGGATGAGAAGCGCTATGCAGCCAACCATCACCCCTTCACCCGTATCCTTGATGAGGATTTGGACAAGATCGAATCAGACCCGCTCGCCTGTGGCAGCTACTCCTATGACCTGGTCATGAACGGCTACGAGGTCGGTGGCGGCACCCTGCGTATTCACGAGCCCGAGCTGCAATTGCGCGTTCTGCGTGCACTCGGCTTCAGCGATGAGGAGGCGCAGGCGCAGTTCGGCTTTCTCCTGGATGCCTTGAGCTTTGGGGCGCCCCCGCACGGCGGCATAGCGCTCGGCCTCGACCGCCTCATCATGTTGCTCGGCGGCTTCGACTCCATCCGCGACGTCATCGCCTTCCCCAAGACCTCATCCGGTGGAGACCCGATGACCGGTGCTCCCGCCCCTGTAGACTCCCGCCAACTGCGCGACCTCGGCATCCGCCTGCAATAAGAGCTGGTGTGCACTTGCACTTTAGCACTCTACTGTGGTAAAGTAAAACTATACCACAATACGCAACCGTAGGGAGCATGTATGTTACCGGTAACCCCTCGTGGGTTCAAGGATGTCTTACCAGAAGAGGCGCGCTGGCGCGAGCGTATCACGACCGATGTCCAGAGAGTACTCTCGCTTTGGGGCTATGCGCCGATAGAGACGCCCACGCTTGAGGTGCTTGACGTTCTTGAGCAGGCGGGCACGCTCAACCAGACGTCCTTCCGCCTCTTTGATTCAGATGGAGCCCTGCTTGTGCTCCGACCCGATGTGACCTTGCCCATTGCCCGAATGGTTGCTTCGCGCCTCCCCAATGTGAGTCAACCGTTGCGCCTCCGCTACGTGCAGCGTGTGTTCCGTGAGGTCGAATCGCTTCGGGGGCAGGCGCGCGAGTTCACGCAGATTGGCATCGAGTCCATAGGCATGAGTGGAGCGGTGGCGGACGCCGAGGTTATCCTCCTGCTCGTCGAAGCGCTGAAGGCCTGTGGGCTCGAGCGCTTCTCTTTGGCGATCTGCACGGTCGGGGTCTTGCGCGATCTGCTCGACATCTGCGTCGATGAGGGCGATGTTGACGCAGCGTGGCGGGCAGCGGTTCTTGCGGCCTTTCATGAGAACAATCTGGTCGACATAGAGACGCTCGCATCGAGCAGCCGGGTTGATCCCCGTTATGGCCGGGCGATACGTACGCTCCCCGGTTTTCGCGGAGGGCTTGAGGCCATCAAGGCATGCCGAGCTCTTGTTGATCCGCTGGGTTGTACCGGCGGACTTGACGAGCTTGCGCGCTGCTATGAGGTCATCGAGCGAGCGGGTGCAGGTGCGTTCGTCACCGTTGATTTCAGCGTTATGAGCACATTCGATTACTACACCGGTCTGGTTTTCGAGGCCTATGCACCCGGCTTGGGTGTCCCTTTGGGCAGCGGCGGCCGCTATGACAGCACGCTTGGAGCCTTTGGCAAGCAAGCCCCCGCGGCCGGTTTTGCCTTCGTGCTCGAACGGGTCATGCACGCGCTTCTGGGACAAGGTACCGTGCCTGAAGCTTCTGGCTCAGAGCCTGCTGTCGCGCATATTGTCTTTGATGAGGATGACCCAGCCGCCGCCTTTCTGGAAGCCGCACGATTCCGTGAGCAGGGGATACGCACTGTCTTGAGCTCAGGGGAGGATGATGGTAATGCCTGAGAAGACACCGGAGAGCAGACTCAAGATCGCCATCCCCAAAGGAGCGTTGTACGAAGAAAGCGTTGCCCTTCTCGGCAAGGCGGGTCTCGACATCAGCGGGCTCGATAATCCGGGGAGGCAGCTTGTCCTCTACAACGAGGGCGTTGAATTCTACATCGTGCGCCCGACGGATGCTCCGGTATTTGCCAGTTATGGTGGCGTGGACTGCGCCATCTGTGGCAGAGACTCTCTGGCAGAAGCTGCCCTAGAGGTAGTTGAGTTGGTCGACCTCAAGTTCGGGCGCTGCCGATTCGTCGTTGCCGAGCCCGCCTTGGCAGAGGGCGCTGTCGAGGACTCCTATCAGCGACTCGGTGTGATTCGTGTTGCAACCAAGTATCCGCACATCACAAAGGAGTATTATGATATCTTGGGTGTGCAGGTCGAGATCGTGAAGATGCACGGCAATATAGAACTGGCACCGCTGTGCGGTATGGCAGAACGTATCGTGGACATAACCGCCACTGGCACGACCTTGAGGGAGAACAACCTCGTCATCGTAGATGAGGTGCTTGAATCGACCGCCCGTTTCGTCGGCAACCCCGCGAGCGCCCGCATCGATTCGCGTGTACGTGAACTGGCGGCACAGTTGAAGCGCGTTCTCCAGAAAGACGAAGCCGAAGCAGACAAAACGAGAGGATAAGGGATGAGAATCGAGTACCTCGAAGAGGGAGAACGACCAAGTGCCGAGATGCTGGGGCGCGCTGTTGCACTTGAGAGCGAGATACTGGGCAATGTGGCAACAATCATCGCAGCTGTGCAGGCGCGGGGCGATGACGCGCTCAAGGAGTACACCAAGCAATTCGATGGCGTGGATATCACCCTGTTCCGCGTCGATGAGCTGGAGCCGCAGCGCGCACTCCGCAAGGTAAGCCCCACGCTTCTCGCAGCATTGCAGACGGCAGCCAAACGCATCACCGAGTTCCATGAGCACCAGCGGCAGCAGAGCTGGTTTACAACCCGCGAAGACGGCTCCTTTATCGGCAGCAAGGTCACCCCTGTCGGGAGTGCGGGTATCTACGTGCCTGGCGGGCGCGCCCAATACCCCTCTACGGTGCTCATGAATGCCATCCCGGCGCAGGTTGCCGGCGTGCAGCGCATCGTCATGGTCTCGCCGCCGCAGGCAAACGGCAGGATCAGCGACGTCACGCTTGCCGCAGCACAGCTTGCAGGGGTTACCGAGATATACATGGTCGGCGGCGCACAGGCGATTGCCGCGCTTGCCTACGGCACCGATCAGATACTCCCGGTCGACAAGATTACCGGTCCGGGCAATGCTTATGTGAGTGCGGCAAAGCGCCTGGTCAGTGGAGACGTTGGCATCGACATGATCGCCGGGCCTTCCGAGGTGCTTATCCTCGCAGACGAGACAGCGGACTCGGGCTTCATAGCCATAGACCTGCTCGCCCAGGCAGAGCATGACCCCGATGCGAGGACCTACCTCGTCACGACCGATGAAGACCTTGTAGATGAGGTTATCGAAGAAATCGAGAAGCTCCTCGCTCTCTCGCCGCGCCTGGAGACGACCAAGCAGGCCATCGACAACAACTGCACCGTCTTCGTGTGTCCCGATCTCGCAACGGCGCTGCTTGCGAGCAACACCGTTGCACCGGAACACCTTGAGATACAGATGGATCAGCCCTTTGAGCTCTTGGGACTCATCGAGAACGCGGGCGCGATCTTCATCGGTCCCTGGACGCCAGAGAGCGTGGGGGATTATGTGGCCGGGCCCAACCATACCTTGCCGACTTCCGGTGCGGCACGTTACCGAGGCCCGCTGTCGGTTGATGACTTCATCAAGCGTTCGAGCGTTATCAGTTACTCCTACGGTGCCCTCGACAAAGACGCCGCCACCATCAAGGCGTTTGCCGAGGCTGAAGGTCTCTGGGCGCACGGCAGGGCGGTAGAGCTCCGCTTTGAGACCCCGGAACCAAGGGATGAGGATGATGACGCAGAAAAGGCAGAACAAACCCTCGCCGCCGACGTAGGCAAAGGGGTAGCAGGCGGGACAGCTGACGCTGTCATCGGGATGCTACCCTAGGGAAGCACCGATTAATCCCATCATTGCGGGCTTGACCCGCAATCTCCTCCTTGTAGATTGCGGGTCAAGCCCGCAATGACAGGGTGGGGAGCAAGTAATCAGCACCTTCCCAAGCACTACGATAAGGAGTCTCTGATATGCTTCAAGTTCGTCCCCCGGTGTCGCACCTCGCAGGCCTGGAGCCCTACGACCCCAAATACCTGCCCGCCCGGGTCTATCTCAACGCAAACGAGAACCCCTGCGACCCGTCGGCTGAACTGCGCGCAGAGTTGGCACAGCTTGCCAAGACGCTGCCGTTTAACCGCTATCCCGATCCGCTCGCACATGACCTGTGCGCTGCGATTGCAGGCGTTTGCGGCGTTTCTGTTGAGCAGGTGCTCGTTGGCAACGGCGGCGACGAGTTGCTTCTCAACCTGCTGCTCGCTTACGGTGGCAGAGAGCGCAGGCTCCTGATTGCACCGCCCTGCTTCTCGTCCTACGCCTTCGATGCGCTGCTGACAACAACCACGGTTGTTTCACTTGAGCGGACTGAGCAGTTTTGGCTCGACGAGGACGCCATCCTGCAACGCGTGGCGACTGGCACCATTGACCTGGTCATGCTCGCCTCACCCAACAACCCGACCGGCGACTGTCTCACGGCAGACTTCGTCGAGCGGCTCCTTGCCGCAAGCGATGCCCTCGTCGTCATCGACCAGGCCTATGTCGAGTTCGCGCAGCCACAGTTCGACCTGACCGGACTGCTCAGCCGCCATCAGAACCTCGCCTTGCTCCGCACCTTCTCAAAGGCCTATGGGCTCGCTGGGCTCAGACTCGGCTACCTCCTAGCCAGCCCCGCCGTTATCGCCGAGCTCATAAAGGTGCGGCAGCCGTATTCGGTTGACAGCTATTCGGCGGCGGCGGGCAAAGCCGTCCTTGGCCACAGCAACGAGGTGCTCCAGCTTGCGCAGGGTATCGCGGCAGACCGTGACCGGCTTGCAGGTGCGCTCGCGGCGCTCCCCGGCGTAGAGGTCTTTCCGAGTGAGGCAAACTACCTGCTGCTGCGGGTTGCAGGCGCACAGGAACTCTGGCAGCGACTCTATGACGACTTTGGCATCCTGCTGCGCGACTTCTCAGCCGCACCCGGGCTCACCGATTGCCTGCGCGTGAGCGTTGGTACCCCCGAGCAGAACCAACAGCTCCTGCAGGCCTGCTCCCTTATATTGGGCACCCTATTGGAGGATAGACTATGAGGAATGCAATCCTGGAACGCGAGACAAAGGAGACGAAGGTCACCCTGAGCCTTGAACTTGATGGCACAGGACAGACCTCCGCTACAACCGGCGTTCCCTTCTTTGACCACATGCTCGACGCCATGGGGCGTCACGGGCTCTTCGACCTTGAGGTGACGGCGCTAGGCGATCTTGCGGTGGACGCACACCACACCGTTGAGGACGTGGGCATCGTCTTTGGTCAGGCGCTCAATCAGGCGCTCGGTAGCAGGGCGGGGATCGCCCGTTTTGGAGACGCCCTCGTGCCCATGGATGAGGCGCTCGTGCTTGCCGCCATCGACATCAGCGGGCGCGGGCAGGTGCACTGGGAGGTCGAGCTCCCCATAGAGTTCATCGGCAGCTTCGACACGACCCTCTTCAAGGAGTTTCTTATCGCGTTGGCGTCGAATGCGCAGCTCACCCTGCATGTCCGTTCGTTCGCAGGCGAGAATGCGCACCACATCATTGAGGCCGCTGCCAAAGCGGTGGCACGCGCACTTAGCACAGCAGTCGCGCTCGACCCCCGCGTAGGCACCCGCGTTCCCTCGACGAAAGGAATGCTCTAGGTGGCGTACTTCGTTGTGGTCGATTATTGCAAAGGGAACCTGCGCTCCATGCAGAAAGGCTTGCAGCTTGCGGGTGCCGAAGCACGCGTCAGCGCCGACCCCGCCGTTATCGCGCGTGCTGGGGCGATCGTGCTGCCAGGCGTCGGTGCCTTTGCGGATGCCGCTGGCTTCATGCAAACGAGCGGTCAGATGGAGGTCATCCGTGAGCGCATAGCTGAGGGCGTGCCCTTTCTTGGCGTCTGTCTTGGACTCCAGCTGCTCATGGAGCGCGGGAATGAGGGCGTGCCAAGCCCGGATTGGATGGAGGGTCTGGGCGTCGTCTCTGGTTGTGTGCGGCGTGTTGACGCTGCCGACGAGCGGGGCAGGTTCTATAAGGTTCCCCACGTTGGCTGGAATCAGGTTCACTGCAAGGATGAAACGGATGCACGGCTCGCACCCCTGTTCGCGGGTATCGATGATGGTTCCAACTTCTATTTCACGCACTCGTATCGGGCAGAGGTCACTGACCAACAAGACATCCTTGCCACGGTGACCCATGCCCGCAGCTTCCCCTGTGTCATACGCAAGATGAACGCCTTTGGGGTGCAGTTCCATCCCGAGAAGAGCTCACACAAAGGCTTGCGTGTGTTACAGAACTTCGCCGCATTTGCAAGGAGTCTCTGATGTATCTGTTGCCAGCGATAGACCTGTTAGACGGCAAGGCGGTGCGGCTCGCTCGTGGCGACTACGCGGCGGTCACCGTCTACAACGAGGATCCCGTCGAGCAGGCATGCACCTTCAAAGCGGCAGGCGCGACCTGGCTCCATGTTGTCGATCTCGATGGAGCACGGTCGGGCATTTCCACGAACAGCCCGATTATAGAGCGCATCATCGCAGCTACCGGTCTTGCTGTTGAGGTTGGCGGCGGTGTTCGCTCGCTGGAGACGATAGAGCGCCTGAAGCAGGCGGGAGCAAGTCGTGTGGTCATCGGTACCAAGCTGGTCACCGCCCCGGACTTCGCGCGTGCGGCAACAAGGCGCTATGGCGACCTTATCTGTGCCGGCGTGGACGCGCGCGGCGGTGAGGTCGCCATCGAGGGCTGGCGTGCGGGGAGCGGCGTTTTGGCAACCGAGCTCATCGAGGAACTCAAGGCCTGGGGCGTGTGCCACCTTGTCTATACGGATATTGCCCGCGATGGGATGCAGACCGGCATTGACGCTGCGGCATACGAGCGTATTGCCAAGGGCGCGGGCTTTCCCGTCACCGCCTCGGGCGGCATCTCCACCCTCGATGATCTCAGGGCTCTCAAAGCTCTGGGTGATACCCATATAGAAGGTGTCATCACCGGGCGCGCTCTCTATGAGGGAGCCTTCACGCTCGAAACAGCCCTCGCCGCCCTGAGCGATTGACCCCAAAGGAAAGGAACCGCATGCTAACCAAACGGGTCATGCCCTGCCTGGACGTCAAGGATGGACGCGTCGTCAAAGGGGTCAACTTCATAAACCTGCGCGACGCGGGCGACCCGGTCGAGTTGGCAGCTGCCTACGACCTTCAAGGCGCTGACGAGGTCATCTTTCTCGACATCACGGCGACCCATGAAGACAGGCGCACGGTCATCGAGATGGCGGCGCACGCAAGCGAGGAGCTCCACATCCCCTATACCGTCGGCGGCGGCTTCAAAGGCATCGCCGACATTCGCACGATGATAGCCGCCGGTGCGGACAAGGTCAGCGTCAATTCGGCAGCTGTGCGTGACCCAAGCCTCATCACAGCTGGGGCAGCTGCCTTTGGCTCACAGGCGATACTCTGCGCCATCGATGCCAAACGCATTGCGGGCGCAGGCGACAGATGGACGGTCTTTCTCAACGGTGGTCGCATCGACACGGGCATCGATGCCATCGAGTGGGCGCGCGAAGCAAACAAACGGGGAGCAGGGGAGATACTGCTCACCTCCATGGATCGCGACGGCTCCAAAGACGGTTTTGACCTTGCGCTCACCCGGGCGGTGGCACGCGCGGTCGACATCCCCGTTATCGCAAGTGGCGGTGTGGGCGTGCTTGAACACTTTGCAGAGGGTATACTGGACGGTGAGGCAGATGCCGTTCTCGCCGCCAGCGTTTTTCATTTTGGTGAGCTGACGGTTCGTGAGGTCAAAGAGTACATGGCCTCGCAAGGCATACCCGTAAGGTTGGACTGATATGATAGTAAGCGAGAGGTCGGAGACGCATGGCTGACTGTAAGCTCCCACTCAGGTTCGATGCTGCGGGGCTCATCCCCGCCATCATCCAGCAGTACGACACAAAAGAGGTGCTCATGATGGCCTACATGAACGCTGAGGCGCTTGAGTTGACGCTGAGCACGAAGACAACGTGGTTCTGGAGCCGCTCACGCGAGGAGCTTTGGAACAAGGGTGCTACCAGCGGGAACACCCAACAGGTCAAACAGGTCTCCTATGACTGTGACGCTGATTGCCTACTGGTTGAGGTTGATAGTCCGGGTCCTGCCTGTCACACGGGCAACAGAACCTGCTTTTATCGGGAGGTCAGAGACGATGGGTGAACGAACAGCAAACGTGCAGGCAGGGGATTTTGGCGAGACCATCGCCATGCTTGCCAAGACGATACATGACCGCCGAATAGCTTCTCTCGATGCGAGCTATACGGCGCGGTTGCTGAGCGAAGCAGAGGATAAACTCCTCATGAAGGTCATCGAAGAAGCTGCAGAGCTCGTGCTTGCGGTCAAGGAAGACGACCATGACCACATCCGCTATGAGGCAGGCGACCTTCTGTACCACCTGCTCGTACTCTTTGAGCGCGCAGACATCAGTCTTGATGAGCTCGCCGGAGAACTCAACGCCCGCATGCACTGAAGCACTGACGGCCGCATATATAAACTGATTACATGCGGTCATACGATGCCTTCTCTCGCTCCGGCCTCGCTCCTTATTCCAGCAAGGTAACGACGGCTGGCGTAGTGGGGTACTTTTATCGTATAATGAAACACATCAGTCCACGGATATGTTCTTCAAATGGAGCCACATGGACGACGAGCAGAACCCACGTTTCTCGCATATACGCATTGGTTCTACCGACGCACCTGCGGGTTCCTCCGATGAGGAGGAGGTCATAACCGTTGGCGTGGTCGAGGAAGCTACGACCCTGGACTCTCCGACGGCTCTTGAGGTCGATGCAGAAGAGGGGCTCTCAGAGGGCGACTCAGCACGACCGAAGACGGGCGCTGGTGCCAGTGAAGAACTTCCGCCGATGCCCATCGTTCAGAAGATAGTCCTCGCTGCGTGTTGTGTTGGCTTGGTGGTTCTTGTGATATTCCTGGTACTGTATTATTTGTAGAAGCAATGACTCACCTTTTAGGAGATTGCAATGCCTGAAGAGTTGGATAGTTTCAACGGAACCGAGGATTCCCCGACGCTCAATACCGACGCGTCTTCACCTCTGAAGCCTATAACCGAAAGACAGATCAAGAAGGCAAAGCGTACACGCGCAGCGCTTATCACGGTCATCCTCGTAGCGGTCGTCGCGCTTGGCGGCTTAGGCTATCTTGGTTATCTGGTCTTTGGTGACGAGATCAGGCAGCTCATAACAGGAGAGGAGACCCCCGGGGGCTCTACCGTATCGACCCCACCCAAGCCTGGAGCAAATATCCCCGACGGCAACAACTATATTGAAGGAGCGCCAGAAAAGATCCAGGTGGAAACCATCCCTATTCCAGATCTTAAAGAGCTTTACGGTCTGAGTGCAGATGGAGTCCTGGCAAAGCTCGGCTCTGGGTTTGAGCTCACGAAGACGGAGCCTTGGTCAGACTCGGCGAACCCTGACATCGCGCAAATTGTAACCTTCTCATCCATCGCTCCTGGGGGAGCCGCGCAACAAGCTGAGACTTCCGGAGCGGCTACCTCTACCAACAACAGCTATCCGATAGCTTCGGTTCGTTGCAGTGTCAATGGGAGCGGGACGGTTGTTGACGTCTATTTCAGCTGTGATGTCCGTCTCATAGGCTTTCCTGAAACGAGCTTCGATGCCTTGCTCGCAACGGGCGACAGTGTTGTGAACACGCTGCAAGCGGCCGGTGTAACGCCCCGGGACTATGCTTACGCACCGCCCGATCATGAGTCGAGCATACGTTACGACAATGCGGTATCCGAGAACCGCAAGATCATCAAACAGGAGGCTATCTTTTCTGGTCGCTCAACTGCAGATAGTGGGCTCACCGTATGGACGGTGACCGTCACTTATGATTATGGCATCTCGGGTGTGGCTACGACGGATGATTTCAGCACCGCCACCCGAACGATAAAAATATCCCTCGCCTGAATCTTTGTTGAATAATATGTAACCTTTTGGATGCCTGCTCTGATTTATAGGAGTAGGGGTTAGCGTGTGCTCTGGATAAAGAGGTTCTAAAGGGAGGATTGGATTGGGTATGAATGCAGTCGCGCAGTCGGCGTATCTCGATACGGAAGCCGTAGTCATGCACTACAAGGACATGGTGTACCGTATCGCGCTCAGCCACACCAGCAACAAGACGGACGCCGAAGACGTCTTCCAAGAGGTCTTCTTGGCTTACCATCGAAAACGACCGGTGTTTGAAACGGATGAGCGCTGCAAGGCCTGGCTCATCGTGACAACGATCAATTGTTCCAAGCAGGCCACTTCCAACAGTTGGCACAAAAAGGTCGTACCCATCCACGACACCGACATCGAGCCCGCTTCTGAAGACAGCTTCCACTTTCGCTCCGAGGAAGAGGACAGGGTCTTCCAGGCGCTCCAGGAGCTCCCACTACCGTATCGAACCGTATTGCACTTGTTCTACTTTGATGATCTCTCCATTGCTCAGATAAGCGTGCTGCAGGGAATCGAGGCAGGAACGGTGAAGGTGCAGCTTTCAAGAGGACGTGCGCAGTTGCGCAATCGTCTGAAAGGAGAGTACTTCAATGACTAAAAACATCCTTAACAACATGAAGGAGCAGATGACGCCGTCAGACGAGCTGCTTGACAGGCTTACGACTGCTTTGGAGGCAGAGGATGCCCAGCCCTCGGGGTCTGACTCCGCCGAGACAGCGGGCTCAGTTGTCGCCTCTGGTTCGGCTGCCGTATCGGGCACCTCTGGGCTGCCCAGCCCCGTGCCCTCTGCGCGCATAGACGTTCCTGGCTCCGTACGACCGCTCCGCCAGAAGAAGCGTAGGTACGTATGGGGGATTGCCGCCGCCGCCGCCGTCATGGTGCTTGTTGTAGTTGGCGTAACCGCCGCTCTTGGCTCGCAGTTCCTCGATGACCTGATTGATACTGCCCTAGGTGGTCGTTCGGGCAATACAACTATCGATCTAAGCCCAACCTACGAGGGACCTTCTGGCAACAAGATGACCATCAAGCCTGTGTCAGCCGAATCCTATGCCGAGATTTACCAGACGATAGACGGATTCTCCTATACGTCGAGCTATGGCGGTGACATTGCCTATGACACGGTTGAGCCCCTGGGTACAGAGGACTCTGTGGCAGGAGCAGAAGTTATGCAATCTGCTCCTGCAAGTGGCTCAGAAAGTGCGAAAGAGTTAGGAAGCTCGTCGGTAGCGCCCGAAATCTCAGCCGATTCTGGCTCCTCCGTGGCTTCCTCTGATTACTCTACGACCAATACGCAGGTCGAAGGCATTGATGAGGGAGATATCGTCAAAACCGACGGGGACTACATCTATGCTGTGTCGCGGGGCGACCTCGTCATCTTCACGGCCACCGGTGCCGATACGACTGAGGTGTTTCGTGCCTCTGTCGCTGACCTCGACAACCTTCAGACGGTCTACGAGCTCTATATCAGCGATTCGACACTCGCCGTCATTGTCCAGAGCTATGCCTGGTATGAGGACGGCAAGCGTGCTGGCGGCAACTCTTACTATTATCAGGGTGATAGCTTGACGAAGGTTCTGCTCTTCAATGTCAAGGATCCTGCAAACGCGATTCTCGTTGGTGAGTATGCTGGCAGCGGTTACTACAACACTTCACGCTTAAATGACGGTGTGCTCTATTTCGTCACGAACTACTCTCTCCAGTCCGATGTTGTTGAGGATGATCCCGCAACCTACGTACCACTCAGGGGCGTGAACGGTGTTTACGAATGCCTTCCGGTCGAAGATATCTGCATTTTGCCGCAGGTTAATTCACCTACTTACACAGTCATCAACTCGATCGACCTTGGTTCCCGCCAGTTCATCGATAGCAGCTCGGCGCTGGGTGGCACAGAGACGGTCTACATGAGCGACGATAACCTCTATCTCGGCTCATCTGTCTATGAGGATGTGGCGCTTGAGCCTTACCGGGAGAGCGTCTACACTGTTACCGAATATCGCAGCGGTTCAAACACACACATCATCCGAGTTTCTGCGGATAAGGGCAACCTGGACATCACCGCCGAAACCAGCATACCCGGCACGCTGCTCAATCAGTTCTCGCTTGACGAGTATCAGGGAAACCTCCGCGTCGCAACAACGGATCAGAGCTACGGCTACAAGGTGTACTTGGATGAGGAGCTCGATATAGAGAGCTATAAATACGATGACAACCAGCCGTCAAGCGCACTTTTCGTGCTCGATCCCGATCTTGAAGTAGTCGGCAGTATCACAGGGCTCGCCGAGGATGAGCGCATCTACAGTGTACGCTTTACGGGTAAGGTCGGCTATGTTGTCACCTATCGCCAGATGGATCCGCTTTTTGCCGTGGATCTCTCAAACCCGAGAGTTCCAAAAATCATGAGCGAGCTCAAGATACCAGGATTTAGCACCTATCTGCACCCCTTCTCTGAAGGGCGCCTCTTTGGTATAGGGCATGCCGCCGTTGGAAGTAGCACCGGCAATGTTAAACTCAGTATGTTTGATACGAGCAATCCCTACGATGTGACCGAGCTCAGCACCAAGGAACTGGATATCTACTACACGTCAGCGCTCGACGACCACAAGACTGTCCTTATCGATGCAGAACATGACCTGATCGCCTTCCCCGGAGAGGACAGTTATCTCGTGTACGGCTATACCGACAAAAAAGGCTTCTATCTCAAAGCTGAACTTCCCCTCGATGATGACGACGCCTGGGGTGGCAGGAATACGCGTGGCTTCTACGTCGATAACTATCTGTATGTCTACTCCATGACCAGGCTCAACGTCTACGACTTGAACACCTTTGCAAAGGTGAAGACCCTTAAGGTCAACGACGCTCCGGAGCGCAGTGACGGCAAACAATATATCGAATAAGGCTCTATGGTACCTCATGAGAGTGTTGCTTTCTCATGACAGCAGGGCACTGTAAAGGGTTCAGGCGAGCCTTGACAGTGCCCTTGCCTATCTCTGCCGCAGTGCGACGACTCAGAGTGTCACGTTCTCAGCACTCGCTTTTCTGTGTCTCTCGCCCCACTTGGACGATCTCGCTAACCAGGCACCCGTGAAGTACGCAGAGCGTCTCAAAGGGAGTGAACTGCGTCGCGGTCTGATCGAACAGGATGTGCACCTCGCAGTCAAACTCATCATCTTTTTCGTAATAGCGTATCTCAATGGGCATCTTGGGGAGAACCAGGTAATGCCAAGTCGTGACCCCACTCGCACTCGCAGGACACCTTTTGGCACCCATGACCTCCATCGTAGCCTCAAAGAGCTCAGGCTTTCCATTGAACTGCTCCGTCAGCGGAGACAACATCCAGTCGGCACCCCGTTCCTTGGAGCCGCCCCCAGTGAAGATGCCCCCTGAGAACTGGTGGAGCTGCTGATAACGCTGATACGGCTCTCCCTTGCCGCCCCAGGTAACATAGTAGATAAGGACACTCCTGCAATTGATATGCGAGGGGGGCTCCCCGTCGGCCTCAAAGACGCCCTGGTGATCGACCCGATAGCGACGACGGAGGAAGGTTACCTCAAGGCTGTCTTCTACAGGTGGGGCAAGACCAAGATGGAGCGCCGCCAAGGCAAAATCATGGGTTGCCAGACGGGGCACCAGAAGTTCATAGGTTTGTTCGTAACCATTTTTCATAAGAGTTTTCACAGGAAGATTGTAGTTGATTTGCAAAGACCCCGTTACTGAACCTTGCGCAAAGGGCGGAAAAGTGCAAAATCAGGTTCGTTTGTCACAATACTTTAAAACTCAGTCTGTTTAGACTGCACGTAAGGAGCAGAGATGTCGTAGGCAAGATTCACGTGACAGAACCGTCGGCTCTGTCGTACATCGATGCTTAAGGCAATGGTTGCAGTAGGTTTGGTTTACGAGAAGGAGGAACGGTATGTCTATTTTCGACGATCTTTCAACTGCGGTACAGAGGGGCAAGGTCAAGGATGTTGAGCAGCTCGCGCAACAGGCCATTGACGACGGCGTGAAGGCCGAGAAGATCCTGAATGACGGTCTGTTGGCAGGAATGGATATCATTGGCGGGAAGTTCAAGAACAATGAGATCTTCGTACCCGAGGTGCTCATGGCTGCCAAGGCTCTTGCAGCGGGCACGGCGCTCATCAAGCCGCTTCTCGTGGCAGATGGTGTCAAGGAGATCGGTACCGTCGTTATCGGTACAGTTAAGGGTGACTTGCACGACATCGGCAAGAACCTCGTCAAGATGATGCTGGAAGGTGCAGGCTTCGTGGTCATCGATCTGGGCATCGATGTTGCACCTGAGAAGTTCGTCGAGACCGCCAAGGAGCGCAATGCTGACATCATCGCCATGTCTGCTATGCTCACGACCACCATGGAGCAGCAGGGCGTCGTCATCGAGGCACTCAAGGCAGCAGGTCTGCGCGACAAGGTCAAGGTCATGATCGGTGGAACACCGATATCGCTCGATTTCTCAAGGAAGATAGGCGCGGATGCGTATTCGACCGATTCGTCTTCCGCCGTAGACGTTGCCAAGGAACTTGTTTCGTAGTCTACTGCGAGACACTATTCTAAGCTATCACGAAGGAGGTTTTTGTAATGGGAAAGCTGTTCAAAGATACTGCCTATAAGAATCTGGATGACTTCATCTTCGGAAGTGCGAAGTACCCGGTTACCACCAAGAGTGGGCTTGAGATTGGTGGCGGCATCGTGTACCCCGAGGTCAACTTCTCTCTCCCCACCATGACCATTTCTGAGGAATCCTGGCCTGAGGTTGTCCGTATCTATCATGAGATCGCCACGGGGATTTCCGAGCGCTGCAATGAACTGTACCACCCCGGCTTTGTTGCCGAGATCGAGATCCTTCCTGAGATGACCTGGGTACCAAAATGGGGTGCCGAGATAACAAAGGTCGTCAAGGACGTACTGCGTGACAACGATACGAATCACGGCACTAAGACCGCCGTGCGCACCACGGTCATCGACCTCCGCGAAGGCCCCAATGTCAAGCACATGTGGTCGGGCAAAGAGTGGGATTTGGTGCTTGATACCTTCAAGAGGAGCGCCGAAGCTGGCGCCGACCTTCTGTCGATCGAATCGGTCGGTGGCAAGGACATCCATGACGAAGGGTGTATGTACTGTGACATCGAGAAGACCATATTTGGTCTTTGGCTCGGTTCCAAGGACATGAGCAGGCTCTGGTCCGAGATCGTCAAGATTGCCAACGATAGCGGTTCGATCCCCGCGGGCGACACTGCCTGCGGATTCGCAAATACATCCTTGGTGCTTGCCGATAAGAACATGATTCCACGCGTGTTCGCAGCTGCTGATCGCGTGGTCGCATCCGTTCGTACCCTCGTCGCCGTAGAAGAAGGCGCAAAGGGTCCCAGCAAGGACTGTGGCTATGAGAATATCTATCTTAAGGCCATATCGGGGACACCTATCACGAATGAAGGACGCGTAGCTGCCGTTGCGCACCTGTCGCCTCTTGGCAACATCGCTTCCTGTGTGTGCGACCTGTGGAGCAACGAGTCCATCCAGCACATCAAGTTGATGGGTGGCTTCTCTGAGGTTGTCTCCTTCGAGCAGTTGGCCTATGACTGTCGCATCATGAACGGTGCGCTGAGGAAGGACATCAAGCTCGCGCGTGCCATCAGGGATCTCAATGCTGACAGTGACAGCAGGCTTGACCCGATGGCATACATCCTGCGTCCCGATGTCGCCCTGGCAATCTCGCAGGAGCTTGTCAAGCAGGATACGCATTACCTGAGGATGAAGAAGGGTGCCGAATTGGCTCTTCAGGCGATACAGAAGGGATACGATAACAACGAGCTGCTCCTTATCGACCGTGAGGTCGGTTACATCGACCTGCTTCTGGATACCCTCTCCGGTATGCCCGACACCGACGATGCCTTCCTCGCGAAGATGGCGGACTCCTGCGGCGATTTGTTCCAGCCCAAGAAGTTCGACCTCTAATCCTATCTCACATCGGGGGATGTGGCGTAAAGGCTCCGTGAAGTATCACTTCGCGGAGCCTTTATCTGTAAGGTCTCTAAAACTTCAGAGAATCCTATCGCGCTATGCGATGAGAATCATGCCAAACCAAGTTACGGTGTTCTCGCCATTGTTGTATGCGATGCCCACTTTTTGGGAGAGTTCAACCACATTGATCCCACAGGCTTCAATTGGTGTGAACAGCAGGTCGGGATACCTGCAGGGCGCATCGGGATAGGTGCATGAGTCACATGATTGGCACATCCCTGAGCCAAAGAGCTTAAACGCGGTGTCGGTTCCGTCGAATGCCTGCTTCAGATGGTTATTGGCAAGTGCAAGCCGCTTGTCAAAACTCTTGCCACCCAAGACCATGGCATCCCAGTCAAAGGGACTCTCGAGCCATGACAACTCAGTGAAGAGAATGGCTTCCCGGTAGACACGAAGGCTCTTTTCCAGCTCCTTAAGTGAGCCTACAGCGGGTGGGCAGTTCCAGACCTTGTTGTAGCGCCCGCAGCCATTGCTCTCACATATGGAGCGTATCTCCTGGGTGAAGCTGAGGATGCGCGGGTCGAACGAGGTCATCTCATGCCACAGAAACACTTTCAGCGTTTCCAGTGCGGTCTCAACCTTGGTTTCCTCTGCTAGCACGGCTTTCCTTTCTTCGGGGCTTAAGTGTATCGTACTGGAGTGACGAGTCTGAGCTCACCTCATGACTCCGTTGGGAATGCCATCTGATCCATAAACAGGTCGTTGAACTTCGGATGTGATCCGAGGTTTATCTCGACTGCGTGCTCGATGGAACCTGCGGCGGTGCTGACCAGTGCGTCATTTAAGCACGCCTTTATAGCACCGTTGAGGGAGCTGTTGCCGATAGGGGATACGCGCCCCGCAAAGCTCTCGGGGAGCATGCCTGTCGCAATGGCGCTGGCCGGATCGAGGTTCTGTCCGAAGCCTCCGGCGAGGAAGACCTTCGAGGGCAGGGCACCGCCCATCTCATCGATGATAATCTCAAGACCTGTGCGGGTCGCGCTCTTTGCGAGCTGGAACTGGCGTACATCCTTCTGTGAAAAATAGACCTCAGGGTTGCTGTCGGGCTTGTCTGTCAGGACGATGCGGTCGCTGCCGAGGTCATCGTCGAGATAGCCGGTCTCATCTATGAACCGCTCCCTGACGAGCAGAGCGCCCAGGTCGAGGATGCCGGAGCCGCAGATGCCCACTGGTCGCTCCCCACCAATCGTCTTGAAGGTAATCTTCCCATCCTCGAACCAAGCCTTTGAGATGGCACCCCGGACACTTCCTGATCCGCATTCGATATTGCCGCCCTCGAATGCAGGCCCTGCTGCAGTCGCGGTGCAGATGAGGTGATCTCCCCGCTTAAACACGAGCTCTCCGTTGGTGCCCATGTCCATAAGGATAAAATCGTCCTCTGAGGCCAAGGAAAGCAGACCAGCTGTGATATCTCCTCCTACGTAGCCGGAGATGAAAGGGATGATGGTGCAATCGCAGGTGAGCGTGTCGGTATGGAATATCCGAGTATAGGGATAAGTCAGGTCAACGGGAATCTCGGGGATGAAGGGAGAGAAGCCAAGCGATTGACAGGGCAGGTTCAGCAGGATATAGACCATCGTCGTGTTGCCTGCCAGAACCACGCGTGAGATCGAGCTGCGGTCGACCTGACTGCTTGCAAGCATTTCTGAGATTGCGGTGTCGATCTGCTCGGTGATAAGGGAGGAGAGCGTGGATGCATCCTCGAGACAGACCTTGATACGCGAGATGACATCGGCACCGTAGGGTAGCTCGGAGTTCAGCTGGGCAAAGGATGCCAATTCGATCCCGCTTGAACGGTCAAGGAGCTTGCCGACTATCGTCGTCGTGCCGATATCGATGGCGACTGCGAGATCCGATCCTGCCGGGCTTGTGGCACCGGACAGATCGACCTTCCCCGTACCATCCTCTCTGAACTCCGTCAGGATCGCATAGCCATCGGCAGCATCCACATCGACCACGAGCACCTCGGTGTCGCGGACAACCCGGGTGAGGCAGGCATGTTGTACCTCGCCATCGACGAGCACGCGGCACTTGCCACAGGTGCCCACGCCGCCGCAATCAGCTTTGATGGCGATGCCTTGCTCGAGGATGAGGTCGAGCAGGTTGTCACCCACATCTGCCTCAACACGCTTCTGTTCATCAGTGAATGTTACTATTGGTCGCCGGGCGGTCATCGCTACCTCCTGTTGTTGTCTTCGAAGATGTCATATGCGGTACGGAGTATATGCACCCTGTCTAGCATCAAAGGGATTTGCTGCTAAGTATAGACAATGGATCATGGGTTCAGGAATCGATTTGACGGCATAGGTAGGAAAAGTACAAGAACTGTGTAGGTCTTCACCAAAGTTCAGGGCTTCGAGGGAAGTATCATGCTAACAGATGACGGATAGGTCTTGTTTCTGCGGGACGCCGCGCACTAGGGAAGGAGGGACTGTGATGAGGATAGTGCTCTTGAGCGGATTCCTCGGCTCGGGGAAGACAAGCCTGCTGCTTCCGTTTGCCATGTATCTCAAGGATGTATCGCGTCGTGATACGGGCACCGCGGTCGTCATCATCGAGAACGAGATCGGTTCTGTGAGCATTGATGGAGCCACCTTGCGGGCAGGGGGTTTGGAGGTGCGGGAGCTGATTGCAGGTTGCATCTGCTGCAACCTGGCAGACGATCTCAGTTTGACGATACAAGAGATTCGGGAGTTGTACGACCCCGAATGGCTCATCATCGAAGCGACCGGTCTTGCCATACCGTCCGAGATCGAAGCCGAAATACGCTCATGCAGAGGTCTTGATGCTTCCGTCAGTTCTCTTGTGGTCGTTGATGCCAGTCGTTTCATCAAGCTGATTGCTTTTAATGATAGGATGATACGACGACAGCTTGAAGGGGCAACCACAATCCTGTTGAATAAGATCGACCTCGTCGACGAAGGCACGAAACAACAGATCGTCCGAACGCTCGGGGAGTTACAGCCCGGGGTTGCGATCATCGAGATGGCTGCCACGTGCACCATCGAACCAGCGGTATGGAAGATGCTGCTGGCTTCTCCTGTCCCATCGATAACGAGATAGTTGAGGTTTCCTATGGATCTGACCAAGATAGAGCAAGGCGTCCGTCTCATCCTTGAAGGAGTAGGGGAGGATGTCTTGCGCGAAGGGCTGCGTGAGACACCGGCACGGGTGGCGCGGATGTACAAGGAGGTGCTCGCGGGTAACGAACAGGATCCCGCATCGATACTGCAGAAGGTATTCGATGAGCATCATCACGAGATCGTCCTCGTCAAAGATATGCCTTTTTATTCGCTGTGTGAACACCACTTGGTGCCCTTCTTTGGCGTCGCGCATATCGGCTACATCCCCGGCAGACGGGGTCATGTCTGTGGGCTATCCAAGCTGGCTCGGCTTTTGGAGGCCTATGCCCGAAGGCTCCAGGTGCAGGAGCGCATGGTATCCCAGATAGCGGACACCCTGATGGAGCAGCTTGAGGCGGATGCTGTCATCGTCGTCATCGAGGCGGAGCATCTCTGTATGTCGATGCGGGGAGTCAAGAAACCGGGAACCACGACGACGACCTCGGCAGTGCGGGGCGCCTTCGAGACCTCCATTCGTTCGCGGCATGAGGTTCTTTCATTGATCCACGGATAACACAACGAGCTGTAGCGCACTTTCGAAGCCATGGTACAATAACCTTATTCACAGAGTTGAGGGTGTAACTATGTTTTCTTTATATCGTTATAGTGGGGTTGTCCATGCAATTTGAGACGATGAATGATTTTTCTTTCGTGTCCAAGATTGGCGTGTTCATACTTGATGATAATGGCAAGCTTGTGTACCAAACAGAGCACTATACACAGATTGCCGGAGTTCTTGATTCGGTTTCCGAACTCCTTGACGTGAGAGAGCGCTGTCAGGCATCCATTATCAAGGCAAGTTATGAGACCCTGAGGTTCAGAGGACGCTATATCTTCGCCGACCCGAGGGGTTTTTTCTTTTTCGTCTCCCCGGTATATCGAGAAGCCAAGAAGTACCTGTCTGTTTTTGGCGGGCCTATCCTGATGAGTTCGATCGAGGATTATTTTGAGTATGAACTCCTGCCAAAGATACCGACAGGCGATTATCACGGCCTGCTCGAGGAATTGTCTACCATTCCTGTGCGCGACGCCACCAGTCTCCTTGCGCTTTCTGAGCAACTGCATATCAATGCCGAGTATGTCAGTGACGGTACGCGCCCCGAATATTTCGAGAGTATCGATGAGAGCTTCTCGCCCAACAAACAGCTTTCCGATTATGTTAACTCGTTCTTCAATGAGACCGAACAGGACAATGGGCGAAGGATGTTGGATGAGGTGCAGAAGCTGACTCAGCTGCTTGCCTCCATCAATACGAACGCGGCTCAGATACTGTTGAGAGATATTGTCGATATGATGTTGTTCCATCCCGGAAAGAATCTTGACGCAATCCGCAAACAGATCGTAGAGATTATGACCTACCTGACTGCCGCTATGATCCGCGATGGTGCTCAGGAAGAATACATCAAAGATCAGAAGAAAGAGCTTTTGCCACAGGTAGATGCCCTCGATAACCTTCAAGACATAATCCTGTGGCTCAATGGGTTCCTCAGTCTCTATTCGGGATATGTCATCAAGAATCCCTATTCGAAACGCTCCGACCTTGTTCGTGAGGCCATTAATTACATTCAGGTGAATTATTCGAAGAGAATGACCATCGAAGACGCGGCGGCGCACATCTATATCGCACCGCAGTATCTCAGTCGGCTCTTCAAAGAGGAGACTGGGTATTCGTTTCGTGACTACCTCAATCGCTTCCGTATCGAGAGGAGCAAGGACTTCCTCCACGACTCATCGATTAGCCTGGCAGACGTGAGCACCCTCACCGGATACTCGGATCAAAGCTACTTCACCAAAGTGTTTATGCGCTATGCCAAAACCTCCCCGAATCGCTATCGTAATTCGATTCGATAGGAAATTACAAAAGCTGGGTGATTTATCACAAGAAATAAACGCTCTACAGAACATAAACTATACCCACAGGGAAAATAGAGTAGAACGTTGGTTCACATGGATGCTGTCAGGGTCAATTTCGCTCTTGCTGATGGTCGGAAGATTGTTGCATCAACAGCCGTTGGCACAAGTCTGCTGGATAGCGCAAAGCATGCGAACGTGCCCATCGACGCTCCCTGTGCAGGGAATATGACCTGTGGGAAGTGTCGCGTGCGCGTGGTTCGCGGCGAGGTGGAAAGTCCCAAGAACCGCCACATAAACGATGCGGAATCAGCCCAAGGATGGGTCTTGGCATGCGTCAGCACCCTGCGCGGGGATATCGAGGTTGAGGTTCCCGTTGAGGCCTCCGCATATCAGAGCGGAATACGAGTCTCCAGCAGTGATAACCCACGTGAGGAGGCCGCACGCACGGCCATTACTGGGATACTGGCTCGCCTTGGACACACCCTTGTTGAGGGGTATGAGTTGCGTGAGGTCAGCCTTTCGGTTCCCACGCTTGATGATGCCCAGGCGGATCAGGAGCGCCTGCTACACGCCCTGGCGGGAAGCACTGGGGTATCCGAGGAGAGGATAAGCGTCGGAATCGGTGCGCTTCGCGTCTTGCCACACGCGCTCCGCGAGACAGACTTTACCGTTGTGGCAACTATCCAGACGGAATCGAACGGGAACCTGACCATCCTTGATGTCTCATCCAAGAACGAGGCTCCTCTGGGGCTGGCGATCGATATCGGTACGACGACGGTATCGGCCTTGCTGACCGACCTCAGTACCGGACAGATACTGGCCTCGGGGTCGGCGGGCAACGGGCAGATACGCTTCGGTGCCGATGTCATCAATCGCCTTATCGAGTCCACTCGCGCAGGCGGTCTGGAGCGCTTGCGCGAGGCGATCGTCACAGAGTGCCTGCAGCCATTGGTGAGATCCCTGGTCGAAAGCATCAATCGCCGCGCTTCCTCCATCGTGCGTGTCGCCGTAGCGGGCAATACCACGATGATCCATCTCTTCACGGGGGTCTACGGCAACCATTTGCGGCTGGAGCCCTACGTTCCCGCATTCTTCTCCCTGGAGGGGCTCCGGGGCTCCGAGTTGATGGCTGAGGTAAACCCTGATGCCCGCGTGCTTCTTGCTCCCGCCGTCGGTAGTTATGTGGGGGGCGACATAACGGCGGGCGTCCTTGCCTCCATGATCGGCCGCAGCGACTCCTTTTCCATGTTGATTGACCTCGGAACCAACGGTGAGATAGTCTTCGGCAATTCTGACTTCCTGATGGCCTGTGCGTGCAGCGCCGGTCCTGCTTTTGAGGGAGGCGATATCAGTTGCGGCATGCGGGCGACCGATGGAGCTATCGAAGCGCTTGAGATTGACGACGCAACGATGAACCCCTGCTACAAGGTGATAGGGGAGCCCGATCAGAAGCCCAGGGGCGTCTGCGGCTCGGGTCTGATCGACGCCATCGGTGAACTCTATCGGACGGGGATCATAGATGCCCGAGGGCGGTTTCAGCGGGAGGGGGATCGGATACGAAAAGACGAATGGGGAAGCACCTCCTATATCATCGCAACCGCTGAGGAGGCAGATGGTGCCAAGGAGGTGGCGCTGAATGACGCGGATATCGAAAACTTCATACGCGCAAAAGGCTCGGTCTTCTCGGCCATCCGCACGATTCTTGCCATTGCGGACATGGATATGAGCGTCATCGAGCACATCTACATCGCGGGCGGCATAGGGAGCGCCATCGATATCGAGCATGCAGTGGGAGTTGGAATGCTGCCCAATATTCCAAGGGAGGGTTATTCCTATATCGGGAATACGTCCCTGGCGGGTTCCTACGCGATTCTTTCGGCATCTGAGGCATACGACGAGCTGTGTGCTCTGGCGAATAACATCACCTACGTCGAGCTCAGCTCCATGCCGTCCTATATGGATGAATTCGTCGCGGCCTGCTTCCTGCCCCATACCGATGCATCGCTCTTTTCCAGATGAAAGTGTAGCGAGAATGGCAAAAACGGCTCCGTCCCCACAGGATGACCAGCTGACCGCACGAGCCCTTGAGCATTACACTGCTCTCTATGAGGGCATGGATCCCTCTGTTATCGCCCTGCGCACAGGGCTGGAATATGAGCAGGGCGCGGCGGTGTTCCGCCTGACGCTCATGGGGCAGGGGTACCGGGTATCCTGGCCACACTTCTCGATGGTCAGAGAAGAAGAGCTCACCGAAGCTCGAGCCTATGAACGTATCCTTATCCTGCGATTCCTCATCGAAGGGTGCTTTACGGAACCGACCGGCAGGGAGTTGGCGTACCGGGAGTTCCCCCGGGCACAGACCTATGCCAGCAATTTCCAGGGACGCGTCATTGGGAGACTGCTGCGGGAGTTCGGTCGTGATCCGGAATCCCTGGGGCAGGTCATGGAGCGGGCATCACAGCTCAATGCCAGACGCGTCGCTCATGCTGATGTGGGGTATTGCTTCGAGTTCCTTTCCGGTTTTCCCATGAGCATCCTGATATGGGCAGCAGATGATGAGTTCCCCCCGTCAGTCCAGGTGCTCTTTGACGAGAACTTCCGCTCCGCGTTCTCAGCGGAGGATCTTGCGGTCATAGGTGATATCAGTATCAACCATCTCATAGCCATACGGAATGGCAGCAGACGATGAAGATCAGTGCTGAAATGATATCCGAGGGGCTGAAAGAGGCCTTTGATTGCACCGTTATCGGCACGCCTGACAGCAAGCCAGTCATCCATCGCATCCTCTTCGTCGAGCCGGGGACAACGTGGATGGATGATCAGGTCTACCTTGTCGAGGACGCCTCCGACATTCCTCTGCCTCCCAACACCGTCTCATCGCTCATCCTCATCGTCGGTACGGCTCCGGAGGAGCTCCTGGAGCACTTCGATGCTGCCGTTGTCATCAACAGCGGCGCTACGCTGTTCAAGGTTCACAACGGCCTCCAGGACATCTTTGCGCGCTATGATCTCTGGGAGGCACGTATACATTCCATGCTCAGCAGTGGATCGGATGTGCAGGCGATGATCGATGTGAGCACCGAACTGTTCGGCAACCCCCTGCTTCTTCACGATGTCAACTTCAAGGCCGTCGCCTTCTCGAATGACATCGGGGTAGATCCTGACCTGGTGCCCCTTCTCAACAGCATGCGGTTGCCCTATCTGATGCGCTCTGCCATGGACACAAGTTCAGCTCTGGCAGGGAGTATCCATGTCCTGCCCTTGCTCATACAGGAGAAGCGTGGGTTCTGCGTCAATATCGTGCAACAGGACATGCTCAAGTATCGCCTCATCCTGATTGAGTTCAAGCAGGCTCTGAAATCCTCTGACGCCGTCTTGTTGGAGTACCTTGCGGAGATCACCCATCTGGCCATCGGTTTCGTGCCGGAGTATACCCCGGCGGAACCCGGTCTGGCGGACACCCTGAAACTCATCATGGAGGGCTCCCTCACGAAGACGGAATCTATCGTCAGGAAGCTCGAAGGTTATGGGTGGTTGCCGCAGCACCATTATGTGTCCCTGAGGTTCCACATCGACATCAGGGTGCATCGAGATCGAACCCTCAGGTTCATCCGCGAACGTATCGCGAGCATGCTTGCGGAGACTGGCGTGTTCGAGCTCGGAGAAAGCATCGTTGCTATCATCAATCTGGATCTGTATCGGGGGAGCAGGGATGAGTTTGAGCGGATATTGACGCTGTATCTGCGGGATAATTTCATGAAAGCAGGGATGAGCAACATCTTCTCCGGGTTAGACGACCTGCGTCAGTATGGTGCTCAAGCAGACCTGGCGCTCGAGCTCGGCCCCCAGGCGTTTCCCTATAGAGAACTGTTCCATTTCGATAGGATCGTGAAGCCACTCCTGCTTAAAAGTTGCACTACGGCACTACCTGCGACCTTGGTCTGTTCCCCGGAACTGCTTGCCCTGAGAGCATACGACAGGGAGCATCATGCCGAGCTGTACAATACGCTGTATGTCTACCTGAAAAACCATCTCAATCTGGCACATACGGCACGTGAGCTCTTCATCCATCGCACCACGCTTTCTTATCGGCTTGAGCGTATCCAGAAGATATGTGGCATCGACATGACGAACTTCGATTCTCAGTGGTACGTGCTTCTGTCATTCGAGCTGCTCAAGAACGAGTGATCCGAAGTGTGTTCAAGCAGCGGTCGCGATGATGATATGGTTCTTTATGAGATCAACCCGCACGATTGCCCCAACAACCTCAATTTCGCTTCCCATAAGGTCGGTAAGCATTATCCTGCTGCCGTTGACAACGACAGAGGTGACGTTGCTGGCGATAGGGGCGTCCGACTCGCTGTCAGTTGCGTAGCGTACTGTTGAGAGGCACATTATACTGTCGCCTTTCTTAGGAGTGCGTGTGCTTTGACCAGCTCCTCGGTGCCTGATCGGTAGAGCGTCGCACCGGCTTCGATGCGTTTTGCTACCTCGACCAATCCGTTCTGTTGTGCATCGCCGGCAAGGGTGAGCAGCTCGTCGGTGTGCTGCGTGTTGTGCTCGATGAGATATCCCAGCAGCGCGCTGGTCTCATTCTGTCCCACGGGATGCTGATGGGTGTGCAGGTTATCACAGGGGTGCTCATGTGAATGCTCATGGATATGTGCGTGCGAATGCTCGTGTGGATGTGAAGTGTGTCCTGATTCAGTGTGCATGATGGTTCTCCTTTCAAGGCTCCCCCGGTTGCATGATTCCTGCGTCCATCCGAACAAGCTCCATTATAGATTCCCTCTATGCTCCCGACCCGCCTGAACCTTTCCGGCATTGTGTAGGAAAACACGCATCATCTCTCCATCAATCAAACGGATTGCTGTGAATATTTTCAACCCCTAGTCTGATAGTGCAGCCATAGGGTATCCCCCTTTGACGCTGACCAGAAGACCGAGCGGGACTATGAAGGAGGATCACATGATAATCATCGGCGAGAAGATAAACGGGTTCATCCCCAAGACGCTTGAGGCCATCAAGGCGCACGACGAGAAGTACATCAAGGAGCTCGCGACCAAACAGGCTGCAGGCAGAGCTTCGTACATCGACGTCTGCGCCGGCGTGGAGCCCGCCATCGAGCACGAAACCATGGAGTGGCTCATCGATCTTGTTCAGGGTACCGTCGACACCCCTCTGTGTATCGACAGCTCAGACCCCCAGGTCATAGTCGACATGATTCCACGGGCCAACAAAGAGGGTCTCATCAATTCCATCTCGCTCGAATCAGGCAAATGCGAGATCGTCCTTCCCGCTATTGCTGGCACCAACTGGAAGGTTGTCGCTCTTACCTGCGATGACAACGGAATACCGGAGGATCCACAGGTCAAGTTCGAGATCGCAAAAAAGATCGTCGCACTCGCGGATCAGAATGGGATTCCCCACGATAACCTGCTCATCGATCCTCTGGTTACGACCCTTGCTACCAAGGGTGACTCACTGGTGGGATTCAACCAGGCAGTTCGTTTGATAAAGGCAGCATTCCCGGACGTGCACATCACCTCCGGTCTGAGCAACATATCCTTCGGTATGCCCTATCGCAAGGCGCTCAACACCCAGTTCCTCGCGCTTGCGATGGCCGCCGGGATGGACAGTGCCATCATGGATCCGATGTCTGCCGACATGCAGGCGACCATGCACGCCGTCGATGCGCTTCTCGGCAACGATGAATACTGCATGAACTATCTTGAGGCATTCCGTGAGGGCCTTTTTGGACAGAACTGACTATGGCCTATATCATCGCCGTCGCAGGTAAGGGTGGAACCGGCAAAACAACATTGACGGGGCTGCTGGTTGACTATCTCACACGGGTAGGGAAGAAGCCCGTGCTCGTAGTGGACGCCGATGCGAACTCCAACCTCAACGAGGTGCTCGGTGTCAAGGTCGATTACACCTTAGGTGACCTCCGCGAGAAGATCGCGAATGCGGACTTCGACACGGAGGATCCCATTCCTGCTTCAATGTCGAAGCAGGACTACCTCGATGCCTACTTTGGCAGAACCCTTATCGAAGAAGACGACTATGACCTGATCGTCATGGGTCGGACGCAGGGTAAGGGCTGCTACTGCTTCGTCAATGATCTGCTACAGGGGCGTATCAGAAAATACGTCGACAGCTATCGCTATCTCATTGTCGATAACGAGGCAGGAATGGAGCATATCAGCAGAGGCACTTTGCCTGCGATCGATATGGTCATCCTCGTGTCCGACTGTTCGCGCCGAGGCATACAGGCGGCTGCGCGCATCCAAGAGTTGGTCAACGAGCTTGCATTGAAACCCAGTGCCATGAAGCTCATTGTTAACAGGGCACCAGATGGGGTATTGGATCCAGGGACGGCCGAGGAGATCGAGTTCCAGGGCTTCGATTTTGCGGGGATCGTCCCGGCAGACCCCCTGGTCTACGCCTTTGACTGTGAGGGGAAGCCAACCATACAGCTCCCTGTTGATTCATCTGCCCGGATTGCCTTCGAGGAGATTCTGTCTCGGATAATCGTCTAGGCGACACACAGAGGACTGATTTGGAAAGGAGAGATCTTGAAACCGGAATTGAACTTCACCACCATTGAACAGATGGAAGCCGATACCGCAAAACTGCATGAACTTGCCTGCGAGGCGTGTACGGAGACCTGGGCTGACCGCAACGAGAAGCAGACTCCGCACTGCAAGTTCGGCGAGGAAGGCATCTGCTGCAGGATATGCTCCATGGGGCCTTGCCGCATCACGGCCAAAGCTCCACGCGGGATATGTGGCGCGGACGCCCATACCATCGCGGGGCGGCACTACCTCCGCATGGCGGCAGCGGGTTCAGCGGCTCATTCAGACCACGCGCGCGAGATAGCACACACCCTCCTTGCAACAAAGCCCGAAGGTCCCTATATCATCCGTGATGAGGCAAAGCTCAAGAGGGTCGCAACGGAATGGGACATCGCCTTTGAAGATCGCGATGTCTATGATGTCGCCCATGATGTCGCCCTGTTCGCCCTCAATGAGTTTGGGAAGCCCTTTGGCACCCAGGTTCTTCTCAAGCGAGCCACAAAGGAGCGCCAAGAACTCTGGGAGCGCGAGGAGATAGCGCCACGTGCGATTGACCGAGAGATATCGTCTTCACTCCACATGAGCCATATGGGCAATACGGCGGATGCCGAGGTGCTGGTTCGTCAGAGCCTTCGCGTTGGCATGGCCGATGGGTGGGGCGGATCGATGATCGGCACCGATTTCACCGACATCATGTTTGGGACGCCCACCGCGCGCGACACCGAAGGTAATCTCGGTGTGCTGGAAAAGGATATGGTCAATATCGTCGTACACGGTCACGACCCCGCCTTCTCAGAGATGGTGGTTACGGTTGCCGACCTGCCAGAGCTCCAGAGTTACTGCAAGAGCAAGGGTATCAAGGGGATCAATCTTGTAGGTCTCTGCTGTACCGCGAACGAGGTTGCCATGCGCCACGGTGTACGCATGGTAGGGAACTTCCTTCAGCAGGAGAATGTGGTGCTCACTGGTGTGGTCGATATGATGTGTGTCGATGTGCAGTGCATCTTCCCTTCGCTCGGCCCTTTGACCGAGTGCTTCCATACCCGGTTTGTGACGACCTCTCCCATCTGCCGGATACCCGGCTCCGAGTATATCAAGTTTGTGCCCGAGACGGCTCTGGAGCAGGCAAAGCAGATTGTCAAAGACGCCATCGACAACTTTGCAAATCGTGATGAGAGCAGAGCCTGGATACCCACCAGCAAGGAGAACGCGACGGTCGGTTATCCCAATGAGCAGATCATCAAGGAGCTCGATGGAGTCACCAACAGCCATGTCGAAGAGCGAGGATCCTATCGTCCGGTTATCGACGCGATCAAATCGGGTGTCCTGCGCGGCGCGGTCGCCATGGTGGGTTGTAACAACCCCAAGGTTCGTCCTGATTACTCCCACATCGAGATCATGAGGCGACTTCTGGAGCACGACATCCTCGTTATCACGACGGGTTGCGCGGCGCAGGCGGCCACAAAGGCGGGCCTTATGAGTAAAGCGGCAAAAGAGGTCTGCGGCGACGGACTCAAGAGGGTCTGCACGCTTGTCGGTATCCCTCCAATCCTGCATATGGGAGCCTGTGTGGATATCAGCCGCATGATGCTGCTGGCCTCGGATATAGCCGAACAATGGGAAGTCCCCATCACCTCCATCCCCGTCGTCGGATGTGCGCCCGAGTGGATGAGCGAGAAGGCCGTCGCTATCGCGAATTATGTCGTCGCCACAGGGATCGACACCTATCTGGGAATCGAGCCTCAGGTCAAGGGGAGCGAGCAGATGATGCAGCTGATTACTGAGGGAACCCGGAAGATATCCGGTGCCGGCTACAACATCAATACCGACCCGGATGAACTCGTCCAGGCAATAATCGCTGGAATCGAGAAGAAGCGTGATCTCCTCGGCATCTAGCGCATGAGCCTTAAGGAAGTCATTGCCAGGAGAGAGGTCGACATGAGAGGTTTCCGGGGAGGTGTATGTTGAAGATAGCAGTCACAGGTAAAGGAGGGGTCGGCAAGACCACGCTGGCCTCCGTACTGGCAGGGCTCTATGCGCGTGAGGGCAGGACCGTCCTGGCTGTGGACGCTGACCCCGATGCCAATCTGGGTCTTGCACTGGGATTCACCGAGGAAGAGGTTCTGGCCATCACTCCGATCTCGAAGATGAACGACCTCATCAATGAGCGGACGGGCAGCGACAGTGCGGGTTACGGCAGGTTCTTCAAGATAAACCCTCGGGTCGATGACATACCCGATCGGTTTGCGGTCGCTAAGAATGGCGTCAAGCTTCTTCTCATGGGAACGGTCGAGAGCGGGGGAGGGGGCTGCGTGTGCCCTGAGCATGTGATGCTCAAGCGCATCATCTCGCACCTGGTGCTCAACCGTGACGATGTGGTCATCATGGACATGGAAGCTGGCCTCGAGCATCTGGGGCGAGGGACGGCCGATATGGTCGACCGCTTCATCGTTGTCGTCGAGCCGGGCACACGGAGCATACAGACCTATCACAAGATCAAGCAGTTGGCCGCCGACCTCGGTATCACCCGGGTGAGCATCGTCGGGAACAAGGTGCGGAGCACCGCCGACGAGGACTACCTGAGGGAGCGGTTGTGGGGAGAAGATATCCTCGGATTCATACGCTATACGGATGATGCGATCGAGTCAGACAAGCGGGAGGTATCTGCTTTGGATACCAGCGAGGCCATACAGAAAGAAATCAATTTCATCAAGGAGAAAATCGATAGCTATGCAACCCATTAGGGTGGCGGGACATCGGGAAGGGACCAACGGATGAAGAAATTATTCGACAGGGTGTTTGACGGAGCGGACGAGATGTTTGCCCTGGCGCAGAAGGCGCTCGATGAAACCATTGCGGAACTCGGCGAGAACGCTCCCGTCAGTATGCCCAATACAGCCTATCATCTCGCGAACCACCTTACGTATTTCAAGCGTCAGATTATGAGTCTCAAGGATCTCAGGGCGGCATTCGAGGAAGACAAGACCTGGAATATCCATGAGCCCGACCTGGGATCTGTCTTCAAGACCGGCTACGCGACCTTCGCTGCCGCAGAAGTCATAGAAGCTTGCAAGTACGCCAAAAGTGACGACCCTTACAACGGTGAGTACCACGGGCATCTCTCGGATGCCGAGGTGCGTGAGCTGGGTGTGCCGCTCGTCACCAATGACATACCCGGTTTCGTCGTTATCCACGGCAAGGCACCGACGGATGAGGAGGCGCTTGAGCTCATTAAGGGCTATCAGGCTCGCGGCATATTCGTATTCCTTCTCGGTGAGGTTATCGCGCAGGCGCGACGTCTCAATATGAACATGGGCTTCCCGGTGCGCGTCGTAGCCGTAGGGCCCGATGTCTGGCAGGTTGCGCATATCATCTCCTTCGTCAACAGAGCCGCTATGATCTTTGGTGCTGTCCAACCTGGTGAACGTTGGGACTTTGATGACTATACGTTCTGGCGCATCCACGCCTTCGTCAATGCCTTCGACCCCGTGAGTGACCTCGTCGTCTCCTGTGGCGCAGGTGCCATAGCGATGGGATTCCCGGTCATCACCGACGACCCCAAGGATATGTGGCCGGTACCCAAGAGCATCATCATCCAACCGGATACGAAGGACTTCATCGAGACTTCACTTGAGGCTCGTGATATCAAGCTCAAGATCACCAAGGTCGATATACCCGTCTCCTATTCATCTGCTTTCGAGGGCGAGATCGTCAGGAGGGATGCCACGCGCATCGACTTCGATGGAAGCCGCTTCGACTCCCTTGAGTGGGTACGGATGCGCGAGATACACGAGATAGAGGATCATGCCATCGAGATAATCGGACCCGATGTGGAGGATTTTGAGGAGGGCGAGCGCGTGGGTCTCGGTATCGTTGCTGAGGTTGCTGGTAAGAACATGCTCACTGACTTTGAGCCGGTCATAGAGCGCAACTTCCACAACTTCATCAACTGTGCTGAGGGCATCATGCATACCGGGCAGCGCGACCTCATCCGCATCCGCATCAGCAAGGACGCCTTCAATGCGGGCTTCCGTCTCAGGCACATCGGTGAGATTGTCTACGCCAAAATCAAAAGTGAGTACGAGGCTCTCATTGACAAGTGCCAGGTCAAGATATACACGAAGTCAGAAGACCTCAAGGAGCTTCGTACGGAGATAAACAAGGTCTTCGATACCCGCGATGCGCGCCTTGCATCGATGACCGACGAGACCGTCGATGTCTTCTACAACTGCATCCTCTGCCAATCCTTCTCGCCTGCGCATGTCTGTATCGTCACTCCCGAGCGCCTGGGACTTTGCGGGGCTGTGTCTTGGCTGGATGCCAAGGCGATGAATCAGCTCGACCCCAACGGTGCCTGCCAGGTGGTCACCAAGGAGCGCGTAGTGGATGAGCATGTCGGGATCTGGGAGGACGTCAACGAGAATGTCGCCGCGCAATCGCACGGCAACCTCCAGCAGGTCACGCTGTACTCCATCATGGTCGACCCGATGACCAGCTGCGGCTGTTTCGAGTGCATTTGCGGCATCGAGACCTACAGCAACGGCGTCGTTATCGTAAACCGCGAACACACAGGCATCACCCCTCTGGGCATGTCCTTCTCTGAGATGGCATCGATGACCGGTGGTGGTGTGCAGACACCGGGCTTCATGGGGCACGGCAAGCACTTCATCGCCTCCAAGAAGTTCATGCGTGCCGAGGGAGGCCCCGCCAGGATCGTCTGGATGCCCAAGGCCCTCAAGGAGCTTGTGGCTCCCAAGCTCAACGCCACTGCCAAAGAGCTTTACGGCATCGATAACTACGTCGATATGATCGGCGACGAGACGATCACCGATGATCCTGAGGTTCTGATGAACCATCTCAGTGAAAAAGGGCATCCCGTACTCAGTATGGAGCCTTTGTTCTGATAGCTGCGTTTGTCTCGAAGAAGGATCAAGGAGGAGGTGAATGGTCGTTCGCTTTGCCGGAAGAGGTATGGGGATGTCTACTTTGCAATGCACATGGAATGTAATGAAGGTTTGAAAGGAGAGAATGATGCCATTTAAGCATAACCCCCAGGTGTTTTCTTCATCGATTGGTGAAACCGTGCTAGGAACCGGTGAGAAGGCGCTTACCCTGGGTGGCGAGAATGTCTGGTCTCTATACAGCTTTGACGGGGCGGTCAAGAACCCCCCTGCTGTTGGGATCGAGTTCTCCGACCAGGGTCCCGACAGGAGTCTGCCGGGTGTCGCCGCAGCGTACGAAGGTGCTGAGACACTGGCCGAGCTCGCGAAGAAGGCGGAACAGGTTCCCGGTGTGCAGTTTGTTGCGTTCAGGCTCGCCGGGTCAGATCCCAACGGAGACAACGAGTCGGTCGCCGATTCGGTCGCGAAGGTAAAAGAGGTGGCCGATGCCATCTCATTGCCACTCGTGGTCACGGGAAGCAACAACATCGACAAAGACGCCGAGCTTCTCCCCAAGGTAGCCGAGGCGCTGCAGGGCAAGAACGCCCTGTTGCTCAACGCGAAAGAGGAGAACTACAAAGGCATCGCCGTTGCGGCTGTGACTGCGTATGGCCAGAAGGTCTCCGGAGAGTCGGCGGTCGATATCAACCTTGCAAAACAGCTTAATGTGCTCTTTTCTCAACTGGGTATCAAGAATGAGAACCTTGTTGAGAACCTTGGACAGGGTGTTGTTGGGTACGGCTTCGAGTACATCATCTCTACGGTAGAGCGCGTCAAGCTGGCCGCATTGACGCAGAATGACGCCGCGCTCCAGATACCGGTCATCTCGCCAATCAGCACCGAGGCCTGGACCGTAAAGGAATCCCTTGCCACGGAAGAAGAGATACCCGAGTGGGGTTCTCGTGAGGAGCGTGGCATCGGCCTGGAGGTCTCCACTGCCGTAGCCAGCATCGCCGCAGGATCCAATGCAGTCATACTCATGCACCCGGCTTCCGTCGCTACGGTTTCAAAGCTGATCGCCGAACTGGTATAAGACGCCAGAGACAAAGAAAGGAGCATATTACCATGGCTCTTAAGGGACTTGATATTTTCAAACTTACACCTAAGACCAATTGCAAGGAATGCGGCCAACCAACCTGCATGGCGTTTTCGATGAAGGTCGCTCAGGGCTCGGTGCAAATCGAACAGTGCCCTCATATGTCAGAAGAAGCCCTCGCAACACTCGGAGAAGCGACAGCGCCGCCGATGAAGAGCATCAAGATTGGTGTCGGCGAAGAAGAGCACACGATAGGTGGCGAGACGGTACTGTTCCGTCATGACAAGACCTTCGTGTCCAAGAGCCTCTACGGCGTGTCGGTTACCGATGCAAACGCGGATGAGGTTTTAGCAGAAGCAGCAAAGGTCGACTACGTGCGCATCGGAGAGCATATGTATGTCGAGCTGGTTAACGTCGCCTTTGAGGGCGATAAGAGCGCGTTTTTGAGCGCGGTCAAAAAGGCTGCTGCAACGGGCAGGACGCTGGTGCTCGATGTGCAGGACGGGGACGCTGCAAAGGCAGCTCTCGACCTCGTCAAAGATACCAAACCGATCCTCAACGGTGCCAACCCGTCCAATTACGAGGCCTGTAACGCGCTTGCCAAGGAGTATGGCGTGGTTCTCGGGGTCAGGGCAGAGGATCTCGATGCCCTCTATACCACGGTCACCGCGCTGGAGGGTCTAGGCAACAAGGAACTCGTCCTCGACGTGGGCGGCGCATCGATCAAGGACGCGTTCGGCAATGCCGTGAAGATCAGACGTGCGGCTCTGAAGGATAATGACCGCAGCTTCGGGTATCCTTCTATCGTCAATGTTGCCAAGCTCGCCCCGGGTGACGAGCGCCTGCAGACGGCTCTCGCGTCACTCTTCACCTCAAAGTATGGTTCCATCATCATTCTTGAGAAGATGGATTATGGCAAGGCGCTCGGGCTCTATGGCCTGCGACAGAACGTCTTTACCGATCCCCAGAAGCCGATGACGGTCGAAACAGGCCTCTATCCAATCAACGGTGCAGGCGAGAACGACCCCTGCGCGTTCACCGTAGACTTCGCGCTCACCTACTTCATCATCAGTGGTGAGATCGAGCGTTCTGGTGTTCCGGTCAACCTCATCATCCCCGATGCGGGTGGGTATTCCGTACTGACTGCGTGGTCCGCGGGCAAGTTGACCGCTGACTCCATCGCAAAGTTCATCAAGGATGAGGGTCTTGAGGCAAAGGTCAAGAACCACACCCTTATGGTTCCTGGCAAGATATCCGTTCTCAAGGGCGAGCTAGAGGAGAACCTTCCCGGATGGAAGATTGTCATCGCGCCCAACGAGGCCATCGGGTTGCCCAAGTTCCTCAAGGAGTTTGTCGCCTAGGACACTGGTATTTTCTCCAGATCTCAAAAGGGAGGTCAGGAGACACTGATGTCCGGATCTAAGACTCCGGACAGAATGGAGGAAAGCAATGGAAAAGTTCATCATTCTCGGCGAGCGTATTCAGATAATGTCGCCCGAGGTCAAGCAGGCATTCATCGACAGGGATCCCGAGCCCATCTTGTCACGTGCAAAAGATCAGCTCGCGGCTGGTGCCCACTATCTCGACCTCAACATCGGTCCCGCTTCGAAGAATGGCGAGGAATTGATGGTGTGGGGTGTCAAGCTCCTGCAGGAGAACTTCGATAACGTGCCGGTCGCCCTTGATACTGTCAACGCCAAGGCCATCGAAGCCGGTCTTGCTGTGTATAACCGCTCAAAGGGCAAGCCTATCATCAACTCCGCTGACGCAGGGGACAGGATCGGCATGATCGACCTGGCTGCTGACAATGACGCAATCATCATTGCCTTGTGCTGCGCGGCTGGTGTCCCCAAAGACAACGACGAGCGCATGGAGTATTGTCAGACCATGCTCGAGCGCGGACTTTCCTTAGGTATGGAGCCCGAGGATCTCTGGTTCGATCCGCTGACCCTAGTTATCAAGGGCATGCAGGAAAAGCAGCTTGAGTTCCTTGAGTTCATCCGTCAACTCACTGATATGGGCCTGAACTCCACAGCCGGCATCTCAAATGCCTCCAACGGAATGCCCGATGCACTCAGGCCGCTTGTGAACCGCATTCTTCTTGCCATGGCGATGGAAGCCGGTCTCAGCTCGGTCATCCTCGACCCTGGTGCCCCCGAGATTATGGACGTCGTTAGAACGGTGAATGTCGTCTTGGGACGCACCTTGTATGCGGATTCCTACCTCGAGCTGTAAATATGCTCAAGGGCTGTCTCGGCGCTGCTGGCATAAAGGGCACTCCTACCTGGGATGAGAAGATTTGTCCTGTGTGTGGTGCGGAGATAGAGTTGTTTTCGGTCGATATGTCACGGAAATGCTCCTGTGGCTTTATCGCCTACAACGACCGGCAGACCTGTGTGGAGTGGTGCGGGTATGCACGGGAATGTGTGGGCGATGAGATGTATGAGCATATGCAAAAGCTGTTCAAGGAGCGGGAGAGGCGATCGAATAATCCCTGATCCCAAGGGAAGAAAAATTGTCGCGAGACCCTGTTTGCAGCCCCTCATGATGGGGGGCTAGGGTTTTCGGTGCTCAAGGAAGGGAAGTGGGGATGGTTAACCTAGCATTTCTCATCGTGTTTCCTGTTGTTGCGGCAGGTGTGCTTCTGCTTGTCCGCAACAACAGGGCGCGTTCGGTTGTGGTGATCGTTTCTGCGGCCGCTATCATGATTGCTTCAGCGTGGCTCGCGGTAGGGCACCTTTTCAGTGAAACCTGGTATCCGCCCTTTGAAGGAGAGTGGGTGACCATCCTCACGCTTGTGATTGACGTTTTGTGCTGCGCGTATATCATCGTCAAGGGCATCAGGCACAAAAAACCGCTCGCAGTCGCTCTTGCCGCGGTTCAGACCGTCATCATCGTGGCGTTCGAGCTTCTCATCGCCCATGGTATGACCATAGAGAACAATCTGTATGTCGATGGACTCTCGGTTATCATGACGCTTATCATCGGCGTCATCGGCGGCGGTATCTGCATCTACGCACTTGGATACATGCACGACTTCCAGGTACATGAAGACGACAACGACAAACCCGACCGTCGGCCTGTGTTCTTTGCGCTCATGTTCGTGTTCCTCTCTGCGATGTTCGCCATCGTGTTCTCCAACAACCTTACTTGGCTGCTCTGTGCCTGGGAGGTCACCACAGTCTGCTCCTTCGCGCTCATCGGCTACACGCGCACCCCGGAGGCGATAGATAACTCCTTCAGGCAGATCGTCATGAACCTCATAGGCGGTCTCGCCTTTGCTCTCGCACTCGTGTATCTGGGCTATTCCGGCATCCTTGAGCTCGACAAGCTCATTGCACAAGGCGCACTGGGGGGTCTCGTCATCCCCCTGGCGCTTTTGGCGGTAGCTGCCTTCACCAAGGCAGCGCAGGTTCCCTTTCAGTCCTGGCTGCTCGGCGCGATGGTCGCTCCAACCCCCACGAGCGCTCTGCTCCATTCATCCACGATGGTCAAGGCAGGCGTGTTCCTCCTTATCAAGCTGGCTCCCTGCTTTGGTTGGAGTTACAACGGCATAATGGTCGTCCTTGTAGGTGGCTTCACCTTCCTGTTCTGTTCATTTCTTGCCGTTTCACAAAGCAACGCCAAGCGCGTGCTTGCCTACTCCACCGTCGCAAACCTCGGACTCATCGTCGCGTGTGCGGGCGTGGGGACACCCGAGGCGGTGTGGGCAGCCATCTTTCTGCTCATCTTCCACGCGGCGGCCAAATCGTTGTTGTTCCTGTGCGTGGGAACCGCTGAGCACCACATTGGCAGCCGCGATATTGAGGACATGGACAACCTTTTCGTCCGTATGCCGATACTGGCGCGCCTCATGGCACTCGGGATGCTCTGCATGTTCATCGCACCCTTTGGCATGCTCATATCCAAGTGGGCCACCATCGTCTCGCTTGTGAACACCGACAATATCCTTCTGCTCTTCATCTTGGCTTTCGGCTCGGCAGCAACCTTCATGTTCTGGGCAAAATGGCTTGGCAAGGTTCTCGCCATTGCACAGCAGGATCCCGATGTCGAGAAGACCGTGCATCCCTCCGAGTGGTTCTCCCTGGCTCTTATGGCTGCGCTCGTGCTGCTTTTGAGCGTCGGGTTTCCCTTCCTGTCCGAGTTTGTTGTGGTGCCCTATCTCGCACACTTTGCTGCCGACATCTTACCGGGCACGACAGTCTGGTGGGGCAGTATCTCTGCGACCATCGACTTCGACAACCTTATCATCATGGCGGTCATCGTTTTGGCTCTCATCGCTGCCTTCGCCGTTCAGTTCACGCGACCCAAGAAGCCAACCGCGTCTGTCTATCTCGCTGGCGTTGCGCTCGATGCCGAGAAGCGCACTTATCGCAACTCGCTCAACGGCGAGACACAGACGACGCAGCGCAACTGGTACCTGGACGGATGGCTTGGTGAGAAAACCCTCGAACCCATCGCGAACATCATAAGCATCCTGCTTATCGCCGTCGGGCTTGCATGCTCACTTTTGGTGACGGGAGGTGTACTGTGACGGGTCTGTCGTTTGTTTTCTCCCTCGTCGGCTTTGGCGTCCTTGCTCCCGTCATCGGATGTCTCCTGGCGGGTATCGACCGCAAACTCACCGCGCGACTACAGGGCAGAGTTGGGCCGCCGTTGTTGCAGCCCTGGTACGATGTGCGCAAGCTTATCGTCAAGCAGAGCGCACAGGTCAACAGCTATCAGGCTTTCTATGTGTGCATGTCGTTGGTATTGGCGGTGCTTGCCGGCGCGTTCTTCTTCGCGGGTGGCAACTTCCTGCTCGTGGTGTTCGTGCTCACCTTGTCGACCCTGTTCTTCATCATCGCCGCATACTCCACCCGTTCGCCCTATGCCGAGTTGGGGGCAGAGCGCGAGATCGCCCAGGTCATGAGCTATGAGCCGATGGTCATCCTCATCTCCATCGCGTTCTACTTCGCGCTGCGCACCTTCGATACAGGTGTGGTGTTCAGCCTTGACCGGCCGCTCATCCTCTCTCTGCCGCTCGTGTTCGTCGGACTGCTCTTTATCCTCACCATCAAATTGCGGAAGTCGCCCTTCGACCTCAGCTACTCGCACCATGCACACCAGGAGCTCGTCAAGGGCATCACGACTGAGATGAGTGGTCGTACGCTGGCGATGGTGGAGGTCATGCACTGGTACGAGAGCATCCTGTTCCTCGGTTGGGTGGGGTTGTTCCTCGTGTGGGGGAGTTGGTTTGCTCTCATTCCCGCAATCATCGGTATCAGCGCGGTCTATTTCCTCGAGGTATTCATCGATAACAACTTTGCTCGTGTTAAGTGGCAGTCGATGCTCAAGTGGTCATGGGTGGTTACGCTCGTGTGCTGCTCACTTAACATCGTCTTGCTGTACTGGCTTGGTTAGGAGACGCGCATGTCCGCAACGGCAAAATCACCCTGGATCATCCATTACGATGCGTCGAGTTGTAACGGCTGCGACATTGAGGTGCTCGCTTGCCTCACACCCCTGTATGATGTCGAGCGCTTTGGTATCATCAACACCGGTAACCCCAAGCATGCCGATATCTTCCTTGTAACCGGTAGTGTCAATGAGCGCAATGGCAGCGTTTTGCAGCAGATCTATTCGCAGATGCCCGAGCCCAAGGTCGTCATCGCCTGTGGCGTCTGCGCCTGTACGGGCGGTATCTTTCGTGAGTGCTATAACACCTTAGGTGGCATTGATAAGGCGATTCCCGTCGACGTCTACGCCCCCGGCTGTGCTGTTCGTCCCGAGGCCATCATCGATGCCGTCGTCGTCGGGCTGGGCGTCCTTGAACAAAAACGGGTCAGCCTGGCCTCCGGCACCCTTGAGGAAGCATCCCTTCCCAGCCGCCTTACTGCTGCAGACAAGATGGTAGCCGATCAAACCGTACGCGCCTCTGCCCTAGCAGAGACCATTGGTTAGGAGAGATCCATGGATCCACAGGTTTTCATTGACATAGCACTGCCTCAACTGCATACCCAAACGCAGGACTACAAGGATAAGGGCTGGCGCTTCGTGAATGTGTGCGGATCGACCATCGACACAGGCGTCGAGCTCCTTTACTCGTTCTCACAGGGTGAGGCTTTTGAGAACCTGCGCCTGTGCGTAGGAGTCGACGATGAGGTTCCCTCGATAAGCGATCTGTACTTCAACTCTTTTGTGTTTGAGAACGAGGCACATGATCTCTTTGGCGTGGAGATCAAAGGCATCGCCATCGACTTTGGCGGCAACTTCTATGCCACCAGCATCCCCACGCCGATGAACCCACATTCCGCAGCAGCTGTAGAAGCAGCAAGTGGTCACCCACAGCCCGTAACAGCCGCGAACGAACCTGCTACCACCAAGGAAAGGGAAGCGTGATATGGGACAGCGAACCGTCATACCCTTTGGCCCTCAGCACCCCGTGTTGCCCGAGCCGGTGCATCTCGACCTCATCATCGAGGACGAGAAGGTCATCGAGGCGATCCCGCAACTCGGATTTGTCCACCGTGGCCTTGAGAAGCTCGTGCAGAAAAAGGATTACACGGCCTTTGTCGCGGTAACGGAGCGCATCTGCGGTATCTGTAGCTTCGGGCACAGCCTCGGCTACTCACAGACCATCGAGGTTCTCATGAGTATCGAGGTCCCTCGCCGCGCCGAGTTCCTGCGCGTAATATGGCACGAACTCTCGCGTGTTCACAGCCATCTGCTCTGGCTCGGTCTGCTTGCGGACGGTTTTGGCTATGAGAACTTATTCATGCAGTGCTGGCGTTTGCGCGAGCGCGTACTCGACATCTTTGAGGCGACTACCGGTGGCCGCGTCATACTCTCTGCCTGCAATGTAGGTGGGGTCAACCAGGACATTTTTGACGAGGATCTGCGCGGTATCGTGCGCGTGCTCGATGGCATGCGTGGCGAGTTCGGTGAGTTGTCAAAGACATTCTTCAGAGATCGCTCGGTTCAAAACCGCCTGGGTGGCGTGGGTTACCTCAGTAAAGAGGAAGCCCAGGATCTCTGCATCGTGGGGCCTTTTGCGCGCGCGTCCGGTGTCGAGGAGGACATCCGCAGCTACGGGTATGGCGGCTACAGCGCGCTCGCCTCTTTTGAGCCCATCACCTCCAAGCGCGGTGATGGCTATGCCCGTTGCGAAGTGCGTGCCCGTGAGGTGCTGCAATCGATGGATATTATCGCCGAGCTTGTGGACAAGATACCAGACACACCCCTTATGACGTCTGTCAAAGGGGCGCCAGGAGCTGACTCCATTGCCGTTTCACGCCTTGAGCAACCGCGTGGAGAATGCTTCTATTATGCTAAAGGAAATGGCACAAAGTATCTTGAACGCTTCCGCATCCGCACCCCCACTTCACAGAACATCGCTGGAATGACGAAGACCCTGCAAGGCTGTGACCTCGCAGACGTCCCGCTCAACGTATTAACTATCGACCCCTGTATCAGCTGTACCGAACGATAGGGAGTGAAAGGATCATGGGAAGTTTCCATCTCACTAAGATGTCGTTACGCAATCTGTTCAAGAAGCCGGCCACCAAGATGTATCCCGTGATAGCACCTACTTTTACACCCATGACCAAAGGGCATGTAGTAAACGACATCGAGGTCTGCATTCTTTGTGGTATCTGCGAGAAGAAGTGTCCCTCGCTTGCCATAACAGTGGATAAGCCCGCTGAGACCTGGATCATCGATCCCTTTGCCTGCATCCAGTGCTACTCCTGCATTCGTACCTGCCCAAAGGACTGTCTCACGATGTTGCCCCAGTATACCGGCGCAAGCACCGAGAAGTGCTCACGCTCTATTACGAAGCCCGAACTTTCACCCGAGGACAAAGCTGCTCAAGAGATCGCCGCCAGAGAGAAGGAGGCTCGCATAGCCGCCGCCAAGGCTGCGAAAGCAGCCAAAGATGAGTTGGCGAACAAGGAGTAGACGGCGCTAGTCGCAGGAGGAGACAATCCACTCACGCTCTAAGGCACAAAATTGGTTGGAACTCACCAAAACCGATTATATAATAGCGAGGCAGAATAGGTACATGGCTTTATCATGAAAATGGTGGTATCCATCTCGTCCTATCATTACGAGCATCGGGTGCACTTTGCAACGTGCAGATATGTTGACAGTGCTACGGGGAAAGGATGACCGTTGGATATTTTGGAATCTATATCTCAGCATGTCCAAAAAGGACAGATACGAGAGGTTTCCCTTCTCGTCACTCAGGCGCTGGAGTCGGGGATACCTGCACAGAAGATCCTTGATGAGGGATTACTCAAGGGAATGTATGTACTGGGAGTCCGGTTCAGGGACAGCGAGGCTTTTATCCCTGAGGTACTCAATGCAACGAAAGCCTATAACGTTGGAACGAGCCTGCTCATAGGTGAATTTGTGCTGCCTGACGCCAAGCCGTTGGGGAGGGTCATTATAGCGACGGTTGAAGGCGATATGCACGATATAGGCAAGACTCTTGTCAAGCATATGCTGCAAGGAGCTGGGTTCGAAGTAGTGGATTTAGGCGTTGACGTATCCGCCGAGCGGATTGTCGCCGGAGTCATGGAGAATAAGCCCGATATCGTTGCTCTGTCCGCGCTCCTCGCCACAACGATGACGCGCATAGAGGGCATACTCAACGCGCTCACAAAAGCAGGGCTTCGTAAGCGCGTCAAGGTCATGATCGGTGGGGCAGCCGTCTCGCAGGCCTATTGCGATGAGGTTGGAGCCGATGCGTATTCAGAGGATGCAACAAAGGCCGTGTGTGTTGCCAAGAACCTTCTCGGCTTTTAACCTACGGCTACCGTCCACAAGGGCAGTGCGCTGGCATGTGTCAAAAAACTGAACAATAAGGGGGCTAACAGGCAGATGTCATGGCATAATTAGGGCGCACGATACTCCCGATCCTATTGCTGCAACAAAGGAGCCTTGGATGAACCCGATCGCACTCGTAGTCGATTCAGGAACCGATGTCGTTTCTGCTTACGTGCCCGATGTTAAGCTCTACAAGATACCGTTGCTTGTTAACTATGCGGATCACACCTACCGGGATGGGATCGATATCGACTCCGCTGAGGTGGAGAGACGCCTCGCCATCGAGATACCGAAGACTTCGCTTCCCACATTGGGAGAACTCACCGAGACATTCAAGACAGTGCTTGCTGACGGCTTTACCCAGGCTGTTGTGGTTACGATCTCATCTGGGCTGTCAGGGACGCATGAGGCCATGCGCCTGGCAGCGCAGCAGGTGCCCGAGCTGGAGTGCATCTTCATCGACACGAAGAGCATCGGTCTCGGGGCAGGTGTGAGCGCCATAGCTGCTGGTCGCCTTATCGCAGGTGGCACCTCCTTTGAACACCTTGAGGAGCGCATACTGGCACGGGTACGGGACTCCAAGGTATTCTTCTGCCTTGAGACCCTTGAGTACCTCAAGGCGGGCGGGCGCATCGGTGAGGTCGTATACCTTCTTGGCAGCGTGCTCAACATTAAACCCATCATCTCCTGCAATGACAAGGGCACCTATTCCGTCGTGAGCACGGCGCGTGGACGTATTCCCTCGATCAAGAAACTCGTCAAACACGCACGGGATATGGCGGAGCACTTCAGCTCCTACAATGTCGGCATCATGCACACGGGTGCGAGAGACGATGCAGAGAAGGTGCTCGCACGCGTCAAAGAGTATTTCCCCCGCGCGAAGCAAGTTTTCAGGGGCGTTATCTCTCCTGCCCTCATCGTACACACAGGGCCAGGCCTTCTTGGCATCGTCGTTCAGGGTCTTGACGCCTGACGTCGGGCAGCCCACCGGTATCAAACAGAGAAAGGATCCACCATGAGCGAGAAGACAAGCATCGGTGTAACAGGCATGAGTTGCCAGCACTGCGTGAAGGCGGTAACTGAGGCGCTTGAGCAACTTCCGGGCGTGAAGAAGGCTAAGGTCAGCCTTGACAAGGCAGAAGCGGTCGTCAAGCACGATGCCAGCGTGACCGCCGACGCCATGAAAAAGGCCGTGGAAGAAGCAGGTTTTACGGCACAGCTATAGCCCAGTGCCGTAAGGTAGGTTATACTGGAGAAGCCCTAAACTCTGTGCGAAGGAAATCAGGTGTGAATCCTGAACGGTGCCGCCGCTGTGAGCGTCTACTAAAGACGTGAGTCAGAATGCCTGCAGGAGTTCAAATACGTGTGGCAACGAGCTATTGCCCGCGCAACGCGGAAATACGGCCCGCGACATCTAACGAGGTCGCGGGCATTCTTATGCCTGCCCTCCCGACGGAAGGGAAGGAAACATGCAGGGAGAAGCAAAGCAGGGGGAAGCGAAACAAAGGTTCATCCAAAGAAGGCTGGCGGCTTTTGCCTTGGCGCTGTTGCTTGCGCTAAGCGGGCTTGCGCTTGCAGGCTGCACAACGCCGGCAGAGACGCCCGGGGGCGCAAACAACGACACTCCGACCGAGACGCCGTCGGGGTCACAGACTGATGCGAACATTCCCGTCCCCAATGCGGTGACCATTACCGTGACGGTGGACATCTCGGCAGCCGTTGAGGCGGAAGACCCCACGGCTCTCGCTATCGCTGAGCTTAAGGGCGGGAACACTTTCACCTCGACGATCGAGGTCGAGGATGGTACAAATATCCTCGATGCAACGCGCTATGCAGGCATCACGGTCGGAACGACAACGGCTTCATTCGGTACCTATGTGAGTGCAATCGAGGGTCTGAGTGAGGGTGCTGTGACCCCAGAGGCGGGTTGGACCTTCTTCATCAATGATGAGTTCGCCGCGGAGGGTGCCGATGTTACCCTCGCCAATGATGGCGATATAATCAAGTGGGTTTACGTCACTTCCTGGGAGTAGTTCCGTTGCCATGAGGGATTTTCACCCTTTGGTACTCTTCTTGTACTTTGCGGCTGTCATAGCGCTCTCGATGTGCGCGCTGCATCCGGTCTACGCAGCACTCTCCTTCGCGGGCGCTCTGACGGCCTACATCTGCTTCAAGGGGCTGCGGGCGAGTCTGCGGCTCTGCGCCTGGCTCCTGCTCTTTGTCCTCGTCATGACGGCATTCAATGCCGGATTCAACCACGCTGGTCTCACCGTTCTTGCTAAGCCGGGTGGCAACCCCATTACTCTTGAGGCTCTTGTCTTTGGTCTGACTTCGGGCGTGCTGCTTGCCTCCGTCATCCTCTGGTTCAGTTGTTATCAGGAGGTGGTTGGTGCGGCGGGCATACGTATCGTCTTTGGCCGGATCCTGCCCGGCACAAGCCTGATTGTCTCCATGGTCTTTGCTTTTATCCCACGCCTTAGCAATCGTGCGACGGCTTTGCAGGATGCCCATACTGCGCTTGCAACAGGGGAGAAGGGGATAGTGCGTCTCCGTTGGCTATCAACGATGACCTCGGCGCTGATGGGTTGGAGCATGGAGTCGGGGCTTGTAACGGCTGCGTCGATGAAGGCGCGTGGTTATGGGATGCGCAAACGCAGCAGCTATCGCCCTCTGCGCTGGCGACGCTACGAAAGCCTGTTGTTCGCCGCGTTGCTGCTGCTTGTGATGGCTGCAGCGGTCTCGCTCGTGCTTGGGTTGCGGGGCTACCTGTTCTATCCCTATATCAGTGCGTCGGGCTCTGTGTGGCAACAGCTGCCCTATGCCCTAATCATGGTGTTACCGCTGTTGATTCAGGGAGGTGACAAGTTGAGATGGATGCTGTCAAGCTGACGGGTTTCTCGTTTGCGTATCCGCCGGAGGCTGCCTCTGCTGCTTTGGCTCGTGCAGATTACGTTGCCTGCTCGGGCGGTGAGCCTTGTGTGGGTGCTGCGAGTAAACCGACTCTCGACATCGACGACCTGCGTGTGCCGGTAGGCTCGTTCACGCTGCTTGCAGGCATGACGGGATGTGGCAAGAGCACGCTTCTCCAGTGCCTGAAGGCCGAGCTTGCACCTCAGGGTCTGCGGCAGGGGATCGTGGAGGTGCTCGGGTCTGAACTAACCATCACACAGCAGGACTCTCATAGTGAGGATCCCGGGCGCATCGGCTTTGTCATGCAGGACGCTGAAGCACAGATCGTCACCGACACCGTAGGAGAAGAACTCGCCTTTGGGCTTGAGAACCTTGCGCTTCCCAGCGCGGTCATCCAACGTCGCGTGGCGGAGATAGCCGCCTTCTTCGGTATAAGTGGTTGGTTTGACAAGAAGACCTCAGAGCTCTCCGGCGGCCAGAAGCAACTGCTGAACCTTGCCGCCATTATGACCATGCACCCCGTCCTGCTCCTCCTTGACGAGCCGACTTCCCAGCTCGATCCATTGGCCTCCAAGGAGTTCCTGAGCGCACTGTACCGAGTGAATCAAGAGCTGGGCATAACAATCCTCATCGCCGAGCATCATCTGAGCGACCTGCTTCCCTTGTGTGAAACTGTTGTCTTCCTCGATGAGGGGCGCAGGGTTTTTGACGGTGGAGTGCAGGATTTCATTGTCTTCTGTACAACTGAAAAGCCCCTGTATCTGCCAGCGCTTCCGGCTGCCACGCAACTCGCACTGACACTCGCTGCACGAGAAGACAAATGCCAACCCATGCCTGAAGAGGGGTTGGAACTACCCACCGGAGCGCAGGACACGCCAACGACTGTTCGCGATGCCCGCAATCTGCTGCAGGCGGTGGTGTGTGCGCGTAAGGATGCGGCAATCCAAAAGCTGAACTCAGGCGCAGCCCCAGGGTTTCAGGAGTTGCTTTCAGGCGCAGAGACAGAGAGGGCTTCTGCCCCCGTGCTCACAACGCACGACCTCTGGTTCTCCTATGGCAAGGAGCACGGCTTCGTGCTCAAAGGAGTGGACGTCGCTGCGCGTCGGGGACGCATCCACGCCATTCTCGGGTCAAACGGGAGCGGCAAGAGCACGCTTCTCTTCGCACTTGCAGGTGTACGGAAGCCGCAGCGTGGCCGCGTGCGCGTCGAAGGAAAACTACGTCGAGCGGCTCTCCCGCAGGATGTCAAGGCGATACTCATACGCGATACGGTGCGCGAGGATCTTGAGGAGGGAGCCACAGGTTTTGGCTCTGACAGGGAGGCAGTTCAGGGGATTTTGGAGGAGTTCAGGCTCACGCACCTTGTGAATCGACATCCCTATGACATCTCCGCCGGTGAGCAGCAGAAGGTCGCACTCGCCAAGCTCCTACTCACCAATCCCGACATCCTCCTCCTTGATGAGCCGACCAAGGGCATAGACGCCGCAGCAAAACAAGAGCTTGGGATACTCCTCCGAAACCTCGTTGCGCTGGGCAGGTCGATAATCATTGCGAGTCATGACCTTGCCTTCACCGCAGAATACGCAGATGAGTGCGTCCTCCTGTTCAACGGACAGCTTGCGGGTGCCGGAAAGCCCAAGGAGTTCTTCGATGGCAACCTCTTTTATGCAACGGATATAAACCGCATCACACGCGGCATCCTCCCCGGTTGCGTCACCCTCGATGATGTGCTGGGGCGGGCACTTGGATGAAGACCTTCCTCCGCATTCTCGAACCGATTGCGCTGGCACTTGTGCCCATCGTGCTTGTGGTCTGCATCGTGTTCGGGGTGAAACAGACCGCGCTTCTGAGTGCGCTCGTCGCCCTGCTTGCGATCTTTCTCGCGTTCGCTCGTTTTGAGGCAGCGGCAGTGCGCGCCCGTGACATTATGCCCATCGTCGTGCTCGCCGCTCTAGCGGTGGTCTCGCGTCTGGTGTTCGTCGCCCTGCCCAACTTCATGCCAGTGAGTGCGATAGTCATCATCGCTGGGGTCAGCTTTGGACGCCAGCAGGGCTTCATGGTAGGCGCCATCGCAGCGCTCGTGTCCAATATGTTCCTCGGTCAAGGGCATTGGACGCCCTGGCAGATGTATCTTTGGGGCATGATGGGCTACGGCTCGGGGGCACTTGTCTCGGCGGGGCTGCTCAAGCTGCGCTGGCAGGTGGTGACCTATGGGGTGCTCGCTTCAGTGGTCTATGGGATATTCTTCGATACCTACCACCTGCTTGCCTTCGTCCATCCAACCTCGGTAGAGATGGTGGTCTCGGTCTATCTTCTCGGCATCCCGATGACCGTCGCCCATGACATCTCGACTCTGCTCTTCCTCCTGTTGCTTTATGCCCCTTGGAGCCGCAAGATCACACGAGTAAAACAAAAATACGGCCTCGCTTGATAGCCCTCCTCACCCCGTTTTCAAATCGCGGCGTCGGTAGGTGATAAGCCCAATGCCGCACAGCAGCAGATACAGCCCGAGGAGGACGGCGAGGGGAACCGCCTCTATCTGCTCAACGGGGTAGCGTGCAACCGCGCTGAAAGGAGCGATAGCCTCTGCCCATTTGGGCATATTGAGCATGCCGCCCAGATAAACTACAAGAAAGCTGTAACCTAGGAAAGCCCAGCTGATGCCGGCAAGGCGTGGTATGACACCAATGAAGAAAGCTGCAAGCCCAACGAAGAGCAAGAGCGCCGGCAGGAGGTTCATGCTCGTCTTGAGGAACTCTATAAAGGGGAGAGGGTCGGTCAAAACAAAGCATGATGCTATCCACATGCCCAAGGCGTTGGTAAGTTGCACGATAAAGGCGAGCACGCTTGCCATGACGATATACGCCAGCAGGGTGGAGGTACGCGAGACGGAGTTTGCGTAGACCTGCTCAAGGCGTCCGCGACCCTCCTCTGTCTTGAGGTGCAGCACTAGGGTTACAACTGAGACGGTGGCGATAATCCCCATGATGAGCTGCAAGGTTGCGACCATGGGGTTGAGATAGTCTGCCATGGTTCCCGCACCGGAGACGCCGATAACCGCTTGGAAGAGTTCACTCGAGTTGAGGAACTCCTCTATGCTACCAAAGACGGAGCCGTAGGCTGCACTCAGGGCAAAGGCGACGATTATCCAGACGAAGGCGATGGTGCGCACCAGCCTGAATGCCAGATTCCAGGTGCCGTTGAGCAGAAAAGAGGCACGGCTCCGCCCCTTGCGTGTGGGGATAAGCCCCTGACCCAGGTCACGCCGACCGTTGAGCCAGAACGCTATCGGGAACAGCGCGACACACTCGATGATGAGGATGACACTTGGCCAGAGGTAGTTGCCCACGAAAAGTTCCGAGCGCTCGATGAGGCCAAGCGGTGAGATGCAAGCAAGCGCCTCGTTGCCCACATCCCCCACGGCACGCATGAGGAAGAATACCCCTAACACGAGGATGGAGAGACCCGTTGCCGCACGTGAGGTGCTTGCAAGCTGTGCGAAGATGGCGGCAAGGGCGGCGGACAGGATGCCACACAATCCGATGAGTGTGCCGTAGAGCATCGAGCCGCCAAGATAGATGCTCTCGACCTGCAGAGCCGCGAGCCCAACGCCTGTGAGCAGGGCAATTACCAGGTTGGCGATGATGACTTCAAGCATGACTGCAAAGAGAGTGCTCGTCTTGCCCACCGGCAATGCCAGGATGAGGTCGAGGCGCTCGCTCTCTTCATCTTTGCGCGTGTGGCGGATGACCAGAAAGACGTTCATAATGCCGGCGATGAGTCCCATCCAGGTCAGCATCGTCTGTCCCAGCATGACACCGTAGGTGTAGGTATCGCCATACAGCATGCCCGTCATCGAGACCAGCATCGGGGATTCCATGGTCTGCCGCATGGCTGCGAGTTCAGCAGCATTGCCAGCGACACCGGGGAGCATCGGCGCGAAGAATACCCCCAAGAGCAAGAGTCCCAGTATCCAGGCGCCAAGCCAGACGCGGTCTCGCTTGAGTGCAAAACGCAAGAGTGCCGGAAAGTTGTGGATTGCATCGTGTAACACAGGTACCACCCACCCTCTACGCTTCGATGCCGTAGTGACTTATGAACAGCTCCTCCAAAGTGGGAGGTGCGCTGACAATCTGCTGTACCTCATGCTGGGCGAGATAGGACATAATCGAGGAGGTAAAGCGGTTGTCCATCGAAAACTCAACCGACCCTAATGAATCCGTAGCCCCTGTTGCCCCCGCTGAACCTGCTGACCCCGCTTTGACAACCACGTCATGGACGCCCCTCTGGCTCGTGAGGTCAAGAAGCGGTTGAGTCGTACGCACAGTGACCTTGTTATGCGTGAGGTGCCGCATGTCATCCAGGGTGCCGGTATCGACGATGACGCCCTGCCGGATAATACTCAGCTTGTCGCAAAGCTGCTCGACCTCACTGAGGATATGGCTTGAGAGAAAGACCGTCTTGCCCGCCTGTGCAAGCTCCTGCACACACTCCCTGAACACAATCTCCATGAGGGGGTCGAGACCGGAGGTCGGTTCATCAAGAACATACAGGTCAACCTCACTGGCAAGCGCCGCCACGAGTGCAACCTTCTGTCGATTGCCCTTTGAGTAGCTGCCCGTTTTCTTGCTCGGGTTGAGGTCGAACTTCTGGATAAGCTCGTCACGACGCTTCTTGTCGGCACCCTTGCGCATGCGCATGAAAAGGTCGATGACCTCACCACCACTCAGATTGGGCCAGAGATTGACGTCACCGGGGACAAAGGCAAGCTGCTTGTGGATAGCGACGGCATCGCGCCATGCGTCCTTGCCAAAGACCGTGGCGCCGCCTTCGGTTGCTCTGATGATGCCGAGGAGCACGCGGATGGTGGTGGACTTTCCCGCTCCATTCGGGCCTATGAAGCCATACACCTCCCCTTCGTTGACCACTAGGTCAACGCCGCTCAAAGCCCAGGTCTTACCAAAGCGCTTCTTTAGCCCGCAGGTCTCCAGAACACTCATACAAACACCTCTTCGCCTTTGTTGTTAATCTTCTTATAGAGCAGCCAGCGGAGAAGGCCGAAGTAATCTTCCGCAAGCCCGTATACCTGAGAATACTCATCGATGTTGCTTGTGGGGTCGAGGGAAGCCAGTATCTCGTTGGTCATTCCCTCGCTCACCCATTTGATGATCTTTACCACCTGCTTCTTGTCCAGCCCCTCCTTAAGAAGACGTGCGTCAAGGTGGTCTGAGATGAGGTTCAAGCTGTCATATGATTGACTGATGGCGTTTTCGAGGACATCGCGCACTTTCGGGGGCAGGTCGCTCGTGAGGGCGCGCGCGTAGAAACGCACCTCGAGTGGGTGGTTTGCGGTTGTTTGTAGTTTTGCCTGTATGATTTTATGGAGGACATCGAACACATCACTGCCCTGCATGTTGGTCTGCGTAAAGATGTCTTCGGTCAAGGCCTCGGTGACATGAGCCAACAGGTAGCGGAACAGTCCGGCCTTATCGCCAAAGTAATGGAAGAGCAATCCTTTGCTTATATCCGCACGTGCAACGATGGCATTGGTGGACGCCTGTGCATATTCCTTATCCGCAAACTCCTCCAAAGCCGCATGCAGGATGCGCTCGCGCTTTTCAGCGCTTGCTCTGTGGAACTGTCCATACTTGCCATCACGTGTCACCGCCTGCATCTACATTCCCCTCAACGGCCTACTCCTGCTGACCAGATGGTCAACCTCTAGTATAGCCCCTATTGACCAGTTGGTCAATAGCACCGTGGACTGCCACCCTGAACAGAAACCCCTCGCTCTGGTTGTCTCTCGTAGCTCAACGCGGGCTCTTGATGTTCAGTTGCAGGCAGAGTACTCTGTTCCTGTAAGAAGGAGGAACACCCGCAACAACACTGTTGCGGGAGACCCAGCGAGAAAGGGAAATCATGTCAGATTCGCAGAAGGAAGAAAAAAAGGCCATGGGGCAGGGTATGGACAGGCGCTCGTTCTTGAAGGGGGCGGTTGTCGCGGGCGGAGCCGCCGCTTTGGCGGGCTTGGCCGCGTGCGCGCCAACGGGTGAAGGGGGCGGCACGGGCGATGCGCCTTCAGGTGGTGCGGATGGCGCTTCGACCACAAACACACGTCCCTGGGAGACGAAGCCAGCGGCGATAACCGACGCAACCGAGGGTGGTGATTTTGACATCATCATCATCGGTGCCGGTATCTCCGGCAATGCGGCGGCGGAGGCTGCCAGCGCCAAAGGCGCGAAGGTGCTTGTCGTAGAGCAGGCCGAGGAGTTCACCGCACACGGCGTTGACTGTGGTCATATCGGCAGCAAGTGGCAACTGGAAAACGGTATCATCATCAATCCCGACGAGGCGGCCAAGCTGGTCTATCGTTGGTCGCAGCAGACCGCGAACTACAGCCTGATACGCACGTGGGCCTACCGCTCGGGTGGGGTCTTTGATTACCTCCAGGAACTGGGCGCAAAAAGTGGCCTTCAGATGGTACCCGCGCTTTCTCCCACGGCCAAATGGGGCTGGGAAGAATTGGAGGAGGTCTGGCGTGAGTTTCCCGATGCGGTTTCCTTCATCAAAGAAGGCGACGGCATGTTCACGACCGATGGGCAGACCGTCAACTACCGCATCATCAACGCTCTTAATGAGGAGGCGTTGGCTAATGGGGCGGAGTTCAAATACAAGACACATGCCGAGCAGTTGGTTCAGGATGCTTCGGGCAAGGTAACCGGTGTCTTCGTCACCGACGAGAGCGGTGCCCACGTGCAGTACAACGCCAGCAAGGGTGTCATCATGGCATCCGGTGACATCTCCGGCAACGAGGCGATGCTCGACGCATGGGCTCCCATCTGCAAGCGTGCCGACTCGAATATGTATACCCCGCAAAACGGCAACCTGGGAGATGGCCTCGCCATGGGTCTGTGGGCTGGAGCAGCGTATTCCAAGAGCCCTGCGGCACCCATGGTGCACCAGATTGATATGGAGGGCGTGCTCTCTGCCATCTCTATGTGTTGGTTGGCTGTCAACAAGAACGGCAAGCGCTATGGTGCCGAGATGGCCATCGAGCCCAATATCACCAACTCACGCATGAACCAGCCCGGCAATATCTCCTGGTCGATATTCGATAGCAACTACGCTCAGTACGTGCAGTCACAGTTCCCCACCACCTATCAGGAGACTTTGAACCCCCTCGACTTCCTGACGGGGGAGCCAACCACGGTAGGTGCGCAGCTGGAGGCCGCCATCGCTGCCGAGCATATCGTCAAGGCTGACACACTGGACGATCTGGCTACGCAGTTGGGCATTCCTGTTGACGCGTTCAAGGCCACGGTCGACCGCTATAACAATTGGTTCGAGAGTGGGGTCGATGGAGATTTCGGCATTCCGCAGCGCTTCCTTACTAGAATCGACACCCCGCCCTTCTTTGCCCAGCCGATTGCAGCCACCATGCTGGTGTGTATCTTCGGCCTGCACGTCAACGACGATTCGCAGGTCTGCGATGAGGACGACAACCCGATTCCCGGACTGTTTGCAATTGGGAACGCCCAAGGCGACTTCTTTGGCAACAGCTATCCGGTGCACTGCCCCGGCATCAGCCATGGTCGCGCCCTGACCTTCGGACACCTCGTCGGCGAGGCGCTGGCACAGGACACAGTTATCACCAAGACGGCATAGAAACCGCACCTTGCAAGCGTTGCAGGCGCACTGCAAGCCCCGGTTTTCGTAAAGGATACGACCCCTCATGCATGGCGCAAGGGGTCGTATCCTTTTGCTCGTTCAAACAGGCACCTACCCGCTCCTCTTGTGCCGTGCGACGAAGAGTGAGAGTCCGGCGCTCAGGAAGGCAACGACGCAAAGTATTGCCATCGAGGCGGTCAATCCAAAGTTGTCTCCAACGAGGCCGATAAGCGGTGAGGTCATGCCGCCGACGCTGACTACGACCCCTAACGAGATGCCCGATGCGAGTCCCAGGCGCGAGGGCAGATAGGATTGCCCAAGTGCGATGATGGGGCTGTAGGCCGCGCTTTGACATATGGACACAAGCACTACGAGCACGGTGGCCAGAATCAGGTTTGAGGTCAGGACGAAGATGAGCAGCAGGGGAGCAGCCAGCACATAGCTGATGACGATCATGCGCTTGAAGCCTATCCTGTCGGCGATGCGTCCCCCAAAAAAGGTTGCCACGGCACCGAAGCCCGAAAAGAGGGTAAGCATTATCGTTGCCAGCCGCACGGGCTGGTGGAGCACGGCAATCCAATACAAGGGGATAAAGACGATGAGACCGTTGCCGATGATAGAACGCATGAAGTTGATGCTCGTCACCTTCATGAACCCCACCCAGTCATCCTTGAGCTCGCTTTGCCCACTTGCCTGCTTGCGCTTTACTTCAAGCGCACTGAAGTGTTGATACGCAGGCGTCTGACGCAGGAGGATTGCCGCCATCACAATGGTGGGGATGAGGAAGATCGCCGTGCCGTGTATGCCAAAGACCCCGAGGGCAAAGGTGGCGATAAGCGGCCCCAAGGCAAAGCCGACATTGCCCCCAACGGAGAAGTTGGAAAGCCCGGCTCCCTTATTGCTGCCTGCTATGACGTTTGCGAGCTTGCCCCCTTCGGGATGGAAGAGCGCCACGCCTACTCCGCAGACCGAGGCGGAGAGGAACATCAGCCAATAGTTCTCAACAAAGCCTATGGCCGCAATGCCTACGCCAGCAAGCAGGATGCCGAGGCTCATGAACCAGGGGCGATCCAGCTTGTCTCCCATATACCCAAAAAGCGGCTGAACCACAGAAGAGACGATGCTGCAAGCAAACATCAGCGCAGCAGCCTGCATGTAGCTGAGCCCATAGGCACCGATAAGAAAAGGGAGCATCGCTGGCAGGCCGCCCTGAGTAATATCAGTGCAGATATGGCCAAAGGTTATCAGGTAACTGTGCCTGTGTGATTTCATGTCTCGCAGTATACTGGATGCAAGCGTTAAGAGGAGCCGATTTAAAATGATACTATCCACCAATCCGCATGATTTTGCTGTAGCAGTGCGCCTGTTGCGCGGTGGCGCTGTGGCGGTCTTTCCGACCGATACGGTCTATGGGCTCGGAGTCGCGGTAAGCGAGAAGACCTCCCCCGATGCCGTCTTTGTCCTCAAGAACCGTGATCGCGGCAAAACTCTGCCGCTGCTCATCGGAGCGGGCGAACAACTGCAAGAGCTTGGTCGAGAGGTTCCGGAGTATGCCTTTGCGCTGGCTGACCAGCATTGGCCGGGGGCGCTCACGCTCGTGGTCAAGGCATCATCGGCCGTGCCGCGGCAGTTCCAGTCGGATGCGGGAACCATAGCCGTCAGATACCCGGCACATCCAGCCACGCTCGCCCTGCTTGAAGCGCTCGGAACCCCTTTGGCCGCGACAAGTGCGAACCGCTCCGGCATGCCCCCCGCGCTATCGGTAAGGGCACTTGATCCTGCGCTCGTCAACGGGGTCGTTCTTGTCATCGATGGCGGCATAAGCCCGGGCGGCATCCCTTCGACTATAGTATCCTGTACAGGGCATGAACCAGTCCTCTTGAGAGAAGGAGCGATTCCATGGCATTGAGGATTGCGCTGGCAAGCGACCACGCCGGCTTTGAGCAGAAGCAGCAGCTGAGCCACTGGCTCAGCGAGCAGGGTTACGAGGTGGATGACTTCGGACCACACAGTGAGGAGCGTGTCGATTATCCGGACTATGCCGCTCTTGTAGCCCGGGGGCTCGCTGCGGGTAAGGCTGACTTCGGCGTACTCGTCTGCGGCACGGGCATAGGCATGGCGATAGCTGCCAACAAGGTGCCCGGCATCCGTGCGGCCAACATCACCACACCGGAGTTCGCCGCCATCGCCCGTGAGCATAATGATGCCAACGTCATCGCGCTCTCAGGGCGCTTTGTCGATCTCCCCACAAACAAGTTAATCATCAAAGCCTTTCTCGAGACCTCCTTTGGCGGTGGGCGCCATGCCGACCGCGTAGCCAAGATCACCGCATCGGAAAGCAAGAGTGCTTTCTTTGCTGACAGGAAATAGAAAAGGTGTACTATGTCTGAGGCGTGACTATGGCACGCTGACAACACCACGAAAGCCCATTTGAAAGGGAGACGATGTTACGGGAATCACTATCTGCGCAAGACCCCCTTGTGGCTCAGATACTGCAAGACGAACGAGGACGTCAACAAACTCAGATAGAGCTCATTGCGTCAGAGAACTTCGTATCACCCGCTGTGATGGAAGCGGTGGGTAGCGTTCTCACGAACAAATATGCCGAGGGATATCCGGGCAAGCGTTATTATGGTGGCTGCCATGTTGTCGATGAGGTTGAACAGCTCGCCATCGACCGTGCCAGGGAGCTCTTTGGTGTGGGCTTCGTCAACGTGCAACCCCATAGCGGCGTCTCAGCAAATATCGCCGCTTACCTCACGCTCGTGCAGCCGGGCGACACGGTTCTTGCCATGAGTCTTGCGCATGGCGGGCACCTCACACACGGCTCGCCTGTGAACTTCTCAGGGCTTCTGTACAACATAGTCTCCTACGGGGTCTGTCTCGAGAAGGAGACCATCGATATGGATGAGGTCGAGCGTATCGCGCAGAAAACTCGACCCAAGATGATAATCGCTGGAGCGAGTGCGTACCCGCGCATCATCGACTTCGAGCGTTTTGCGGCCATAGCCCGAAGCGTTGATGCCTACCTGATGGTTGATATTGCGCATATCGCCGGTCTGATTGCCGGGGGTTCACACCCGAGCCCCGTACCATACGCAGACCTCGTTACCTCAACGACGCACAAGACCCTGCGTGGTCCGCGCGGCGGTTTTCTGATGACCAACAACGAAGAGATTGCTGTCAGAATAGACAAAGCCATCTTCCCCGGCTCGCAGGGAGGCCCGCTCCAACACGTCATCGCCGGAAAGGCGGTGGCCTTCGGCGAGGCGCTCAGACCTGAGTTCAAGGCATATACCGCACAGATCGTGAAGAATATGCAGGCCATGGGCGAGGCTATGGAAGAAGGCGGTCTCCGCCTCGTATCAGGTGGGACGGACAATCATCTCGCTCTGGTCGATCTGACGGCTGCCGATGTCACGGGCAAGGAGGCCGAGAACATCCTCGATGCCGCTGGGCTCACCGTCAACAAAAACTCCATCCCCAATGAGACTCGTTCTCCCTTTGTGACGAGCGGTATCCGTGTGGGATCCGCCGCCATGACGACGCGCGGATTCAAAGAGGACGAAGCACGCCTGATAGGTTCGCTTATCGCGCGCGTCATTTTCGAGCATGACGACCAGATCGCTCTGACCAAGGTGCGCAATGCGGTCACCGACCTGCTCGCCGCACATCCCCTATACCCCGACCTGTAAGGACAGATAATGGCTGAGGCTCACATTGACATACCGGGCTATTCAAAGCGCGTGACGGTTATCGATCATCCGATGGTGCAACACAAGCTCACTATCCTGCGCAACAAGGATACCGGCTCCAAGAAGTTTCGCGAGCTCATCAAGGAGCTTGCGATGTTCGAGGGCTACGAGGCTACGAGGCATTTCCAACTCGAGCCTACGATGGTAAAGACCCCCATCTGCGAGACGATCTCCTATACACTCAAGGGCCGCAAGGTAGCTGTAGTGCCTATCCTGCGTGCCGGCCTCGGCATGGTCGAGGGGATACTGGAGCTCATTCCGGCGGCTCGTGTCGGGCATGTCGGTCTCTACCGTGACCCAAAGACGCATATGCCGGTCGAGTATTACTGCAAGTTGCCCGACGATATAGAGACCCGCGAGGTGCTCATCGTCGATCCTATGCTCGCAACGGGAGGGTCGGCCTGCGCGGCCATCGAGTTCCTGAAGGCGGAGGGTGTGCCCGCGCATCAGATACGCCTACTCGTAATCATCGCTGCCCCCGAAGGCATTCAGGCCGTCGTAGAGACCGATCCCGGAGTCAACATCTATACCTGCGCCATCGATGACCATCTCGATGAGCATGCCTATATCATCCCCGGTCTTGGTGATGCTGGCGACCGCATCTTTGGGACGAAATAATGGGTGGAGCGGATGCTCGACCCGGCTGGGATCAATACTTCATGGAGATAGCGCATCAGGTTGCGCGACGTACGACCTGTCTGCGTAGGGCTGTCGGTGCCGTGCTCGTGCGGGACAAGCGCATCCTTGCAACGGGATACAATGGTGTGCCAGCGGGTATCGAGCATTGCCTGACGCGTGGTTGTCTGCGTGCGCAGCTCGGCATTCCCTCAGGGCAGCGCCATGAGATATGTCGCGGCCTCCATGCCGAGCAAAATGCTATCATCCAGGCAGCCAAGTACGGCATCAACATCGACGGCTCTACCGTCTACTGCACAACACAGCCCTGCATCCTCTGTGCCAAGATTCTGATAAACGCCGGAATCAAGGAGATCGTGTATGAGGAATCCTATCCTGATGACCTGACGCAGGACATGCTTGCTGAGGCGGGCATCCTTCTGCGTCTCTACACGCCTGGGGGGCAGGCATGACGCTTGTTCTGACTGTGTTGCTCGGCGTTGCAGCAGGGCTCATAGGCTTCATTCCTCATCTCTTCTCTGCAAAAACCCGACCCAAAGAACCGAGCGCAGCGGGTTTCAGCATGATCGCTATGGGGATGTTGATGACCTTCGTTTCCTTTGCTGTTTTGGTTGCTGAGATTGCTGTTTGCCGCTTTATCGCGCCTTCTCACCTACTGGTTTTTGGGATTAGCTGCATTCTGAGCTTTCTTTTTGCCATGGTGGTGTATACTTTTCGGCTGGCGCGTCGTTGATGGCAATAAACGTGATAGAGTCAAAGGAGGAGCGGAGCGTTGGATCCTTTTGAGCACCTGAAAGCCGAGGTCGGGTACCTGAAGAGTTCGCTGATCAGTACCGAGATGTTTGGCCCTGTCACTGCTTACACTTTATATGTCATCTTCATCACCCTGCTCATCCTCCTCATCGTATTCATGGCAAAATCACAGCTTGCGCTCGTGCCACGCAACCGTTTTGTTGGCGTCGTCGAGTTCTTCGTCGACTTCGGGCAAAAGGATGTAGGCTACGGCGTGCTTGGCAACTCCGCGCGGGAGCATATCCCTTTTCTCCTCACACTTTTCATTTTCATTCTTGTCTCCAATATGGTGGGGCTCATACCAGGCGCGAAGGCGGCAACGGGCACCATGGGCACAACTGTGACACTTGCGGCCATCTCATTTGTGTACTTCACTTATCACGGCATCAAGAAGCAGGGTGGCCTGCACTACCTCAAGAGTTTTGCCCCCAAAGGGCTGAAGCCTGCGCCGCTCGCGGCCTTCATCTGGCTTCTTGAGCTGGTATCCAATGTCCTGCGCCTGCTCACGCTCTCCGTTCGACTCTTTGCCAACATGTTCGCCGGCCACCTGCTGCTCGGCGTGCTTGCCATCCTCTGCAACCTTTTCTTTGTCGCATTCATCTCAAATCTCGCACTTTCTGCGGTGCCCACACTGCTCGGTAGTCTGCTTTGGCTGCTCCTGCTCACGGTGCTGTATGCTCTTGAGGCCTTTGTTGCCTGCGTGCAGGCCTATGTGTTCACCTTGCTTTCGAGTGTTTACGTCTTCTTGGCGACCTCGGAGCACTAGCCTTTGAGATAAGCGGTTTCACTCCGCTTGCTTGTTTGTGTTCGTGCAGTACATCCCCAGGCGCGGAATCGTCTGCGCGGGGGTTGAGGTGTCGGGGGAGAAACCCCCGCAGAAAAAGGAGGCATCGTGGATTTCGGTACTTTTGGCGGTATTGGTCTTGGTGCAATCGGCTTCGGCCTTGCGGCCATTGGCGGCGGTATCGGCGTAGGTCTGGCCGGTTTAGGTGCAACGGGCGCTGTTGCTCGTCAGCCTGAGATGTACAGCCGCATCTTCACCATCTTCATCATGTCCGCAGCCATGTCTGAGGCGCTGGGTCTGCTCGGCTTCGTCCTCGCATTCATTGCGATGTAAACCGCCAGTTGCACAGGCAACTGGCTGAGCTGGATAGTGAGGATTAACATGAAGAAATTGGTGACTTCGGTTGCCTTCGCGCTGGGTGCGCTGCTCGTGCTGCCTGCGCTCGCCTTCGCTCATGAGGGTGAAGCGGCAGTGGAGGAGAGCGCATCGGGCATCGGATTGCTTCTGCCAAAGCTGGGCGAGTGGATTCCAATGCTGCTTGCCTTCATCATCCTGTGGATTGTCTTGGCAAAGTTCGCCTGGCCAGCGTTCATGGGGATGATCGACAAGCGCACGGCGACCATAAAGGACTCGCTTGAGCGTGCTGAGTCTGCCAAGATCGAAAGCGAGCACATACTCGTTGAGAACCAGGCAACTATCATCTCTGCAAAAAAGCAGGCCGCCGAGATCATCGCAGACGCCAAGGTAGCCGAGGAGTCGGTGCGTGCCGAGATAACGGCAAAGGCGCAGCAGGAGGCTCAGGCAACGCTCGCTCGGGCCGTTGCTACCATTGAAACCGAGAAGAAGGTGGCTGTCGCTGAATTACAGTCCTCGGTGGCGGATCTCTCCATATCAGTAGTGGGGCGCCTCATCGGTGCCGATCTGAGTGATGATGAGCATCGCCGGATCATCGAGCGCTACATTGCAGAAGCGGGGGATCTCGATGTCAACTGATCGCACACTTCAGCGCAAGGAATCTGCCGTCTACGTACAGACACTGCTTGAGGCCGTCAAAGCTGAAAATAGAGTGTTTGAGGTAAGCGGGCAACTCGAGCAAGCCGTGACGATCATTCGCGGCAACTTCGAACTACGCAACACACTCGGCGATCAGGGCGTTCCGCTTGCGGCACGCAAGAATATCCTGGCAGAGCTCTTCACGGGCTTTGATGAGGCGCTTTTGGCGGTTCTCGGCATCATGGTCGAGCGCGAGGATATCCCTTTGCTTTCGCGTGTGAATGAGGCCTATGTCGAGGCAGCCGAGGAGTATCTCGGCTCGATCATCCTTGATGTGACGACGGTTGTCGAACTCGATGCGCCCCTGCGCGAGGCAATACGGAAGAAGTACTCCGCCCAGCTGGGGAGAGACGTGCTCCTGCGCGAGCATCTCGACCCATCCATCATGGGCGGCATTGTGATAAGTACGCACGGCAGGCGCATCGATGCGAGCGTAGCCTCGCAGCTTGAGAGCGCACGCGCGGTGCTGGCTGACGTTACCAGTAGAGGGTAGGTGATAGGTATATGACGGAGATAACCGCGAGCTCGATTGACGCTGTGCTGCGCAAGCAGCTGGACTCCATCAAGACGAACGTCGAATCGCGCGAGGTTGGCACCGTTATCCAGGTTGGAGACGGCATTGCCCGCGTCAACGGTCTGAAGGGTGCCATGGCAGGAGAACTGCTCGAATTTCTCGGGCAGGACGGCAAGACCGTTTTTGGGCTTGCGCTCAACCTTGAAGAAGAAGAGGTCGGCGCTGTGCTCCTGGGCGATGTTCGCTCCATCAAGGAGAATGACCAGGTGCGCACCACCGGTCGCATCGTCGAGGTTCCTTCCGGCAAGGAGATGCTGGGTCGCGTGGTCAATCCACTCGGTGAGCCCATCGACGGCAAGGGTCCCATCAAGGCGGAGGGTCATCGCCCCGTCGAGTTCCGCGCTCCGGGCGTCATTGAGCGCCAGGGTGTCAACGAGCCGGTGCAGACCGGCATTCTCGCTATCGATGCGATGATCCCCATCGGTCGCGGTCAGCGTGAGCTCATCATTGGTGACCGCCAGACCGGTAAAACTGCTATTTCAGTTGACACAATAATCAACCAAAAAGGCAAGGATCTCATCTGCATCTATGTTGCCATCGGCCAGAAGGCCTCCACGGTGGCAACGGTCGTCGAGACCCTCGAGCGCCACGGAGCTATGGAGTACACCATCATCGTTTCCGCAACAGCCTCTGACTCCGCGCCCCTCCAGTACATCGCCCCCATGGCTGGTGTCGCCATCGGTGAGTACTTCATGTACAACGGCAAAGACGGTACGCCTGCATCTGCTGAGAACCCCGGGCGCCATGTGCTCTGCATCTATGACGACCTCTCCAAGCAGGCCGTCGCCTATCGCCAGATGTCGCTCACGCTGCGACGCCCCCCTGGGCGCGAGGCCTATCCAGGCGATGTCTTCTACCTGCATTCCCGCCTGCTCGAGCGAGCCGTCAAGCTCTCTGAGAAGAACGGCTCTGGCTCACTGACCGCCCTGCCCATCATCGAGACACAGGCAGGCGATGTGTCGGCGTACATCCCCACAAACGTCATCTCCATCACTGACGGGCAGATATTCCTGCAGTCTGACCTGTTCTTCCAGGGGCAGCGTCCGGCTGTCAACGTCGGTATCAGTGTCTCCCGCGTCGGTTCGAGCGCACAGATTAAGGCCATGAAGCAGGTCGCCGGATCACTCCGTCTCGACCTCGCTGCCTATCGCGAGCTGCAGGCTTTTGCGCAGTTTGGCTCAGACCTCGACAAAGCGACCCAGGATCAGCTTGCCCGCGGCGCTCGCATGACGGAGCTCCTCAAGCAAGGGCGCTACCTGCCCATGCCGGTCGAAGAGCAGATTATCTCCATCTTTGCCGGTAACGAGGGTTATCTGGACGACCTACCCGTTGAGACTATCCTGCGTTTCCGCGAGGAGTTGTTGCGGTACATGCGCGCTTCACACCCTGAAGTCGGCGCTGCAATCATCGCTGAGCAGAAGCTCACCGATGAGATAATTGCTCAGCTCAAAAGCACGATTGCCTCGTTCAAGAACCAGTTCTCAGTCGAAGGGTAGGTTCAGTAGATGCCCTCCCTGCGCGACATACAGAAGCGGATCACCTCGGTTCAGTCGACCAAGCAGATCACGCGCACGATGGAGATGGTGGCAACCGCCAAGATACGGCGGGCGACCGACCGCATCATCGCGGCTACCCCCTACGCTATGGCGATGGTCGAGGTTCTGCAGTCCGTTGCCAAGCGCTCAAGCGGCTCTGAAAACCCCTTGCTTGCCGCTCATGCTGAAGTCAAGCGTGTCGCCGCCATAGTCGTGGTCTCCGACCGCGGGCTCGCCGGCGGTTTTAACAGCAATGTGCTGCGTGCCGCCGACAGATACATTGCCGCCATGAAGGCTAAGGGTGTCGAGTGCGACATCATCACCTGCGGCAAGAAGGCGAATGCCTACTTCAATTACCGCAGGCTCCCCGTCACCCTCTCGTTTAAGGATCTGAGCGCCGACCCGCCTATCGACGAGGCGCGCGAGATTGCAAGCCTCCTCATCGACAGTTATACCAACGACACGATAGATGAGGTCGTCATCTTCTATAACCATGCCAAGAACGTCGCAGATCAGGTGCAGCGCAGCGAGCAAATACTCCCCATCGTGAAGGTCTCCTACCACGAGGTTGGAGAGGGCGAGGACGAAGCGGTCTACCTCGATGAGAGCGCGAAGGCTGCGGCTGCTGGAGCATCTGAACGCATGGCTCAGGCACGCAAGGCCGCCGAGAACATCACACAGACCGGTGAGACCAGCGGCAGCTTCGAGTTCGAGCCGTCCTCGGAGGCAGTGCTCAATGCTCTTCTGCCTGCCTATGTTGAGACGCGCATATTCCATGCGCTGCTCGATTCTGCAGCTGGCGAGCAGGGCGCACGGCGCAAGGCGATGAAATCAGCTACCGATAACGCGACCGAGATGGTCACCACGCTTACGCGTATTTTCAACCGTGCACGTCAGGGTGCCATCACCACAGAGATTACCGAGATTGTTGGCGGCGCTGCCGCTTTGGAGGAGTAATGGGAAAGGATACATCCATGAATGTTGGACAAATCGTACGCGTCGTCGGCGCTGTTGTGGACGTAGAGTTCACCGCAGAATCCATGCCGGCTATCTACAACGCGCTCACTGTTGACGCCGAGACGCCTGTTGGTCGCATCCAGACGGTGCTTGAGGTTGAGACGCATCTTCCGGGCAATATCGTGCGCACCGTTGCCATGTCCTCGACAGACGGACTCCTTCGCGGTATTGAGGTCGTTGACACGGGTGCTCCCATTAAAGTGCCGGTGGGCAACAATACGCTCGGACACATCTGGAATGTCACCGGTGAGCTCATCGATGGTACGGAGATGCCCGAGATCACCGAGTATTACCCAATCCATCGTCCGGCGCCTGCGTTCGAGGATCTCACGACCACAACGGAGATATTCGAGACCGGCATCAAGGTCGTTGACCTGCTGGAGCCCTACATCAAGGGCGGCAAGACGGGGCTGTTCGGCGGCGCGGGCGTTGGAAAGACCGTTATCATCCAGGAGCTTATCAATAACCTCGCACAAGAGCACGGTGGCACATCGGTCTTTACCGGTGTAGGCGAGCGTACCCGTGAGGGCACTGACCTCTATCAGGAGATGAGTGAATCCGGCGTCATCAACAAGACCTGTCTGGTCTACGGCCAGATGAACGAGCCCCCCGGAGCGCGTCTGCGCGTCGGTCTGGCGGGTCTGACCTCTGCGGAGTATTTCCGTGACCAGGGCCAAGATGTTCTTCTCTTCATCGACAACAACTTCCGTTTCACGCAGGCAGGTTCTGAGGTTTCTGCACTGCTCGGGCGCATGCCCTCAGCCGTCGGCTACCAGCCCACACTGTCCACCGAGATGGGCGACCTACAGGAGCGCATCACTTCCACGAAGACCGGCTCGATTACCTCCGTGCAAGCCATCTACGTGCCCGCCGACGACCTGACCGACCCCGCGCCAGCCACGGCCTTCATCCACCTCGACGCGACGACCGTCCTTTCGCGTTCGATCTCTGAGCTCGGCATCTATCCGGCCGTCGATCCGCTGGCATCCACCTCGCGTGCTCTCTCTGCTGAAATCCTCGGCGAGGAGCACTACCGCGTAGCCGTCACGGTTCAGGAAATCCTCCAGACCTACTCCGACCTGCAGGACATCATTGCCATCCTCGGTATGGACGAACTCTCTGAAGAGCAGCGGCTCATCGTCAGTCGTGCGCGTAAAATTCAGCAGTTCCTCGGTCAGCCCTTCCATGTTGCCGAGGTTTTCACCGGTACGCCCGGCAAGTACGTCAAACTTGAGGACACAGTACGCAGCTTTGCTGCCATCATCGACGGACACTGCGATGACATTCCTGAGCAGGCATTCCGCTACAAAGGCGCCATTGAGGAAGTCTACGAAGCCGCCGAGAAACTCAAGGCGAGCTAAGCCATGGCCAGCACCTTCATATGTGACATTGTGACACCGGAGCGGCTCATCTATTCAGAGGAGGTCACCTTCGTAGCCGTGCCTGCGACCGAGGGCGACATAGGTATGCACCTCAAAGTCGCACCGATCATGAGCACGCTCAGGCTGGGAGAGGTGCACACCAGAGTTGAGGGGAGTGACGTTCTCCGGCGCTTTGCGGTTGACGGGGGCTACGTTGAAGCCGACGGCAACAAGGTCGTGGTGCTCGCCACACGGGCAGCAAAGCTCGACGAGGTTGACCCCGAGCACGTACGTGAGCAAAAGGCTGAATACGAGCGTCGCGCCTCAACGCTTGCTGAAGACGACCCGCAAGCAGCCTATGCCAAAGGTGAGATAGCCTGGTGCGAGCTGCTCGAACGCCTCATTACAGTAAACCAGTAAGGTCAAACGAATCCTGTCGTTGCCATGATAAAATAGTTCTGTCATGGCAACGCGACTTTCCGGGAGACTCCGATTAACCCTGCCATCAAACCCATTGCCACTCCTGAGCCCGTCATCTCCGTACAGGGAGGTGCCCGGCTCTCGGGCAGCGTACCCATTGAGGGTGCCAAGAACTCGGTTCTCAAGTTGATGGCTGCGTCCATCCTGGCACCCGGCATCTCGACGATATACAATGTGCCTGACATCTCAGACGTGCGTGTGATGGGTGAGGTTCTCAAGGAATTCGGAGCGCAGGTTGTCCTTAGCGACCACAGCGTGAGCATCGACACCACTCTGGTTAGTCTTGTTGAGACCCCAAGCGAACTGGGAAAAGAGATGCGGGCGTCCGTCGCTTTGCTCGGGGCGCTTATCGGGCGCTTCGGAAAAGCTCGTGTCGCAATGCCGGGTGGTTGTGAAATCGGTTCTCGTAAACTTGACCAACACTACCGCACACTAGAGGCCCTCGGTGTGTGCTTCAACCTCAAGCCCGGCATCATCGACGCCCAGGTGACAGAGAGTCTGCGGGGCGCACACGTCAAGCTCGAATTTCCTTCAGTGGGTGTTACTGAAAACCTCATGATGGCAGCCGTGAAGGCGCAGGGTACAACCAGCATCGAAAATGCAGCCCGCGAACCTGAGATCGTCGATCTGGCAAACTTCCTCAGAGCTATGGGCGCGCAGATCAAAGATGCCGGTAGTCCTCAGATTACCATCGAGGGCACAGACAGACTTTCTCCCGTGGAAGGATATAAGACGGTTGGAGACCGCATCGAGGCGGGGACCTTCCTCATTGCCGGCGCACTGGGCTACGGGCCTGTGACAGTGTCGGGGGTAGCTCCTGAAAATCTTGCGGCAGCTCTCGCAGTGCTTAAAGAGATGGGCGTCGAGGTCTCAACGACAAGGGACAGCATCACTGTGCGCCGTGAAGGCCCCTTGAAAGCCGTGACTATCGAGACTGGGCCGCACCCTGGCTTCCCGACCGACCTGCAGGCACAGTTTGCCATACTCGCCATCCTGGCTCAGGGTGAGAGCACCATCACTGAGAACATCTTCGAGAGCCGCTTTGGCTTTGTCGACAAATTGCTAAGCATGGGTGCGGAGATAGACGTCGAGGGACGCCAGGCTCACATCAACGGGGTTGCGCGTCTCTCCGGTGCCCCCGTACAGGCACCTGACCTCAGAGGGGGAGCCGCGCTCGTACTGGCCGGCCTCATCGCCAACGGCAGAACCGATGTTTCAGGCATTGAGCACATAGAGCGAGGCTACGAGAATTTCGTTAAGAAACTCCAGGACATAGGAGCCCATATCGAACGCCGCGGATAAGGGCGCACTTCACGTCATCCTGCGGTTCGCCTAGGGAGGACCGATAATCCCGTCACCCAGGGCTTGACCCGCAATCTCGTTCTTAAAAGTTGAGGTAGATTGCGGGTCAAGCCCTGGGTGACGAGGTGGGGAACAATTAATCGGTGCCTCCCAGATATGACAGAATGGCAACCTACTCGCCAAGATGATCCTAATTGTGCGATACTAGGACGATTAGAGATCAATTCTATCCCGATGATGTGGATACGTTGCGGCAAACAGGGGCATATGTTTTGGGGCACATCCGATAGGAGTTTTGTTTCATGGCATCACGATCAGCACGAAATAACAAAAAAACAAGCAAAACAATTATAGATAACGAGGTCAATCTCGTTTCAGCACGAACGGAGGCAAATAAAGAGCTCCGTAAACTCTCAAGAAGCAAATCCGCTGATAGCTATGCGCAATTACGTGCAAAGCGCACCCGTAAGAAGAATGTCCTCGTTGGCGTCGTTATTGTGCTGGCATCTCTTCTTGTCGCAGGATCAGTTGCGGTTGCTGCGAATATCCTGATCCTTCAGAACAACTTGGTCACAGACAGCGACGGTACAAAGCATGATTTCTCAACGGGTGTCTATGAGAATACCTTTGTCGCGCCCGAGCCAAAGGAGCCCTTCTGGATGCTCTTGCTGGGTACCGATGAGAGGGATGACGGCGTGTATCCTCGCGCTGATACTATCATTCTGGCACGTATTGATACCGAGAACCGCACCGCCGTGCTCGTCTCCATCCCCCGTGACACCTATGCCACCATACCTGGCTTTGGAGAAGATAAAATCAACGCCGCCTATTCGCTTGGCGAACAGGCGCACGCACAATATCTGGCGGGCACTCGAAGCGACGATCACACGGGCCCTGAACTCATGATCGAGACGGTCAAGCAGTTTGCAGGTGTCGATATCGCCTACTTCGCGAAGGTCAACTTCGACGGTTTTGTGCAGCTCGTAGACGATGTGGGCGGCGTTGAGGTAAACGTGCCCGTCGACATTGTTGGTGATTACCATGTTGCCTATACAGACGTATATGCAGGCCAGCAGGTGCTGGATGGCGAGCACGCGTTGGCCTTTGTGCGCTCACGGAACTTCGCCATAGGCGATTACCAGCGTCAAGCCAATCAGCGCACCTTCCTGCAGGCTTTCGCGCGCACGGTGCTTGATGCCGATCTGCCGACGATAGCCACAACGGTGACAAATCTCTCGAACATGACCTTGACGAATATGCCGATTGCAGACATCGTGAATGTCGCCCAATGCATGAAGGGTATGCAGGAGACCGACATCTATACCTATGCTGTACCCTCCTACCCAGATATGATCGACGCTATCTCCTTTGTTATCTGCGAGGACGAGGAATGGCGCGCCTTGATAACCGCGCTGAACAACGGGCAGTACCCTGAGCTCCAGAGCTCAGATCTGGCTGGTGTCTCTCCCGATGACTACCAGGCAGGTAGCGCGCAGAGTCTCGACCGATCAACGGGGAGTTCGGATGTGAATGCGAGTCAGTATGTCATAGACGTACGCAACGGCTACGGTATTGTAGGCTCGGCAACGAGCGTATCTGACATGCTTACGCTTGCAGGTTATCAGAGAGGCGAGGTCGGTAACACAAACTCCTTCGTCTACGAGGAGACGCTTATCATCTACAAAACCGATGCTGACCAGGTCGCTGCCGAGGATATTCACAGACGCCTTGGTTACGGGCGGGTCGTATCCTCTCAGGATCGCTATACCTTTGGGGGGAACGTCCTGGTCGTAGTAGGTGGCGACTTCCCCACAAGCGGCTAAGCGAGTCCTAAGCAGAGCGCGTCTCGATTAACTCTGGAGTGTCGCGTTCATCGAGCCGCTTCGGTATCCTAGGAGGTCGAGCGCGACGAAGGTGAACCCGAAGCCCAGGAGCGCCTCGTGCACGCTACGGCGCACGTGCTGATCAAACAACCGCTCGATCTCCCCTTCAGCTACCTCAATGCGCGCTACGGTGCCATGGCTGCGGACGCGCACCTGCACAAATCCCATGTCAAGCAGAAATTGCTCCGCCTGATCGATGCGCGCAAGCGCTTCGGGCGTTATCTGCTCCCCAAAGGGGAAGCGTGAAGCCAGACAGGCAAAACTCTGCTTGTTGGCCGTAGGGAGCCCCAGGGCGGCTGACAGGGCGCGTATCTCGCCTTTTGTAAGCCCCGCAGAACGCAGCGGACTTTGAACACCCCTCTCCGCAACTGCCAGCAGGCCAGGGCGGTAATCGCCCTCATCATCGAGGTTCGAGCCCTCAACGATGTGCTTGAGCCTACGCTCTGTGGCCACTGTCGCAATCTTGGAGAACAACTCGCTCTTGCAGAGGTAACAGCGCTCGGGTGGGTTATCTGCAAAACCCTCGATCTCCAGTTCCTCTGAATCAACGATGACATGCGGTATCTTGTGCTGGGCACAGAACTCCGAGGCCTCGCGCAGCTCCCGTTCCGGAAAGGAGCAAGAGCGGGCAGTAACCGCCACGCACAGCTCCGAACCCAGCTCCGCAAATGCCACCGCAAGCAGGAAGGTGGAGTCCACGCCGCCACTGAATGCGACAGCAACACTCTCCAAGTTACGGAGCTCTGTACGCAGTACTGCAAGTTTATTCTGCAAAATCGGTCTCCTATCAAGATATTTCTGTCATTGTACTATGTCAATACTGAGCGAAAATGTCATTCAATTAACCTGCCTTCTTCAGGCGCTTCAACATCATCTGATAGCTCACCTCCTTCCAAGGATGATCCTTCAGTGGGATGTATACCCTCCCC
>JAITOC010000112.1 GCA_031290175.1 Coriobacteriales bacterium | reverse complement strand
GGTTTGCTATACTGATGCGAGTGAATATCTGTTCAGGGCGAGGTGCGACTCCTCACCGGCGGTGATGGGCGACGAGTGCGCCACGAGTGCCGCGAGCCACAAGAGTGGTTGACTTGGTGTGAATCCAAGACCGACGGTATAGTCCGGATGAAAGAACAGCGGTGTCCTTTGTGGGGCACTGTCCAGCCCGCAGATACGTTTGCGGGTATTTTTTTACCCGCCTGTAGCGAGGAGGGATTGTATGAGCAACGAACCAAAGAGTGCCCTACCCCGTCAGCGTTGGGAGACGCGCCAGCTTGCGACGATGGCGTTGTTCATAGCCATTGGAGTGGTGTTGAGCTTCATCGAATTCCCGCTGATTCCCGCTGTCCCCTGGCTTTTCTATGACGCCTCAAACGTGCCCGCCATGTTGGCAGGCTTTGCGTTTGGGCCGGCGGCAGGCTGCCTCGTGGGAACGCTGATCGCGCTGCTCCACGGTCTCCTGAAGGTGGATCCAGTGGGTGCCGTCATGAACATTATCGGCATGGTTTTTTATGTGTTGCCGGCTGCGCTTCTCTATAAGCGCTTCAAGGGCACCGGAAGCATCATCGTGGGTTTGGTGCTGGGCAGCGTAGTAAGCGCCGTTGTGGTCATACTTGCAAACTTCGTGTTCACGCCCCTCTATTTTGGGGGAACTGTTGAGGAGGTCATGATGATGCTTGTGCCTGTGTTACTGCCCTTTAACGCACTTAAGGTGCTGCTGAACAGCGTGCTCGCTTTCGTCCTCTACAAAAGCCTCTACCGACTGCTGAACCGCTCGTCGGCCTAGACAATATGTAGAGAAAGGACAACGGACGTGACAGCAGCAGCAACGGTTCCAACGGTGGATTCTGAGGGTGCTCTTGCGAGGGCCTGTGGTTTTCTTGGCAGCGTTCCTGCGTGGTACCTTGCAACAAGCGTGGGAAACAAGCCGCATGTTCGTCCCTTTAGTTTTGCCGCAGTTGAGGACGATCGGCTCTGGTTTGTCACAGCCAACAACAAGGACGTTTATTTCGAGCTTGTCGAGAATCCCTGGTTCGAACTTTCTGCCTGGGCACCGGGCAATCCCTGGCTTATCGCAGCGGGCAAGGCGGTGTTCGCTGAACCGTCACGCGCGCTTCGCGAGGAGGGCTTTCATCATATGGTCGGGCTTGGAGAGGCTCACGACTCCGCCGATGACGGACTGCTCGTCTTTTTCTATATCGACGAGGGTAGCGTACGCATCTGCGATATCACCGGGTCTGAAGAGACCTTTGCTCTGCGTGCCCAGTCTGCGGCTACCTCAGCTTCTCCGGCACCCCCGGCATCCCCTACCTCCCCAGATCACCCGGCTGCCCTTGCTCCCTCCGGCACCTTCAGCGCACTCAGCGCTCGCGGCAACAAAGGTTCTGCCTCCGTAAACAACATCATAGACAAAACCGCCAAAAAACTTCACGACATTAATGAGTACACCTTGGGCGAGGAGGTGGCCAACTCCATCACGCATGGGATAGGCGCGCTGCTCTCAATCGCAGCGCTCGTGCTGTTGATAGTCTTTGCAAAGCAGGATGGTGGTGGCGTGCGTCTGGCAGCAGGCATCATCTTTGGCGTGACACTCATACTCGAGTACACCAACTCCACCCTGTACCACGCGTTTCCCTGGCCTCGGGTCAAAAAGCTGTTTAAGATATTCGACCACTCCTCGATCTACCTGCTCATCGCGGGCACCTACACACCCTTCACCTTGGTTACCTTCGCGGATAATGGCGGTGTTTGGATGACGGCGCTCATTTGGGGCTTGGCGATCACTGGTGTGGCAGTCGAAGCCTTTTGGGTGTTCAGACCGCGCTGGTTGACCGCCTTGCTCTATCTCATCATGGGGTGGCTCATCATCATCCGCGCTCCCCTGCTCCTTGAGCTCATGGCGCTGCCGGGCGTCGTCCTGCTCGTCGCGGGGGGCGTGTGTTATTCACTGGGAGTCATCTTCTACGTGATGAAGAAGGTGCGCTATATGCACTCTATCTGGCACCTCTGGGTTCTCGCCGGCAGCATTCTGCACTTCCTGTGCATTCTGCTCTATGTGCTCTGAGCGCTCTTGTTCAGGGGCGCTTCCCCAACAGCTCAATCACCAAAGATGAGACTGCGTTCTTCGCCGTCAAGGGTGGCTCGCGCCTGATCGCGCACCTTGTTCACCCCAACAAAGAATTCACGCATGAGTGCCACCATGAGATAACGGCCTCGGGGTGAGAGCAGAATCTTCTCGTCGTCTTCGTAGGAGATGGCACCCACCGCCTTAAAGAAGGCATACTCGGCAGGCAGACCTTGCACTACGCTACAACCAAAGTCGTGCCTCCATTGCTTCTTGTCGAGCTTGAGCCCAAAAAGCTGCATCATGAAGCGGTAACGCATGCGATCCCCTTTGGCAAAACGCGTACGACCCATGATGCTCATGCGTCCTTCTGCAATCATGCGGTTGTAGTCCTTGACCGAGAAGGTGTTCACATAGAGGCTGCCGTCGAGATACGACAGGCCACCACTGCCGATGGCCGGATATTCCTCATACTCCACGATGTACTCGTCAATCATCACGGGGCTGGTGGTTGTCGCCTCGAGCGCTCGTGCAGCACCGGCGGAGGCGGTACGGGCACCAACGCTGACAGCCCCCTCAAGCACCTGCTCTTGCGGCTTAAAAGCATTGAATGTCCACGCACTGCCAAAGGTGAATGCCGGATGCTTCCCACCGGTCAGCGCGTCGCAGATGATACGGTAGAAGTGCTCTTCGCGACCATAATCCACACGTCCCACAGTCTGTGCCAGCGAGAGCGCAACGGCAGGCGAAGCCATCAGCGGATAAAAACTTACCTGCGGCGTCCGGCTCTCAAGGATAAAGGCGAGGTCGTTGATGAGGGTCTCTTCCGTCTGCCCAGGAAAGTTGAAGATCATGTCAACGTTAAATGACTCAAAGCGATTCTCAACTGCCAGGATACGTTCAAGCGTCTCCAACCCTGAACCATATTTTCCGTACCGCTGCATTTGCTGGAGCAGTCCATCGTCAAAGCTCTGAACCCCTACGCTGAGTCGTTGCACGCGTCCTTCAAGTTGATCGAGCACCCGCGGCACCAGATGGTTGGGGTTTGTCTCGCAGGAAACCTCCGTAATAGAGAAGGTCGCGCGCGCATCATCGATAAAGGCACACAGCTCGTCAACCATGACGGTCGGCGTGCCTCCGCCGATATAGAGCGACTGAAAGTCGTAGCCGAGTGCTTGAAGCATATGCATCTCCGCACGCAAGCCTTCAAAGTAGGGCTTGGCGCGCTCTTCAGAGAAGGGATATCGGTTGAACGAACAATACGGACACAGCTGCTCACAGAAGGGAATGTGTGCGTAGAGCATGTGCTTCTGCCCCGGATTGGCGGGGGGCAGGGAGGTTTCCTCCGTTGGCCCAAGACTCAGGTAGCGGTTGTTAAGGACTCGTAACATCTTTGATTGTATGCGTTCAGCAAGCATCCGGTATACTTTCCTTACAAGAGAAACGCACATACGACTGCGCTTAAGGGGCGATAAGAGGCACATATGGATGATACTGCAAGCACATTGAATCTAGCAAGGATTGACTCTCCTGAAGCCGCGCACTCTCTCAAGTCGATAACCCACGTTTACACCGATCTTGATGGTACGCTCTTTGCTCCCGGCGGCCGTTTGCTTACCAATCACGCAGGCGCACCCTCCACCGCAACCGCTGAGGCGCTGACCGCCCTCAGGCGCGCTGGTATCGAAGTGATTATCGTAACGGGACGCGCTGGTCAGGGGGGCAACGAGCTGCTCCGCCTTCTGGCTCTCAACACCTTCATCGGTGAAATGGGTGCCTTCGTACAAGAAGGCACCGGCGCGGCTGCGCAGACGCGCTATGAGCTAGGGAGCTGGGCGGGGATTGTCCTGGCGGAGGGTCTGAAGCCGGGCGAATTACCAAAAAACACGACCCCCCGTGACCTCATTGTTCAAAGTGGAGTTATCACGCGGCTTGAAGCTGCCTTTCCGGGGAGGCTTTGTGAGTTCCGCCCCTATCCAAGCAGCGTATCCACTCCCATGATGGGTTACATAGATGAGAACGCTGCTCGCAAATTGCTCGCAGAGGAGCAGCTCCCTCTCCAGCTTCTGGATAACGGCATCATCCATCCACAAAAACATGCGCTTGTTGATTGCGCTGAGATACACATCTACCACCTGCTGCCGCAGGGCTCATCGAAGGCTGCTGCTGTGTCAGCTGACATCGCACGCCGTGGTCTCAAGCGCGAACAAACCCTCGCCATTGGTGACTCGCTGGGCGATGTTGCCATGGGAGAGGCCGCCGGCACACTCGTTGTGGTACAGAACGCTACACACTCGGCGTGGACGGCACGTGCCCTTGCCGAGCGCATACAGCAGAACTCGCCCACATTCATCACCGAGGGTTCTACGGCTGATGGATGGAGCGAGTTTGCTTCGGCTCTATTGGCTGCACAAGGATAGAGGGTAGCTTTGTGGCGTATCGGCGTATCAATGCCTCCCGCTGTGCTCGTTGTCGTATGAGAAGTACCCCTTAGTCAAAGGTTTTGTTCTCCTCGGTTGGTTGGCTCTTGTCAAGCTCAACCGTCTCCAGCATCGCCAACAGATCTGCTTCGTCCTTTTCGCTCCCCTGCTCGTCTTGTGCCTCATCGTCCTCGACCAGCGTAACCATCAGGGTTCCCGTGGCGGTATCGATGAAGTACATCTGCATGTGGATTGCCTCATCGTCGCGATAAACAATGAACTCTACCCTGTACCACGTCTCCGCCCCTAGCTTGACTTCTCCGTGTTTGACGAGATCTACCTCATCCGCATCAAAACCTTCCGCAATTCCATCGATAAAGAAATCGATGTCTTTGACCAGGTATTGCGTTTCCACTCCAGCTTGTTCATAGAACAGGATAAAACTCTTGCTCTCTTCGTTGACGAGGTAGAGGGTGTTTTCGCCGCTCCCCGTGAAATCCTTTTTCCAGCGCTCTCCGATCGTCAAGCTTAGCCCCTGAGCGTCGCTGTGATACTCTTCAATCAATTTGGGCGTATAGCTGTCTGTGCTGGGCCTCTGCGCTGGGGTCACAGGGTCCGCTAAAGGATCAACAGTAATTGCAGGGTTGTTGAGCACAACAGAGGGAATCGTCGGATTTTCAACGATCTTTCCCTCTAGGGACGAGAGAATCGAGACGGAGAGGACAACCGCCACTGCCACAACGAGCACAGCTGCCGCGGATATGCCGCCGATAAGCAGCCCTTTGCTTTTCTTCTTCGGCTGGGCGAGATAGCTGGGCTGTAGGGGATAACCAGGCTGAGCGGGATAGCTGGGCGGGGTTCCCTGACCCTGATAGTTGACGTATGGCTGCTGGGCGGACAGGTGGTGGTAGGGGGCAGCGGGCTGGACATACTGCGGTTGGCCGCAGGGCGCCTGCGGTGCTACAAACGGCTGTGGGGCTGCCTGTGTTTGTGCGGGCACGAACTGCTGTGGAGCCTGTGGGGGCTGGACAAATGCCTTCGGCTCTATCAGGTTGTAGTGTTCCATGGTTCCTCCCAAAATGATTCCCGTACGCAAAGGGTTGTCTTTCAATATGGTCATTATACTGACCGGCTTTTCAGATTATGTCTGCTGTATGCATACAGTTTTAGCACGAGACGGAACACGAGTTTTGATCGCTGCTGCACTACGGTGGGAGACTGGCGAAAAAAGACTACCCGCTGCGTTAGAAGCACAGCGGGTAGTCTTTAGTCTCTTTAGGACACCTCTCATAGAGGTGTCCTTTACAGTTCCTTATGTGTTGGAGCCCTACTCTTCAATAACAAGCGTTTCGAGCATTTCGAGAGCTTCCTCTTCGGCGTATTCTCCCAAGGATGAGTCATAATACTCCGGCATTTCAAAGTACGTGTAGAATAAAATGCCCTTGGGCACCGAGGTCAGATAGAATATTACCCGGCTGGTGTCTTCGCCTGTAATAAGTTTAATTTCATAGCGCTGCCACGTAACACCATTAATCTTAATGGTTTCACTTGCCACCAGCTTAAACTCATCGGCTTCAAAGCTCTCGACAAAGGTAGAGAGAAATCCTTCCTCGTCGCTTGTGATTTCGGAGATTTTCGTGTCCTCTAAAACGCTGATTGCAACAAAGCTCACATCGAAAACCTGAGTGAGGAAGATGGTGTCTTCGCCATCGTCATCGAGGAGCCATGTTTCTGCAGGCACAAAGGAAATTCCGATGGTGTCAGCATAATATCTATCTTCGTCTGGGTCTGGCTTCGTCACAGGTGTCGGCGCAGGGTCGGGGTTGGGGTTGGGGTTAGGCGCGGGATCAGGTGCGGGATCCACAATGACCGGATTCTCAACCACGGTTTTCGTGCTGCTGCACGAGGGCAGAACCGCAAAGAACACGGCGAGCACGATACCTACGATGAGCACGATACCTACGATGACACCGATAAGTACGCCTTTGCGCTTCTTCGGCTGTTCGGGATACCCGGGCTGACCAGTCTGGGTCTGATATGTTGCATACGGTTGCTGGCCGGGCACATACTGCTGACCACTCTGCTGACCATACTGGGGTTGACCATAGGGAGTCTGTGGCGCTGTAGCCTGTCCGTACTGTGGTTGAATATTCGGGGGTTGCGGTGGTGCAGGTTGTCCGTTCTGCTGCCCGTACTGTGGTTGAACATTTGGAGGTTGTTGCGGCGCGGGTTGTCCATACTGAGGAACTGCGGGAGCCTGCGTATCCCCAAATGAGGGAACGGGAATGTCGTTGGTGCTTGCCTCGGGAGCTGGTACTTCCGCCTCTGTCTGCGTTTCTGGTTCGGGCGCTTGTGCTTCTGGCTCCGGAGCCTGCGCTCCAAGTTCAGATGTCTGTGTCCCTGTTTCAGGCGCACTGCTCTCGCTTGCTTCCACCAATGCTTCAATTCTTGTTCCGCATTTCGTGCAGAATCGTACATTTTCTGGTTGTGGGGTTCCGCATTTCGGACAATCCATCGCTCCTCCTCCTGCTTTGAGTTCACGCCTTTGCTCTCGTGGGCACCTCTAAAAATCCATTGCACGCCAGCTTGCGGCCAATGTGCCCCAGCTCCGCGTTAGCGCATAACAGCATGAGCCCTGCTGGTCCCGTCATGCGCTGCCTTGACCTGGGGCACATTGACTCACAATCTGACGTACAAGCGGTTCTTAGAGATGCCCTCATTATACTGGCTGCTTTTTCAGATTATGTCTGCATGCAGCAAACAGTTTCTAAAGCCTGCCTCGGTTGATCTCTTGTCCGCTGGCCAGCAGGCCGGCTATACGGCCTGTGGTCATGGCGCGGCCGAGACTCATGCCGGGGATCACCATTTGATGCTCAAGGCCACCAAAGAAGTTGCCCTGACAGTTGCCAACAGCAAAGAGACCCTCGATGACTGCGCGGTCAGCGTCAAGCGCTTGGCAGTCGCCATTGGTGATGACGCCATTGAGGGTGCACAGGATGCCGGGGCGGCGGGCAATCGCGTAAAACGGCGGCTGCTTGATCGCCTTAAGACGCCCGGCCTGCTTGCCGTAGTCGTCGTCGTAGCCAGCGTCACACAGGGTGTTGTAGCGCGCTATCGTTGCAGAAAACGCGTCTGCGGGGACGTCGATAAGGCCGGCGAGTTCCTCAATGGTCTCAGCCTTGAAGGCATTGCCCTCGGCCACGGCGGCCTCGGTGCCCTCAACGATGGGCATGGGTGGCTCCTTCTTCATCATGCCAGAGCCCATGCTCTCCCAGTCGACGCGGAAGTTGTCGTCAAAAACCTGGTAGTGCATGTATTCGGGCTGATTCATATCCTGTGCATACAGTTGACCGTACTGCACGTCCTCGTTGCAGAAGCGCTTACCATGCTTGTTCACGAACAACCACGGCTCCCCGGACCCGGGAACATCCGGCACGTCGATCGGCGGATCGTAGTGGATGTTCGAGCTGTGCGGCGCAAGCTGGATAAAGCCACCTATCAACTCGCTCATGACCTGCCCGTCTCCGGTGTTTATGTCCGGGCGCATATAGGCCGACTTGAGGCCCTCGGCGTGCGGCAGATACTTGGCGCGCAATACGGGGTTGTTGCCATAGTCGCCCGCAGCAAGGATAACACCTTCCTTGGCCGTGAATTTGCTGTACTCCCCTGCCTCGTTCTTACTGATGACAGCGCTAACGCGTCCGGTGTTGTTGTTGTCGCGGACAAGCTGCACGGCCGGTGTGCTGTAGTAGACCTTTGCGTTGCCAAGCCCCTCCGCATAATCAAGCAGCCACTGGGCAAGCGGTCCCATCTGCCCCATCCACGCATGCACGGTGGGATAACAGAAGTTGAACGCATCCGGGTATTCCATGCCAATGTTGCCTCCCGCAAAGACCGGCCCAACGCCCTCTATGTCGTTGGTCAAAGCCATCGCCCAATCCATGGTCGAACCAGAGTTGTAGATCCATGTCTTGAGAAGGTCGAGATCTGCGCGGTTCTCGCCCTGACGTGTCCATTCGATAGCCGCCTGCCAAGGATCAAAGTCAGCACCAAGCTCCTGTTGAACCTTTGAGTTCCAGGCCGCAGCGCCTGACCCGTTGGAAACGGCAACCTCCGCTTTCTGGAGTACGGCAACATTCTTGCCCGCCTCTGTTGCTGTTGCCGCTGCTACCGCACCAGAGATGCCTCCGCCAATGACAACGATGTCCACCTCAATGGTCTCCTTGATGTCAGCCTCCTCAATGGGTGTAGTGACGGCGATGGTATTGCCGTAGTCTGGCGTGTTGCTGGCAGGAGCATCTACCCCACCCGTTGGAGCGTCGGAGCCACCTGTGCCCGCTGTCTCAGGTCCACAGCCGGTAAGTGCCGCAGCCGCGGTTACAGCTGTTACAGCCGCAACGCCTCCCAAACCAAGAAAGCCCCTCCGTGACAATTCAAACGTGTCTTTACCCATGGTTCCACCTTTCTTTTGTCCGCTTTGGAAGTCGCCTGCAGGCTTCTTCCTCCTGCGCGTCAGTATAGAGGATTGGCCTGCCTGCTGCACCTGTTTCTGTTCACAGGGCCAGTGGGCTGGCAAGGACGTGTGGAGCAGATGCTCATTCCTGTGCATTCGTTAGCGCGAGCCGACCGGATAAGAGCTTGGACCTTCATAGCTATCCGGGGTTCTCGCGCTGAATGCA
>JAITOC010000059.1 GCA_031290175.1 Coriobacteriales bacterium | reverse complement strand
CGGGGGGTGACCAGCAGCAGGATCGGACGCTCACGGAACCATCTGGGTTCTCGCGTCTCCACTCTCTACTCATTGCCATAACGTTAACCTCCTTCAGAACTTCTCTGGACATACAGGGGTAGTTGGCTCACTTCAGATGCAAATGAGCCAACTACGATTAGCTCTTTACTTCTTCTTGCTGATCAGCGGAGCGGCAAAAATCAGGAAGTGCACGAAGGGCAACGCCAGCCCGACTCCCATCATCGGCACTGCATAGGGCTGCTTGGAGAAGCCCGGTATGGCGATGGGGCAGATGATGCAAGCGATTAACAGATAGGCCAAGATTACCATCATGACCCAAAAAGCCACATCGTTTTCCTTTTTATCCATGATTCCTCCTTATCCTTCTACGGCTTCAATAGCGATAGTGTCGAGGTCTTTACCGCTGGTCTCGCGCCGCACGAAGACGAATGTGCAGAGCAGACCAATAGCGGCCGGAATCAACAGCAAGAGCATGATGTTGTTCCAGTTCCCACCCATCATCGGCGTGATTGCGCTGAAGCATATCGGAGCCGCGGCACCACCAAAACGGGCGAAGGCCTGACACCAGGATACGCCGGTGTTCCTGACCAGAGTTGGATAGCTCTCGGGCATCAACGGCTGAACGCCGGTGATGGCGAAGTTCATAGCAAAACCAATCAGGAAGAACAAGAACATACAATAGGCAAAGGCACCTGGTCCGACGGTCAGAGCAAAGAGCAAAACCGCTGCCATCAGGAATATCCAGGAGAATATAAGCACTCTCTTTCGGCCGAATCTATCGGATAGGAACCCGACCGTGATGTTGGAGCAAATAGCGGCAACGTTATTGAATGTCTGCATTGCCGACGCGTCCGCAGAAGTGTATTCGAAGCCGGTCATCATCGGCACCATCCACGGGTTTAGACCATACACAAAGACCTGACCTATGAAATAGAGTGTCCAGATGGCTGCGGTTGCCACAATGAACTGCCGGGAGAACAGCACCTTTGGGCTGGCGCTCTTGAGCTTTGGCGGCACCGTGAGCCCAGCCGGGTTAAGAGCTTCAACGGTTCTGCCTGCCTTTTGCACCAATGCGGTGAGGCTTGCAACGGCCTTATCCGCATAGCCGGCATTCGCATACCAGTGCGGAGTTTCACGCATGAAGAACGCTAACAAGACGCCATAGAGAACCGGTAGAACACCGATCAAATACGCCAAGCGCCAGTTCTGCGTCTGATCCGCAAGCACGGAGCCATCAGCACCGGTCAGTGAGTAGGTTGTACTCATCGCCTCCGTCGCAAACGGAATGGCGATAGGATCGTGAATGCCGTTCAGGGTCGTAACAACCAAACCGGCAAGAACCCAACCCAACACCATGAAAGCCATACCAAAGGTAACAAAGACACCGCGATTCTTGGATGGTATGGTTTCCGAGAAGTAGGTTGTCACGACGGGGATACAAGATCCGACACCCAGGCCAGCGATGAGCCTCGTGGCGGCATAGAACCAAAAATCAGTGGCATAGGCCTGCGGCAACGTGAAAGCGCCGTAGAAGATGATGGCTATCACGAGCATCTTCTTGCGACCGATTTTATCGGATATTATACCTCCGAGAGCACCACCAATAACCATGCCCAACAGACCCCAGGAAGATATTGAGCTTCCCATTGCCTGTAGTGCTGCCTTGCCATTGACAACTGCAACAATGGAGGTGTCGGCGGTGTTGCCACCGAGCACCACGAAATGCTGCAGAGTATTGGCTACATTTGCCGTGGTCTGGCTGGCGACCATGAAGTCATAGCCGTCGAATATCATTGCAAAACCAAGGAAAAAGAACGTAACCCACGTAAACCCGTTGATGCCAAGACTGTCAATGACTTCAGATACTGAGAATTTCCTTACTCCAGAAACCTCTGACATTATCCCTCCTTCATAGAATGGCAGAACCCATGCACACGCTACAAGCCGCCAACATTCACCTCCTCATCTGGCAACACCATCATCCGCCCTCGTTACGTTGTGCTTTAATTGTGGATGCTCCAAAAAAAATGGCATCATAAGAGACAGTACAAACCGCCTTCTCCCTTATCAGAAGGAGCAGTTGATTTAGAGAAAATCCAAGTTGCTTCGTTCATGCGAAGCGAAAAAAACATCATATTGACCGTATGATTGGTTCTTTGCAGGATGTAGTACTCTCGTTAAGAGGCTCAGTCTAGTGTACAATTTTAGTGTGCTTTATTGGGTTTCAGTACTTTGTGCTGGGAGTGGAGCTACAAAGGAGTCGTTTAGACCATGACCCGCAAGCTCTCTGAAGTTCCGTTCTTCGGAAGATTCACGTCGGATGGTACGCTGTCCATCCACCCTGCTTTGTTTATGGGTCTGGGGCTGCATCTGCTGTGGATGTACGCTGTTGTCTACCAGAGTTTTCCCGCCCCTTACCTCATTGAAGAGACATCTCGAAGCCTGGTTTTCGATCTTGGGGTCATCACATGGATAGCATCGATCCTCACCATGCTCGCGATGGGCTGGTTTATCGATCGCATCACCCATACCATACGACGTCACATACTTCAGATATCTATCGCCTGCGTCATGTCCTTTGGCACAATTTGCCTGTTTATCGCTGAATTTGTCCCCGAGGTAACGCTCGTCGTAATCGGCAACATCCTGTCGGGAGCCTCCTCAGCCTTCCTCATCCTTATCTGGGGCGAGGCCTTCAGGCGCCGCGAGACCCCCACTATCGTCATAAACACCATACTGAGCATCGTGGTTGCCTTTGCTGGCTACGGTGTCATCGCCTACTACCTCCCTGCCCCTCTCGTCAGTTCTATCCTTTGTGCGATCCCACTTTTTGAGATCACGGCGCTTTTCATTGCTATGCATGGCAGCTCTGCCTTCTTCAATAAGCAACAGTTCACGATTGACGAAGAAGGGCATCGCATGCCGGTTTTGGGAATCCAGGAAGTTACCACGTTTCGCAAACTACGCGTCAGTCGTGGGATGTTGCTCATCCGCCTCGGTATCCCCTGCTTTCTCTTCGGTCTGGCGTTTGGACCACTCTGCCGACAGACCTTCGCAATCTTCTCCGAGACAGCGGCGACGGGTACCAACCCACTGCCAGCGATGCTTGCAGCCTGTCTGGTTGCTTCGGCCATTGTGGTGTTCATGCTTGCCATGAACCGTGGTGAAGATCACAATGCCTTCTATCGACACATCGTCCCTATTGTAGCCATCACTATCTTCTTTATCAGCTTTCAAGGCACGGGGTTCTCGCTGTTGCTCTTTACCTGCATCGGCTACATCTGCTTCTCCTTCATGATGTGGACCGAGTTCTCCTCCCTCTCACATCACTACCGCATCTCCCCCATACTAATCTTCGGGTTCGGGCGCTCATCAGTCATGGCGGCGCAGATCATCAGTGTCTTCATCCTCGACAGGGCGCACATCGTCTCACTCTTCTCTGTGGATGGTAGCGTGCTGAACACCTTCTTAATCCTAAGCCTCCTCATCGGCTACCTCCTGATGCCGCGTGAAAAGGACATCCGTTCCATGGCAATCGCCTTGCCAACTGAGGCAAATACCGACGGCAAGGTGGAGAGGTTTGACAAGGAAGGCATCCGCAAGCGCTTCATCGAGCGTTGCGAACAGGTTGCAAACACCTATTTGCTCTCCAGCCGGGAGACTGACGTGTTCTTCCTGCTGGCAAAAGGGCGCAACGCCTCCTTTATCGCAAAGCAGCTCTTCATCTCAGAGGGAACTGTGCATACGCACACCTGGCACATCTATCGCAAGCTGGATGTGCACACACAACAGGAGCTCATGAACCTCGTCGATGCGATTTTTGTGCCCAAGACGCCCGAATCTCCTGAACCTGACCTCAAGCTGGTCATGAAGCGTTAGGGAGGCATTACAGTTCACGGGGTCAGTGGGCTGTGGCCGTTAGACCTTGATTCTCAAGAACACCCGTTTTATGTGAATACCGACTTTTGGCTGGATGCTATCATTGACTCGTCTTGAGCCTTTGATGAGGGTCAGAGGCTTTTCTGTACGACAGACATAAGGAGGAACCACCATGAAAGAAGAAAATCTGGAACCAACGGAGGAGATCCTGTATCGCAACCAGAGGATACGTGTCTCTCGGCGCGACTTTCTCAAGGGAGCCGCAGTAACTGGAGCCGCCGTTGCGGCAGCCGGTGCCCTTGCGGCCTGCACGCCGACGAGCGATTCTCCCGCAAGTGGAGGAGCCAGCGACCAGCCGACAGGTAACGTCGGAGCCGGAACAGTGCTCGATGCCAACTCGCTCGATCTCAAGTGGAGTTTCGAGATACCACCGGATCCCATCCCCGAGGCAGAAATTGCCGAGACTATCACTCACGATATCGTCGTTGTCGGTGCCGGACTCTCGGGGCTCTGCACTGCGGTGTCTGCGCAGGAACAGGGAGTTGACGTATTCCTGTTCTCTGCAAGCTCCCGCCCGGTCGGGCGCGGGGGCTCGAACTCGGCTATCGGCTCAAGCTACCAGAAGTCACTGGGCGTAACCTTTGACAAGGATGCTCTGGAGTGCAACCATCTTTTCAAGGTTGAGAACATCTCCGGCGCTTATCAACAGAACCAGCAACTCTGGGCAAAGTGGCGCAACAACAGTGGTGAGTCGATGGACTGGATGATCGACATCATGACCAAAAAGGGGCTCAAGGTTTCGATGGAACCCGGCTATTGGGATCCGGACGGGATCCTCGATTCACCTCCAGCCTCACATAACTTCTTTACCGACGAGCAGCCCTTTGGCGCACTCTTTGGTGCTCCGCTACAGGCACAGGCGTATGCGGACACCTTCATCGAGCATGGCGGCTCCATCGAGTACAGCACCATCGCTCGACAGCTCATCCGCGATGACAATAACAAGGGTCGCGTCAGTGCCGTTGTCGCCCAGCGGGAGGATGGTACCTATGTGAAGTTCGTCGCCAACAAAGCTGTCGTGCTTGCCACGGGTGACTTCTCCATCAACCGCGATATGATGGCCAAATATGCGCCCTGGACCTACAAGTTCTACAAGGACACCATCAACTGGGATTGGTATGACAACCCCAACTATGACATCGAGCTCAACTTCACCGGCCTGCTCCCAGGTGATGGCCACAAGATGGGTCTGTGGATTGGTGCTGGCTGGCAGAAGAACAACATCTCCCCGATGATCAATGTCGGCGTGCCTGGCCCCGGTTGGAATGCCATCGATAACTGCTGGAGTATCAACCTCGATGAGAGCGGCAAGCGCTTCCAGCGCGAGACCGTCAACTTCGGACACGGCGGCGTCGGTCTCCTCAACCGCCCGGGCGGTTGGGCCTTCTCGGTGTGGCAGGAGGACTATGCGCATCTGAAGGATGAATGGGAGGCCTTTGGTGTCAACGTCGGACGCGAAAACGGCATCCTGCCGCAGACCCCCGAACAGCTCATTGCGAGCTGGGAAGCACAGGCAGCACCCGTAGACCCGAATGCGGAGCCGGGTCCCTTTGGCGGCGACCCGAACGCTCCTAAGACCTTCTTCAAGGCCGACAGCATCGACGATCTGCTCGCGCAGGTAACCGCCTTGCATCCCATCGACGTAGCCGCCGCCAAGCAGTCCATCGAAGACTACACCCGTTATGCCCTGCAGGGCAACGACGAGGAGTTTCACGTCAATGCGTCCGTGCTGCACCCCATCAATACCCCGCCCTTCTACGCCTCCTGCGTCTCGCCGGGCGGAGCGAGCACCTTCCTTACCGTGTGCGGCGGCCTACGCACTAACTCAAACATGCAGGTCTGCGAAGATGACGACACCCCGATCCCCGGGCTGTACAACACCGGCATCATGACGGGTGACTTCTACTCGACCACCTATAACTTCGTCGTATTCGGGCAGAACCTGGGCGGTGTGTGCTGTACGTTGTCCTACCTGCTCGGGCGGGATCTTGCAAAGCTCTAGAAGAGAGGTGCGGATCATCCTCGTCACCCCGCACCACCAAACGCGCCTCATCCTCCCCTCTTCCTCTCTTCCTCCCGCCGGCTGAGGGGCCGACAACAAGAAACCCGGTCTTTCCCCGACCGGGTTTCTTGTTTATCCATCTTTTTCCAGGCAGAAGGCTGAGTCGTTAACCCAACCGTTGCGTCAATTGTATTTGTGTTGGGAGCGGTTTACTTGTTATCATGTGCAGTGGCAATTACAGAGTTCACAACGCGCTCATGGGGGCGTGGCGGAATTGGCATACGCAGCGGACTTAAAATCCGCCGGGAAACCTTGTGAGTTCGAGTCTCACCGCCCCTACCAGCAACGACAAGATTAGTCCGTGTCAGGCAAGCTGTGAAAGCGCTATGCCGTGAAGGATGTCGGTCTCAGAGCCTACAAATGAATCGAGCTCAGAGAGCGCAAGGATTTGCTCGAGGATTACCAGTCCGCCAACGATAACTGAGGCACGAGCGGGCTCCAGGCCGATACGCATTTTTCTCTTCTCAAGAGGCAGCGCCGCAAGCTCATCGAGAACATCCTGTAACTCCCCTGCAGTAACGCGGGCCTTATGCACGCGCTCAGGATCGTAGAGCGCGCATTTGTCGCGCATCGATACGACCGATGTGGCCGCACCCGCAACGGCTAGAAGGATGCCAGGGCGCTCGGGGAATGCGGAGATGAAGGTGTCGAGTGTGGCGCGTGCGTGTTTTCGCGCTGCGGCGAGCTCCGCAGAAGACGGTGGGTCATCCTTAAGGAAGCGCTCGGTTATCCGCCGACTCCCGATGTCAAAGGAATGAGCGCAGAGAATGTGCTCCCTGAAGCCCCCAGAGCCTTCCTGCCCACAGTTCTGACTGCCGGGGGCACTCGGTTCGGGCACCCAGGCAGAGGGCTGCCGACGCCCAAGGATAAGCTCGGTTGAGCCGCCACCAACATCAGCCAGCATGACTGCTCCATCTCCTAGTTCCTGTGGGGTGAAGCCACTGAGGGCTCCGAGAAATGAGAGCTCGGCCTCTCGCGACCCGGCGATAATCTCGACCGGCAAACCGATGCTGCGCAAGGCGTCAAGCACCTCATCGCGATTTGCGGCATCGCGCATAGCAGAGGTTGTGACCGCCTTTAAGCGCTCGACCGGACAGCCCTCTGCCGCATACTGTTCGATGTGCTCCAAGAAAGAACTGCAGGCCGCTTTTTCGCGCGCCAAGGCCTCATAATTGATGCATCCGCTCTGGACAAGCCCTTCTCCAAGATGCGTGATGATCGTGACACGCTCAAGCTCATGAAACCCCTGAGCATCCACGTCGGCAACCAAAAGACGAGAGGTGACGGTTCCAAGATCGATAGCTGCTACGCGCATACTCAGAGTCCGGGGATGGGATCTTCTGCAAGTGCGGGGGTCTCTGCTGGCGCAACACCAAAGAATTCGTCAAGAAACAGCGTTGTCCAGTCGCCTTCACTCTCCACGGAGCCAGGCAACACCGCGCCCGGCAACTCCGTTGTCGAGTCCACTATGGGCAATCCGGTGATGTTGACCGCCTGCTCCCCTTCTCGCACCCAGCCGAACTTCTCACGAGCCCGATCCGCAACCCCTTCAGGCGTATCAAGCTGATCGATGTCTTCCTGTATCTTCTCATTGCGCTCAAGCAGTGCCTGTCTTTCGGCTTTCAGGCGGTCGTTTTGCCGCTGTGCCACATAGTAATCGTGCGCAACGGGATAGAGGATGAACGCTGCTGCAACAAAGCAGACAACGACTGCTATTGTCACTATGAAAGCCGGGGTGTAGCGAGCGCCCTTGGAGTGATGCTTGCGCTTGGATGCCTTCTTGTGCTGAACGCCTTGCGCGTCAGGGGCTGCCTTCGATGCCGCTTTTGGCTGCACGGACGACCGAACCGAAGGCTTCGTCGACGGAGCGGTGCGTTTACTTATCGGCTTTCGAGCGGGGCTCTGAGCTTTTGTTTTAACCGTCGATGGCCTCGACGCGCGGTTTGAGGATGCCATAGCTTCCGTCTTTCCTCCGATAGAGTACGTTTGTGAGTCCATTTATGGTGTCGGTATAGACGTAAAAGTCATGGCCGAGCAGGTCAAGCTTGATAAGCGCTTCTTCTTCAGTCAGTGCTTCCAGCTCGATCTCCTTAATACGAACAACCTTCTCATCATCCTCAACAGCTGCGATATGCTCAGCTGCAAGGGCTACGTCTATCTCAGGCACGAGGACATCGTTGATGCGTTGTCCGTGGTTGCGCCTATCAACGACGCGGGTCTTATACTTGCGGAGCTGACGCTCCACCTTTGCCGCGGCAACATCGATTGCCGCGTACATGTCCTCTTCGCGCTCTTCAGTGCGGATGACATGCCCCTTGGTGAGAAGGGTGACCTCGGCGATAGCCGGACGTGGGTTGGCGGGATTGCGCTCTTTGCGCAACACGACTTCAGCGGCCATGGGCGTGATATTGAATACCTTGACGGAGTTCCCGATCTTCTCTTCAACGTAGGCGCGCAGAGGCTCGCTGATCGTCATCTTGCGACCGGTTACCCTGATATCCATATACCCTCCCTTGCCGTTGCGTTTCCCTGAGATTTCAGGATAGCGCGTTTCAGAGAGATTTTCCTCGTTTGTAACCGAAAAGCGATAAACGGCACATCTGTATCAGGAGATGTGTCCTAAGAAATCCTGTGTGCGTGGGGATGTGGGGTGGTCAAAGACCTCCTGGGGCGAGCCTTGCTCGACGATAACACCCTCGTCCATAAAGATGACACGGTCTGCTACCTCGCGGGCAAAGCCCATCTCGTGGGTAACGACCATCATGGTCATGCCGGCCTCGGCAAGCGAGCGCATGACATCGAGGACACCGCGCACAAGCTCGGGGTCAAGCGCGCTGGTCGCCTCGTCAAAGAGCATAACGTGCGGGTCGGTCGCCAGTGCACGTGCAATGGCCACGCGCTGTTGCTGACCACCGGAGAGTTGCGCGGGCAGATAGTTGACGCGGTCTCCGAGCCCGACCTTCTCCAATTGTTCCAGCGCGATGCGCTCGGCATCCTCTTTGGAGCGCTTGAGCACCTTGCGCTGGGCGAGCATGACATTGCGCTTGGCCGACAGATGCGGAAAGAGGTTGAAAGACTGGAACACCATCCCGATGCGTTCACGCACTTTATTCACGTCGGTCTTAGGCGCGGTAATCTCGGTATCTTCAAGCCAGATCTCGCCCGAAGTGGGCTTCTCAAGCAGGTTCACGCAGCGCAGCAGGGTCGATTTCCCCGAGCCCGAAGGTCCTAAAATGACAACAACCTCACCACGTGCGACGTTCAGATCGACACCCTTCAGCACCTCGTTGTTGCCAAATGCCTTGTAGAGGTTCCTGATGCTGACGATGGTTCTTGTGGATTTATCTGCACACATGATCTACCACGCTCACTGGCTCGAATGCTGGTCGGGATCGCTCTTTGCGGTTAAACCCGTGTCAATGGTGTTCGTTGGTACTGTTGTCTTGAATAAGCCTACACGCCGAGCCTTCTTCTTGCCCTTTGCCTTGTCGTCTGGCGCGTCCTGCCCCTCTGCGGCGGCCAGCCTCTTCTCAAAGGTCGAGATGATCCGCGTCAAGGGCAGGGTCACAATCAGGTAGTAGCCTGCGGCGACCATATAGGGGGTCATGTTCCCCGTTGTGGCTACCATAGTCTTTGCGAACATCATCTGCTCCATGACACCGACGGCAGCGAGCAGCGAGGTGTCTTTGTAGAGCAGGATGAACTCGGAGGTTGCCGTTGGGATGACGCGACGTATGGTCTGCGGAATGATGACCGAGAACATCGTCTGGCGCTTATTCATCCCGAGCGAAGCCGCTGCCTCGAACTGCCCCTTGTGGATGGACTGGATGCCCGCCCGGAAGATCTCACCTAGATAGGCACTCGAGTTCATGGCAAGTACCAGAATACCGAGTAGATATTCGTCCACCTTCAGACCAAGAAGCGGTAGACCGAAGAAGGCAATGTATATCTGCAGGAATAGCGGCGTACCACGGATGACGTTCACGTAGATCGAAGCAACAAAGCGGAGGGGCGGCAGCGTCGACATCCTCAAAAACGCAATACCGAGACCGATGGGTATGGCCAGGGGAAAGCCGACGAGCACAAGGCCGAGCGAGCGCAACCAGCCTATGAAGGTATTAGGGATGGCGGCGGCGGCGACCTGCGGATTCAGGAATATCTTGCAGAAGGTGAATGAGTTCCACCACTGAACCCAGGATTGATCCCCGAGCCATTTGATGAGCGCCTGATTAAAAGGCATGCCGATAACCGTTATGGTCGGAGATGCCTCCAGCTCTCTCTCTACACCCTTGCCATCGACATAGGATCCGGTCAGGCTATAGGTACCTCCAAAGGCCGGCAGGCATATATGATATACCTCAACGCGCAAAATCATACCACTCGGCACTGGGTCAGAGAAGTTGATGACTGCCTCATCTGCGGTTATGGGCAGTTCGGTCAGGGTGTCGACGCGCTTGGTACCCTCGATCACCGTTACCCTGGCGCTGGCATCGTCGGCAAGGGAGCAGCCTTCAGGAAACTTGAGATTCAGTGAGGCAATCTCTTCGTTATCGGCAACCACTGCCTCCCAAGTCACACGAGTAGGTTCACCACCGATGATATTGTTGCCAGCAGATTCATTCGAACTGGCAGTTGTTCGTTTCACCGTTAGCGCGTCAGCCTCAAGGGGTGCCAAGGCGACAAGGGCGAAAAAAGACGCAACAACAAACGCCACCACAAAGGTGAGTAGCAGTTGCGCAATCCTTGCAGTAGCGCTTTTCGTCATCAACCGTCTTTCTGGGAAGGATTCAAAGAGCCGCATAGTCTATTCCGGATTCTGCTGGCTGCTCAAAGGAGCAGCCAGCAGAGTCGCAGGTTATTACATCAGGTTCTCACGTACCCAATCAGCGCCGGTCGTGCCGGACTGGGCAGCAACCTTCTTACCCCTCAGATCCTCAACACTCGTGTAGCCCTTGGACTTGAGCGCTACTACCGCCTGATTGGAATCGAAGTACGGCACACAGAAATCAACGGTTTCAAGGCGTACGTCATTGATGGTAAAGGATGAGACACCGATATCCATCTTTGTGCCTGCCGAAACAGAAGCTAGGATGGAGTCGAATGCCTGTGGTGCCAGATACTCAATCTTCAAACCAAGCTTCTCCCCGACCAGTTGCAAAATCTCATACTCGAAGCCGGCAGGAGTTTCCCCCTCCATGTAGATGAAGGGCGGGTAGTCACAATCGGAACCAACCGTAAGCGTGCCTGCGGTGACGGTCTTGATAGCGGTCAGATCCGGCTTGCTTGCAGGTGTGGCAGAAGTCGTCAGCTTGGGAACCGAGACTCCAGGGAAATACTTCTCAAAGATAGGAGCGAACGAACCATCCTTCTCAATGTCACCCAGTGCCCAGTTAACCGCTGCGGTGAGCTCTGGGTTATCCTTGGAGACCGCAAAACCGTACTGCTCGCCCGTCGGGATAACCTCGATGATCTCAGCATCCGTATAGGTATTTGCAACTTGCTCGACCGCCACGGGCTCGTCGAATACGACCGCCTCCACATTGCCTGCCTCAAGAGCAGCGAGCGCCTCGCTGGTCGCAGGGAACTCGACGAGTTCCGTCTTTGCGGCCACGGGCTGGTCGTCTGTGGTGCTCGGTTCATCGGAACCGCTGGGGGCGCTGGTCCCACAGCCGAACAACGACAGACTCATCGCCAGCACTAGTACCATCAGAAGCGCAAGGCCTTTCTTGACTCTCAACATTGTAAACCTCCTCTTAGCTTACTTTTCCATGTCCCTTTGTCTCACTAAAGTGAGCAGGGTATAGGGTACCGCAAAACATCGATGATTGGAGACAGCAAACCGCTATCATATGTTAATTTATGGTTAAAGGGTACGTATAGGTCTATTGTAGGGAGTTCGGGGCAGCGTTGGGGTCGGCACCTGTATCTGTCCCGCCACTCGTAGCCCCACCGAGCTCTGGCGTGACCGTATGTGACTCTATTGCCTGTTTGCCCGTCAGTACGGATGTGGAGACAGGGCCGAGCCACTTGCTGACTATGACCGTCAGCTCCCCACCATCACGCATCCCCTGCAGAGCCTGGGTAACCTTGTTGGCGAGTTCGGTATTATCTGGTCGCACTGCCATGTAGACGCCTTCAGGGTACACGCCATCCTTGTCTGCAAGAAAGGCCGCACAGACGATGTCATCATAGTTAACCGCAGCGATATGCGATCCACTGACCGCGTCCACGGCCGCATAGGTTACTTCACCGCTCTTGAGCTGATCGAAAATCGGGGCTATCTCATTGGGGGCTAATTCAAGCTCGATGACATTCTCTGAGCCGTAGGCCTGCTGCGCCTGCCAGGCTGCGCGCGTATCCGCCTTGGTAACGATGGTCTGACCGTTGAGTGTCGCCGGATCGAGCGGCTGGGGTACGCCGGACTGGTTTATCACGAAGATTGCGGGCCCATCGACGATATAGGGACCTATCAGCCCGTTTTGCGGAGAGACCTCGTTGCTCTTTTTGACCCCCATTACGATATCAACCGTACCCTCCGCCAACATCTGAGTGGGATCCTGGTTGGCGATATCGATCAACTCAAGACGCAAGCCGAGACGCTCAGCAACTGCGGCCGCTATATCCCTGTCGATCCCGACGATTTTTCCGTCCACGATACCGGCAAAAGGACCATGGGACGAATCAACCCCGACCCGAAGCACTCCGGGAGTTGCTATCGTCGGCGTGGTGACCGCCGGATCGGACAAGGTCAGACCTGTCCCCTGCTCCTGGTTGAAAAAGCAGCCGGAAAGCCCGAATGAGAGGGCAACCATCATAAAAACCAAAACCACCGATAGAATAGAACGCATCCGCTTCATCGTTTGCTCGACACCATCCTCTTTATGCCCTCACAGACGCTACTGTGCGTCCTTTTTGATAAGGTTCCCTCCAGCTGACCTGGTCTTTGACCCCACACTCGCATACGGGGGCTTTTGCTTGATACGATCTCACTACTGACCCTCTCGCCCGGGGGGCGGATGCCCCTTACACCGAGCGGTACGACTTACCCCTAAGACGCGCCGTGCTCGCCAGCAGAGAGACCCGCTGGTTTACGTGGATCCTTTAGGCCGCATCTACCTTGGACTAAGAGAGCTCTCTTTACAGAAAGTCTCCGCAACCACAGACCTGGAGGGAACCGAACAATTTTAGCAGAACCAGCAGAGAATAGGGCGGCTCGTTGCAGAAGAGTAATCAGGTAGGTACCAATCCTCAATTGGGGTTACCGGACAAAAGGGGGACAAAAGGGGGGACAAAAGGGGGGCAAAAGGGGACGTTACCTATGTCCGGTTCCCTCACTCACCAAACGCGTGCGAATGTGGCTACATGAACGGTTCTGGCGGCGGTGAGAAGCATCTGTGATGCCCCTTCAAGGGTTGCTCCGGAAGTAAGCACATCGTCGATAAGAAGGATGCGCTGGGGAGGCTCGGCGATAAGCTCAAAGGCTCCACGCATGTTATCCGCTCGCTCCTGCTTGTCGAGCACGCGTTGGTCTGTGGCGTTTGCCTTAGAGAGCAGCATGCTGGCCGGACGACCGATAATCGCAGCGAGCTCTTCTGCGACCGCCTCCATATGATCGAATCCGCGTCTGCGCAGCGCCTCGGCATCCGAGGGAATCCAGGTGATACTGTCACTTGTACGAACCCAATCCCGCGGGATGACCTCAAAGATAAGACCTGCAATAACCGGAGCCAAGCGCCGTTCAAATTGGTCTTTGTAGGCGACGACAAGACGAGCCGCCGTGCCCGTGAACTCACAGGCACTGACTGCGCCATCAAAGGGCAGAGGACGTAGACCCTCGGCGGTCGAACACTCTGTACAGACGCGTTGACCAAAAGGAGCACCGCAGCGCGGACAGGCAAGCGCAGGATCGATAAAAGGAAGCGCTTCTCGGCAGGAGGGACAAAGCAACGAGCCGTGCTCATCACAGCCAACACAACGGGTCGGCCAAACGAACTCAAGAGCGGCTTCTACAAGCGGGTTCACTCAGTCACGTCGTTTTGTCGTCTTTCCGCGTCACACTGACTCAAGCTCATGAGGGGCGTAGACGCCGGTCTCGGTAACAAAGGAACTTATCAAGCTTGCCGGAGTCACGTCAAAGGCAGGATTGTAGACCCTTGTTTTCTGGGGTGTTGTCCTGAGCCAGGTGTCGAAAGCATAGCCCCCTGTGACGCGTTCGATGCTGGCTCGATGCCCTTCTTTGAGCTTGAAGCTGCGCTTGCCCTTACCCGTAACAGCAGACAGAACCGTTGCGATAAGCCGGGAATCCGGCACAACAACTCCCGAGGCACCAAAGCCCTGCAGTTCAGAGGAAGCGCGTCGCTCGATGGGTATCTGAGAACCGTCCTTGAGCGTTGCGTCGAAGGTTGAGAGCGGTGCACACACATAGAAGGGAACATGATAATGGTTCGCGGCGATTGCCAGTGCCAAAGTTCCGATCTTATTGGCGGCGTCACCGTTTGCGCAGATACGATCCGCACCAACGAGCACGGCATCGACCTCGCCCGCAGCCATAAGGCTTGCTGCTGCATCGTCGGCAATCAGGGTGCAGGGGATGCCCGCCCGCATGAGCTCCCAGGTCGTCAGGCGCCCTCCCTGGTTAAGCGGTCGGGTCTCGCAGACCCAGACCTGGCTGACGCGCCCCTGGTCGTAGGCAGAATAGACAACTCCGAGTGCCGTCCCAAAAAACACGGTCGCAAGTGATCCTGTGTTGCAGTGCGTCAAAACACGCGCCTGGGGCTTGAGAAGCTCCGCCCCCTTGGCGCCCAGGGCACGGTTGACCGCCTCATCCTCATCGACCAGGCGCAGGGCAAAGTCAAGAATAGCGGCCTTGCGCTCATCCAGAACACCGTCAAGCGTATGGGCAAAGGCGCGCATCCGCTCTGCTCCCCAAGCGAGGTTTACCGCAGTCGGCCGAACCTGCGCGATACGTGCAGCGGCAATATCGAGGCCGACTAACCAGGCGTCAACATCGGTCTCGCCCGACTCATTCTCGCTCCATAAAGCGAGTGCCAGAGCCGCCGCGACGCCAAGAACCGGCGCGCCACGCAGCGCAAGCGACTGTATGGCTCCTTCAACATCCTCAAGCGTATGGCACCTGCGCACATCTTCTCGAAACGGCAGGCGCGTCTGGTCGATAAGGCAGACGGCAGGCCTGTCTCCTGAAGAGGCGGCCTCCCACCAGATGGTACGCGGCAACTCCTCAAGGCGGGCGCGGAGCGCCTTCTCTGATCCGACCTCAGACATCAGATTGTTCCCTTCTGCCACGAACGCAGGTATTCCTCCTGCGCAGGCGTCAACGTATCGATACTAACTCCAAGACTTGCAAGCTTGAGACGAGCTATCTCGGTATCTATGTCCTCGGGCACGAGATGAACCGAGGGTTTGAGCAAAGCAGCGTTGCGCACGATGTACTCCGCACACAGCGCCTGATTGGCAAAACTCATATCCATGACCTCTGCGGGGTGCCCCTCGGCAGCGGAAAGATTGACAAGCCTTCCCTCTGCGAGCAGGATGATGGCGCGCCCATCGGCGAAGACATACTCCTCCACCAGCGGCTTCAGCTCGCGTTTGCGCGCGTGCTCCTCAAGCCAGGGGATGTTGATCTCAGAATTAAAGTGGCCGGAGTTACAGATGATCGCCCCATCTTTCATGGTTGCAAAGGCTGGCTCGTCGATGACATTGAGGTCGCCTGTGACGGTTATCCAGATATCGCACTGCGCAGCCGCCTCAACCGCTGGCATGACACGGTAGCCATCCATATGCGCCTCAAGCGCCTTGAGTGGGTCGATCTCGCAGACAATGACATTCATACCCATGCCCTGTGCGCGGAGGGCTACCCCGCGCCCGCACCAGCCGTAGCCGCTGAGCACGAGCGTGCGCCCTGCCAGGAGGCGGTTGGTGGCACGAATGACACCGTCAAGCGTCGATTGCCCGGTTCCGTAGCGATTGTCAAAAAAATGCTTGGTTTTGGCATCGTTTACTGCAATGATTGGATAGCTGAGCGCGCCGTCTGCCGCCATGGCTGCGAGTCGTATGACCCCGGTCGTCGTCTCCTCGGTGCCTCCGATAATGTCAGCGAGCGCTTCACGGCGCTCCGCGTGGATGCAGCCGACCACATCTGCACCGTCATCCATGGTTATCTGTGGCTTGTGATCGATTGCAGCGTTTATGTGTGCGTAATAGGTCGGCGTGTCCTCCCCCTTGATGGCATAGGTGCGCACGCCGTAGCGTGCGACGAGCGCCGCAGCCACATCGTCTTGCGTAGAGAGGGGGTTCGAGGCACACAAGACAACGTCAGCGCCTCCCGCAACGAGGGTCCGCATGAGGTTGGCGGTCTCGGTCGTCACATGGAGGCAGGCGGATATGCGCACTCCCTCCAAGGGCTTCTCGCGCTCGAAGCGCGCCCGGATGCTGGCGAGCACCGGCATATCGCGGTCTGCCCATTCGATGCGTGCCTCGCCAGCTTCAGCACGCGTCAGATCTTGTACGTCATAGTTCACAATCGTCCCATCAGTCGGTGGTATCCTCACATCCCCCACGTATCGCAGGTGACAGTATAGCGCTCTTCCTCCCCGACCTGTTATGATTGTCGGCGACGAAGACGAAAGCGCAGGCGCAGCGTGGCGCAGAGGACAAGATGCCGCAGGAGGCATTGAATGGCCTCGCGCCGGAAATCATCCTGCGATTTAATCAAGTCGAAACAATTATGCCGTACTGTGTATTCTGCCATATACGTTATGAAAAAGGAGAGTCCGGGATGTCATCTATCACTGAGATCTATGGAGAGCTGGTCTTCAACGACCGCATCATGCAGGAACGGCTGCCCAAGGTGACGTACAAGCAGCTCGCTCAAACAATCAAGGAAGGCAAGACGCTGGACATCGAGATTGCCAATGCCGTGGCACATGCCATGAAAGAATGGGCGATCGAGAAGGGTGCGACGCACTATACGCACTGGTTCCAGCCCCTGACCGGCATCACTTCAGAAAAACATGACAGCTTCATCAACCCACAGGATGATGGCTCAACCCTGCTTGCTTTCTCGGGCAAGGAGCTCATACAGGGCGAACCCGACGCATCGAGCTTCCCCTCAGGAGGCCTCCGCGCCACCTTTGAGGCTCGTGGTTACACCGCCTGGGATCCGACAAGCTTTGCATTCATCAAGGACAGCGTGCTTTGCATCCCCACGGCCTTCATCTCCTATGGCGGCGAGGCGCTCGACAAAAAGACCCCACTCCTGCGCTCTATGGCTGCCATCAACGAGCAGGCCAAGCGCGTTTTGAAGCTCTTTGGCAAAACGCCGGTACAGGTCTCCACGACGGTCGGTGCCGAGCAGGAGTACTTCCTTATCAAGGAGAAGGACTACGCCGACCGACTCGATCTCATACTGACCGGACGCACGCTCTTTGGTGCCGCACCCTGCAAGGGTCAGGAGCTTGAGGAGCACTACTTTGGCGCAATCCGTCCCACGGTCTCACGCTTCATGCAAGAACTTGATCGCGAGCTCTGGAAACTCGATATACCCGCCAAGACCAAGCACAACGAGGTTGCACCGTCACAGCATGAGCTTGCACCCGTCTTTCTCACCACCAATGCCGCCATAGACTCAAACCTGTTGACGATGGAGAAGATGCGCCTGCTCGCATCACACCATGGACTCGTCTGCCTCCTCCATGAGAAGCCCTTTGAAGGCATCAACGGCAGCGGTAAGCACAACAACTGGAGCATCTCCGCCGACGGGCAGAACCTGCTCGATCCCGGCAAGACCCCCTATGACAATCTGCAGTTCCTCGTCTTTCTGACTGCGGTCATTAAGGCTGTCGACGAGTATCAGGGGCTGCTCAGAATGAGTGTTGCCAGCGCCGGCAACGACCACCGGCTCGGCGCTAATGAAGCGCCGCCGGCAATCATATCCATCTTCCTGGGCGATGAGCTTGCGGCGGTCGTCGAGGCCATTATCTCCAGCCATGCACACACTTCAGCTGGTGACGTGTTCATGAACCTCGGCGTTGAGGTGCTCCCGACCTTCCCGAAGGACAGCACGGATCGCAATCGAACCTCACCGTTTGCGTTCACGGGCAATAAGTTTGAGTTCCGCATGGCAGGCTCTGAGGTCAACCTTTCTGATGCGAATATGGTGCTCAATACCATCATCGCAAAAACGCTCAGTGATTTTGCGGACACCATCGAAGGGAGTAAGGACTTCGAGAGCGCCTCACGTGATTGGCTGAAGAAGACCCTGAGCGATCATCAGCGCATCATCTTCAACGGTGACAACTACAGCGCTGACTGGCCTATCGAGGCCGAGAAGCGCGGACTCCTCAACCTCAAAAGCACGCCTGATGCCCTCTCGCAGTTTATCACCCAGGAGAGTTTTGAGCTCTTTGACCGCTTTGCCGTCCTCTCTAAGTCAGAGGTCGAAAGCCGCTATGAGGTCAAGCTCGAGCACTACTCCAAGAAGGTCAACATCGAGGGTCTCGTTACCGCTCGCATGGCACACGCCCGTTTCATTCCCGCGATTATCGAATACTCAACCCTTGTCGCGGAGGGCATAGCATCCAAAAAGGATATCAGCGATAAGCTTGACACCTCTGCCGAAGAGGCCTTGCTCGAGAAGCTCACGGACGGTATCAACGCAATCAGTGCGGGTGCTGCCGTGCTTGAGAAGGCCATCGAGGCGGCGGCTGCCACCGAGGATTCCCTCGAGAACGCTCAGGCGTATCAGACGAAGGTCATCCCCGCCATGGAGACCGTGCGCAATGCGGTAGACGCCGTAGAGATACTGGTTGGCCACGATTACTGGCCGGTGCCAAGCTACAACCACATACTCTTCTACACCTGATTCAGGTTAAACCCGATAGAGCTCCTGGGGTATTTGCAAGGGGATTTATGACAGGGGGAAGTTCAGGAGCCGGTCGAGTGTTGACCGGCTCCTGTGTATGGTTCTAGCGATCTTCTGCTGAGATGAAGAAGAGAGCGAGTGTACCGGGGCCAGCATGGGCTCCGATAACGGGGTCGAGATCGTTGATAACGAAGTTTGTGACTCCGTGGTTCTCGCGGATGAGACCGGCAAGCTCCTCGGCGTCTTCAAGGCAATCCCCGTGCGATATGAAAACCGGCTGCGCGTTCTTGGGCTCAGCTGCGGTGGCAGCAAACTTCTCGTACAACGCCTGGATGGACTTCTTGCGTCCTCTGACCTTTTCGACCGGGACGAGACGTCCCTCAAAATCAACCTGCAGAATCGGCTTGATATTGAGGATGGTGCCCGCTATGGCGACACCCTTGGAGAGACGACCACCTCGTTGCAGGTAGTTGAGATCATCAACCGTAAACCAATGCGCGAATTTGAGACGGTTAAACAAAGCCCAGTCGGCAATCTCATCGAGCGCCGCACCCTGCTCGCGCTTCTTTGCGGCCTCGACGACGAAAAGACCCTGACCGAGCGCGGCGGCAAGGGTATCCACACAGCGGAGCTTGCGTTCGGGGAACTCATCACGCTGTACCTTTTCCATATACATGCTCACAGCATCATAGGTGCCGGAGATTGCGGAGTCGAATCCGAGGTAAAGGACATCGTTGCCCTTTTCAAAGCTGGACCGCAATGTCACGTCCGCTTCATTGAGGCTCACAAGCGAGGTCTTGACGACTTTGCCCTTGCGCATCATCTCATAGAACTGTTTATTGTCAGTCTTCTCCCCTTCAGTGTAACCGCGATATGAAGCTCCGTCTACAAGAAACTCGAGCGAGAGTATGTGCAGATCGTAGTTCTTTATCTGTTCATCAGTGAGATTCGCTGATGAGTCGGTGATGATGGCAAAGCCCATGAGAACTCCTTACGGCCGTCCAACACACACGTGTGTTGAGGATAGTGAACCGAACGATAGCAAATCAGGAGCCGCCTTACCCTCGTTGAGAATCCCGGGCTCCACAATACGGCACTCCACGAACCCAAACCCCATAGTGCTCTTCAGGCATATCAAACATCAGCAACTTATGGCGCGAACTGTGCCCACGTGTGACCTCGATGGCGCTTTTTGGCAGCCCTAGGGACTTTGCGAGCACCTTGACGACCGCATCATTTGCCTTGCCGCCTTCAGGAGGAGCAGTCACCCGCACGCAAAGCTCAGTGCGCCCCTCGTCACTCCAACCGATTATGGCATCTGATCCCGACCGGGGAGTGACTTTGACTTTGAGCGTGCTCAGTCGATTTCCTCGATGTCGAGGTCATCGTCTTCTTCAAGCAGACCAGTGGATCCTGCATCCTTGAGCGGTGCCAGCCGATCGATGATTGTCGTGAGCCCCGTGTCAGGTGTTGGTTCCTTTGTGGCCGTCTTACCCTCAACCTTTCTCCGTGATCGCGGAGTGCTTGCCGGTGGTTCAGCGGGGACACTGGCTACGGCCTTCGCAAACGACGCAGGAAGCTCTGTGTCAGGGATTACTTTGCTGAAGGCATCAAAACGCTTGGTGGCATCGGTCGAATAATGGTTAAGCAGCGAGAGAAAGTCCGTCCGGAACTTCTCGGAGAGCCCTCGCAGATTCTCCAGGTCACCGAGAATCTGCTGTTTCTCAGAATGTGCATCCCTGACGATGTTCTTCGCGCTCTCCACGGCTTCGCGATAAAGCTCCTCCGCATCAATGCGCGCCTCTTCCTGCAAGGCATCAGCAGAACGCTGTGCCGCAATGAAGGCCTTGGATATCGTCTCCTGTGAGATTGCAAGCTCTGCAGCATGTGCCGCGGTGTGAGCAGGAGGCTCCTCCTCTGCGGCCGGGGCAACCTTGGCGGCCTCCTCGGCTTTGTGTGCACGCTCCTCAGCAGCAGATATGCGCTCTTCTGCGGCTTTGACCCGCGCAGCAGCCTCAGCGATAGCTCGATTGAGCGTATCGACATCCTCGGCTACGCGCTCAAGGAAATCATCAACCTCCTGGGGGTCATAGCCATGCTTGGCCGTCCCAAAACTCACTTGCTGGATTTCCAACGCTGTTATACTCATAACGATTCCTCTCGTAGTCTTGTCGCCCGACCATTATAAACCAAGTAGCAGCCGTTGAACCACATACAGCACAACAATGGCAATCATTGGCGAAATATCGAACCCCCCCATTGAGGGAATGAACCGCTTAAACAGGCCGACATAAGGGCTAACCACAGCATCGATGATATTATAGATGTCATTCAGGATGCCTTTACTATGATCAAACCATGAAAACAAGGCCCAGACAATGATAAGTATGACATAGAAATTGAAGACCACCAGGATAACTTGCTTAAGAGCAAACGGTAACAGAGATACTGCCAGTTGGTTGGCTGCCGCATTCCCCAGGGTCTCAAGAATCATGCCAACTCCTCCGCCCGACGCAGAGCCGCTTGCACGAGATCATTGACCAGCGCAGTAAATCCGCCCGTCTCCATGCACTCAAGAGCTGCCTGGGTTGTACCGTTCGGGCTGGTAACCGCAGCCCTGAGCTCGGAGGGCGTTTGCCCCGTCAAAGCGAGATAGCGACCAGTCCCAATGAGGGTTTGCTGCGCCAGGAGCAGAGATTCTGACTCCGTGAGCCCTGCCGCAACGCCCGCCTCACTGAGCTTTTCAACGAAAAGCGCAAAATAGGCTGGCCCTGAACCGGAAAGCGCAGTCGTAACATTAAGCAACCCCTCGTCAATGAGGAGCGCCTCACCCATAAGCGAGAAGAGCTCGCGCACCAGTTCACCCTCTGAGCGAGGGGTCCCCTCGGCAACGGAGATGCAGCTCATGCCGGCACCTACCATGAGTGGGGCATTCGGCATGACGCGGATAACTGCGGCATCGGGAAACACCGAGCGAATCGTAGCCGTTGTGATCCCTGCGGCAATGGAGATGACGCGCTCGGGCTTGCAGTCGGAGTTGGTGGCAAGCGTCGCGATGACCTCACGCAGAACCTGAGGCTTCACCGCGAGGATAACGGTGGTAGGCTTACTGATCTGTCTGCCATCCTCCACACAGGAGATGGCATAGGTATGTGAAAGGTATGCGCGACGATCTGCGCCCGGATCAGCCACAACGATTGAATTGGGATCGAACAAGGCTCCGTTGACCAGCCCAGCGACGATGGCCTCCCCCATCTTGCCGCCCCCGATCATCGCGATCTTGCCAAGTCTTGCTGCGATATCCTCCATGTCCTCTTTCCTCTCAGCGCTCTGCGATGGCGCTGCGTTCCTCTGCGGTCAGAACGCCTCCTTTGGTGAAGACATAGACACGTTCCGCAAAACGGTCAACCTGCCCATCGACGGCACTCGCCACGCCAAAGGAGAAGTCCAGTATACGCTTGGCCAGCTCTGGCCGTGTCGCTCGCAGGTCGAGCACGACTATGATACTGCCCTTCAGATGATGTGTTACTTGCTCGGCGTCAGCATAGGTTGCCGGCTGCAGGAACTCGATGCGACGGCGCGTGCGTTGAGTAACCCGACCATTCGGGAATTGTGTGACATTGCCGTAGGTCGCATTATGCGCCTGCGCTTGGTCAGGAGCCTGAACACGGGCACGGGGAGCCGAATCCGCTCTAAGGCTCGGTGGCCGCGCGGCAGTCTGCGCGACATCGGAAGAGACGGCTCTGAACCGACCGGTATCCTCAAGCCGCAGACGCGACTCCTGGAGCTGTGAAAGTGAGTTGGTGCCCGAGCGAGCCAAGCCATCGCGAAACGCAAGCGCATCCTCGTTGAGTCCCTGAGGCTGATAGCTATTTGTGCTCCGCGTGTAGGCACGAGGCCTTGGGATACGATCCGGGTTGTAATCCTGTGCCTGCGACAGCGGCGCTGGGGTAGAGCGTACATCAGACTGGGTGACAAGCGGTGCGTGGTCGTCACTGCGATAGGTGGTGTGGTTGACACCGAAGCCACGGCGGGTTGTGGCACTCTCATGAAGTGCACGGGAACCGTCTTCAGTGGCAAACCCGCCGCTATCCCCAGCATATCCTCCCTCGCGATCGTCGTAATCGTTACGCGAGTCACCGCGATCATAGGAGGCGTTCTCATAGTCATCGTAATAACCATCATCTTGGTCATCACGCACCTCACCGAAGCCCAGGCGGCTCTTGACGTTGTCCAGTATGCCCATATCACTCCAAACCGATTACGTATACGACGCGAGTTGCAATCAAGGTGTCTTATGCGTCGACGACGGGAACACCCCCGAGTTCATCACATCCAGATGCTCCTGCCTATGCGCACTATTGTAGCACCTTCTTCCACTGCAATGGAGTAGTCTTCACTCATCCCCATAGAAAGCTCATAAAGTGTTACACGACTGTCAACGAGGGGTTGGAAACCGCGAGAACCGCTTGTTGTTAGAGCCGCATCCGGAGCCGGAGGAAGGCAAACGAGCGACTCATCGCTTGTGGCAAGTTTATCACGGAGCAGGCGCAGACCCTTGAAGGCCGCACGCGTCGCTTCAGGCTCCCCCTGGGGTGCCATAGTCATAAGACCTCGTACCCTGATGCCTGAAAGGCCCCGAGCAATAGAAAGCAGGTCAGGAAGTTCTGTGGGGGCGATACCGTCTTTGCTGACCTCGCCCGACACATTCACCTCAAGCAATACGGGCTGGGTCACGGCAAGCAGTTCGGCACGCCGTGCGATGGCGATGAGGGCACGCTCTGAGGCCACGGAATGCACGAGCGCGGCTTTGCCCACGAAGTCTTTTACCTTATTGGTTTGAATGGATCCGATAAAATGCCAGTTCACCTGCGAAAATGCAGCCTGCTTCTCCTGGAAGAGCGCCGTGCGGTTCTCGCCAAAATCCCTGATGCCCGCTGCAATTGCTGCGGCGACCTCTGCGACCCCCACCGTTTTGCTTACGGCGACGACGCGTACCTCAGACGGGTCACGCCCAACGCGCGCACAAGCCGCCGCTACCTCTTTGAGGACAGTGGCGTAATTGGTGGAGATATCCACGAGTCCTAGAAGCCTTTTCTCAGAAAATCAGGAATGTAGTCGTCATCAAGGACATTCGGAGATTGCTGTTGAGCGTTCTGGCGGCCAGACGACGAGAAAACGGGCGCCTCTTCAAACTCTTCCTCATAAGAAGCCCGGTTATTCGCAGGCGTGGATTGGGCGCCACCAAAACCGAAGTTGAGCGATTCCTGGGTATTTCTGTCGTTGAAGCCCGTTGCGATGACGGTGACACGAATCTGATCATCTAAGGTGTCGTCAATGACCGAACCTGAGATGATGATGGCATCGGGGTCTGCTGCCTCTGTGACCGTCTCATTGGCCTCCGAGAACTCGATAAGACTCATGTCAGATGCGCCCGCCACCGACACAAGGATACGGCTCGCTCCGGAGATCGAAGCCTCAAGCAGCTTGCTTGAGATTGCAGCCGTAGCAGACTCGACAGCGCGATTTTCTCCAGAAGAGATGCCTATGCCCATCATGGCAGTGCCAGCATCCTTCATGACAGTTCGCACGTCAGCAAAGTCGAGGTTGATGAGGCCAGGAATGGTGATGAGGTCGGTGATGCCCTGTGTGCCCTGACGCAGGATGTCATCCGCAATACGGAAGGCATCGAGCATCGAGGTCTTCTTCTCGACGATCTGGAGCAAGCGGTCATTGGGGATGACTATGAGCGTATCGACCTTGCTGGCCAGGAGCGCTATGCCGTCGTCAGCTTGAGCGCGGCGTTTGCGCCCCTCAAAGCTGAAGGGCTTAGTGACGACACCGACGGTCAAAGCACCAATCTCGTCACGGGCAATCTCAGCAACTATGGGAGCAGCCCCGGTGCCGGTTCCTCCTCCCTCGCCTGCGGTCACGAATACCATGTCGGCACCGCCGATGGCATTGCGGATCTCTGCACGGCTTTCTTCGGCGGCCTGAGCTCCGATTGCTGGGTTTGCACCTGCCCCAAGGCCACGCGTTATGTCTTCACCGATGTGCACGGTCTGATCGGCATCCGACATGAGAAGTGCCTGGCGATCAGTATTGATCGCGATAAACTCTACTCCTTTTATGCCAGCCTCGATCATTCGATTAACAGCGTTTGTACCGCCGCCGCCGACACCTACAACTTTTATCACCGCCAGGTGATCCCTGCCAGTTACGTCAGGCATACGTATCCTCCACTTGCGCCATGGACCGGATGAAGTCGCACAAAAAGAACATGAAACTCCTGCTTAAGAATAGTAACAGACATGCTGGCTCGGTCAATAGAGTGATTCGATTCCATCGCAAAAATCCACAATATCTGCCCGTGTTTCACAAAAAACCAGAAAACATCGAGCAAAGCGCGCTGTTCGCCACTGTTTGCAGATAGGGTTGAACTCAGCCATGCGTTACTGTTCACCAGTTTACCACTAGGTTCTGTATCTGCGTGCAGAATAACGCGGGTTTGTGAGTTTGTATGGGTTACTTGCTGTTTTTTTTGGCAAGAGAAGTTGCAGAGGCGTTTTTCTCAACCTCCTGCGCGAAGGCGCATACGAAGCACTAGTGGCAGACGAGGTTGACTGACTCGGTGGGGATGTGGATGCGCAGGCATTGGCCACGCTCGGGCAAGATACTCTGCGCGACGCTGCGTTTGTCGATGCGCCATCGGAGCGCTGCACCGGTGTCTGTCAGTGCAAGCAACACCTCGCGCTCAAAGCGGGAGTCGCTCGTGCGGCGCACCTCACAGTCAAAGACGTTGATTGTCTCGTTCTCAGCAGCAATCCGCAGGTAGGAAGCGCGTACGGCACAGTATTGCAAGCCCTCGGGCACCTCGTCTTTGCAGACAAGCTCTATGCCCCAGTCATACGCTTTGACAGTATGGGCTGTGACGGGAACCGCCGGGGAGATGTTCTTGACTCCGGAGACCTTCAGTGTGGCAAAGGTCTTTGGGCGAGCGAGAATCTCGGATGCCGAGGCGATATCCTCAAGTCTGCCGTTTTCAATGATGGCGATACGATCGCAGAAGCGAAACGCCTCGTCGATGTCGTGCGAGACATAGAGGATGGTGCCGTCAAACTGCTCAAACAAATCAAGGAGGTCCAGCTCCAGAGTCGATTTCAGGTGCGCGTCGAGCGCAGAGAAGGGCTCATCGAGCATGAGTATCTGTGGGCGTGCGGCAAGCATGCGAGCCAGCGCCACGCGCTGTTGCTGCCCACCGGAAAGCCGCAGGGGGTACCGCTTGCCAAAACCAAGCAGGTCAAAGCGTTTGAGCTGCGCATCCACAAGACGATGAACCTCGTCTTTGGGCGTGCCCCTCGGGATTCCCGCTGCGATGTTTTCAGCTACCGTCATATTAGGAAAGAGCATGTAATTTTGAAAGAGCAGAGCCGTCTTACGCTGTTGAGGTGTGAGATTGATACCCTGCTCGGAATCGAAGAACACCGTGCCAGCCACGACGATGCGCCCCTCGTCCGGCTTCTCCAACCCGGCGATGCAGCGCATAGTCAAGCTCTTGCCGCAGCCAGATGCGCCGAGAAAGCCGAGTGTCTCGCTCTCCGCCTCGAAGGCGACATCGAGCTTGAAAGCCGGAAAACTCTTGCGGATAGCAACGGACAGGCTCATCGTTGCTCACTCTCGCTGGCGCTTACGCGCGGAACCAATGGTGGTGCTGGCGCGGCGCCCTGCTCGGCGGCGCTCATGCGGCGGTAGCGCTGTGTGCGCGAGGCATACCAGTTGATGAACAGGATGACGACAAAGGAGATAAGGATGACGACGAAGACCCAGAAAGTCGCCACGTCTGAGTGACCGCCCATCCATTGGAAGTAGATTGCGACCGGCATGGTCTGCGTGACGCCGGGATAGTTGCCCGCGACAAACAGTGTCGCACCAAACTCGCCCATCGCACGCGCAAAGGCGAGCACCGTACCGGCGGCGATAGAGGGCCAGGCAAGCGGCAGCGTTAGACGTATGAAGATGCGCCCCTCCCCCCAACCGAGGGTCCGTGCAGCGTCGCTCAGTGCGGGGTCAAGCCCCTCAAACGCCCCGCGCGCCGTGCGGTACATGAGGGGGAAGGAGACAACGGTTGCCGCGATGACGGCGGCGGGCCAGCTGAAGACGAGCTCAATGCCGTGGTTGATGAGCCAGCGACCAAAGGGAGTTGTGTTACCAAACAACACGAGCAGGATGAAACCGCAGACGGTCGGCGGCAGGACCATCGGTATGGTGAACAACGAGTCAAGAATGCCCTGCAGGCGCCGATTGATCTTAAGCGAGGCGCGTGCAGCGAGCAACCCCAGCACAAAGACAAAGACGAGCGCCACAAATGAGGTGCGCAGCGACACCCAGAACGGACGGTAGTCCATCGAATTGAAGAAGGCTACCACAGCAGCAAAGCCTTCAGGCGCCTTCTCGATAGTAACTCCATCGGCAGGCACGACGCGCCCTGTCACGCAGAAGAGGGCACCTGCGCTCCCGTCTTCACTCCCCTTTTCCGTCACGGTGGCATAGTAACGCCCCGGCTCCACCTCTACACCAAAACGATAGGTGTAACTGCCCCGGCTAACCTCGGTTTCTGAAGTGTATTCAAAGTTGAGCGCAAGGCTTGCGATGGTTTGCCCACCGTTGCTCTGCTTGCTATCGAGGGCGCTCAGCAAGGTGAGAAATGCGGGATCCTTCTGGCGTGCTACCGCATCAGCTTGCAGCAGGGTTGCCTCGCCTGCCTTGATGTAAACAAGGGCGTGGGTAGCGTCGATCACGACGACGACGAAGCCATCTTCTGATGCCATCGGATAGCGATAGCCATAGTAGCTGTCCTCGTAAAACTTGTTCGTTCCCTTATTGAGACGCGTGAAATCAGTTATCGCAAAGCGCTCGCCCTCGATGGTTCCAGTGGTGCCATCCGGAGCAATCTCGATAGCGGGGGCGGCTGGCTCGGTGGTTGCTGCTGCGACCAACACCGAGCCTGTTGCTGCGCCCGAGCGGGGAGCTGTAGCCAAAGCCTGCGTGGATGCAGATGCGTCAGGAGCCGCCGCCACAACCTGTGCGGGTACAGAGAAAAACACCGCGCCCATGCAAAGCATGAGCGCGGTGAGCACAGATAATCTGTAGCGGGGGCTTTTCAGCATGTCCCTATTTTACAGCACCTCAAAACCATACTGAGACCAGATCTTCTGCGCATCAGGATCGGTCTGGCAGAATTTGAGGAAGTCAGCCGCAACTTCAGCGTTCTTGGTGTCAGCGGTCACAGCACCCGGGTAGACGATATCCTTATGGCTGTCGGCGGGGATGACAAAGGCAACCTCGACGCCATCATAACGATAGATGTCGCTGGAGTAGACAAAACCAATCTGGCAGTCGCCCGTGGCAACCCAGTTGGCAGCGGTGCCAACTTTGTCTGCCTGCACAACCTTGCTGGCGATGGCGGCGTCATATTCGCCGTCTTTGCCAGTGTCGCTCGTGTACAGACCGATGCTGAACAGCGACTGGTTGGCGTAGGCACCAGCCGGTACGGCACCTGCCTCACCGATGGCGATACGGTCGAAGTTCTTCACATCCTCAAGTGAGTTGATGGTGATGTCTGCACCCACAGCCTTCACGATGACAAGGTCGTTTGCAAACAGATCAACGCGCGTTGCCTCGTCGATGTTGCCGTTCTCAACGGCGGTATCCATGGTGCTCTTGGACGCTGAGATGAAGATGTCAGCACTACCGCCGGCCTTCATCTCCTCAACGAGATCGCCAGAACCCTTGAACTGGGTCTCGATGAACGTGACCTCGGGGTGCTGGGCGGTGTAGAGCTCCTGAACCTCAGGCAGCCCCTTCTCCAGCGAGTTTGCCGCAAAGATCTGAAGCTCGACCGGATCGGGGGCCGGGGTCTCCGGCTGATCGACTACCTCAGGAACAGTCGGCTCCTCTGGTTTCGGCGTTGACCCGCACGCCGCCATCGCGAACACGAGGCTAAACGCCATCAAGCTCGCAAGGACCAGCCTTATTGGTTGACGCAATTTTCTCATTTCTTTCTTCCTCTCTTCCTCTGGGCATTCCCCCGATCAAGAATATCCTCGTTCGGGTCACCTGATTATGAGGCTCATCCAGCAGCGAGTCAATCAAGCTACAGCCCAGCGGCTCTCCTCCTGCACGCCACCGTAGGCACAGGATGCTTTGGTCAGCGCTCCCCTGGCGCAAAAAAGGTGCTCCATGGAGCACCTTTTGCACGGACACTGCTTTGCTTCTGCCGCCGAGAACCTATGCCGCCACAGCCTTCTTGGCAACCTCAGCGAGGTCGGCGAAGGCGGCTGCGTCGTTGACGGCGAGGTCGGCGAGGACCTTACGGTCGAGTTGCACGCCGGCTCTCTTTAGGCCATTCATGAACACCGAGTACGACAGGCCGCTCAGGCGCGCGGCTGCGTTGATGCGTGTGATCCACAGGCGTCGGATGACGCGCTTCTTGTTGCGGCGGTCACGGTAGGCATATTGCAGTGAATGGTGAACCTGCTCCTTTGCCGTCTTGTACTGACGCGATTTTGCTCCGTAGTAACCCTTTGCGCGTGCGAGAACTACCCGACGCTTCTTTCGTGCTGAAACCGAACGCTTAATGCGTGCCATTGCTGCTCACTCCTTTAAAATCCCACTATGACCTAACGCAGACCAAGGCTGCGTGCGATGACTTTGTAATCACTTTTCGCGACTTCCGTCTCGTGGCGGAAGTTACGCTTACGCTTCTGTGACTTCTTCTCCAGGATGTGGCTCTTATACGCCTTTGAGCGTATGATCTTGCCGGTGCCCGTTACCCTGAACCGCTTTGCGGAGCCTCTATGCGTCTTCATCTTTGGCATCTTTTGCCTCCTTTTCCTTCTTTTTGAGAGGGGAGATAAGCATGAACATATTGCGCCCCTCAAGCTTTGGTTGACTGTCAATAATTGCCTCGCCCTTGAGATCTCCAGCGAGTTTTTCCAAGATGTTGAGACCGAGCTCTGGATGTGCCATCTCACGTCCACGAAACATGATGGTCACCTTGACCTTGGCTCCCCCGCCCAGAAAGCGCATGATGTGCTTCTTCTTGGTCTCGTAATCACCCGTGTCAATCTTCGGACGGAACTTCATCTCCTTGATATCGACCCGAGTCTGGTTCTTGCGACTCTGCTTTGCCTTGATGGCTTGCTCGTACTTGAACTTGCCATAGTCCATGACCCTGCAGACCGGCGGCTGGGCTTCGGGAGCGATCTCCACGAGATCCATCCCCTGCTCATCCGCAATGCGTTGAGCGCCGTCGATAGAGAAGATACCCAATTGCGAGCCGTCTACACCGATCAGACGAACCTCACGAGCTGTAATATCCTCGTTGAGCCTAGGCCCCTGTGTGCTTATAGTGTCACCTCCATATGCCGAAAACCAAAAACCCGCTAGCACAGGGCTGCGGGTCACAACAAAGGGAACGGCAATGGTACACCGATTATCCATCTGTAAGACCAGACAGCAGCCAAAAGCGCCATAAGGTGGGGAGCCTGCTCCCGCTTATGTGTCTTTGCGAGATAGCCCGCAGAAGACAACTGAGACACTATACCACAAAGCTTACGGCTTGTGGCAAGTCACAGACAAGAGAGGTGCTGCGGGTGAGGCATGAGCGTCTCTCAATGAAACCCCAATCAGAACAGTTTCATAACCGTTGGGATAAGCAGGATAACAGCTGCTATCGCCAGCAAGGCTGCAAGCCAATTGATAATCTTGTTGAGGACGTGCTTGTCTTGTTCCGCTTTTTCAAGCTTTCTGAGGATAATCTTGTTGACGACGAAATCGAGAGCCGAATAGACGATGCCGATAATGGCGGCTGAGACAATTACCTGGACTATTATCGCTCCGATGGGATTATTTACCGGAATCCTGATACGCGCAACAGGCGGCAACAACCAATAATACATAAGACCTACTCTCCTTCTCCCCCTCTTCCTTCAGACAACTACAGTGCTGACGGTTGCTCCGAGCAAAGCCGTTGTGGAACCCCTGTCAGCCGTGGTTCGTCCGGCGATTATAGCGGTCTTGGATGAGCTCTGCAACAATGCACATCGCCAGTTCGGGCGGAGTCTTGGCGCCAAATTTGAGTCCGATGGGTGAATGCGTTGCCTCAAGCTGCTCGCGCGTGAATCCTGCCTCCTGTACCTTTGCAAAAACGCGCTCGTTCTTTACGGCACAACCCATCATGCCGATGTAATGCGCATCTGTTGTAAGCGCGCAGACCAGGGCTTCAGGGTCATTCACGTGCCCACGGGTCAGCACACAGACGTAATCCCTCTCACTGATTCCAAGGTCAGGAACAGCGTCAAAGGAATCGATGTGTACGCGCTCTGAAAGCGGGAATCGTTCTTCTGTAAGATAGAGCTCGTCGTCATCGATAACCGTTGTCTTGAAGGCGACGGCAGCGGCCATGCGCTCGACCCAGAGCGGCACCTCCCCTGCCCCGAAGACAAACACGCGCCCGGGCACCAGCAGTGGCTGGGAGAGCCAGGCAACGCCGGGGAACTGCTCATTATGCATGTGTGGGCCGCGCGTTATGTCGAGCATCTGCTTCTCGTCGCGCTTCGTATAGGGGCGGCTGAACGTAATCTCCTTATCCTCCGTCACCACAAAGACACCCGGGGAAGCGTCGGCGCTCGCTCCCTCCCCCCCTATAGAAGAGAGAGCCACGGTAGCATATATGACGAACTTGAAGCCGACCCAGGCAGCGACGCCCGCCTCAAGCAGTTCGAGCGCTCGTTCAAATGTGGGGATATCGGCAGCACTCAAGCTCGCGGCAAGCCCCTGAATCGAGACTGTGTCGATTTCCGGCTGATCCGCCAGGGACTCCTTGTTGAAGCAGGTAAACACTACAGGATCCAAACGGGGCGTACTCCCCTCCTGCAATGCCTGCACGATACCGCTGAGTGCATCTTTCATGGTCGTGGTCATGCTGCTTATCCTTTCACTGTGCCGATTCTTCTTCAGCTGTTAGTATGACACAGAAGACGGCGTTGGGGTGCGGTTGTATAGGACGTATGCGGTATACTTCTGTTTCTTTACAACGCAAAGATGCGCGGTCATACGCTGACCTGTGCAAGGAGTTTTACATGGCAGTCTTGCTCAACGCAAAGGACATAGCGGTCGAATACGGGGTCAAGCGCGTGCTCGACAGAGTGACGCTCGGGATCGACGAGGGCGACCGCATCGGTATCGTCGGGCGCAATGGAGACGGCAAATCCACCCTGCTCAAGGTGCTGGGCGGCGCGCTTGAGCCCGACGCGGGTGAGGTCATCCGCAGGGGCAACGTGTCGGTCGGTCTGCTTGCGCAAAGTGACGCGCTGGACAGAGATGCGACCGTTGCGCAGGAGGTTGTTGGCGACACGCCTGCGTTCACCTGGGCGGCGGATCGCCGCACGCGTGAGATCATCGACGCCCTCCTTGCTGGCATCCCCTGGGAGGGCAGGATAAGCGAGCTCTCGGGCGGGCAGCGCAGACGCGTTGACCTCGCCCGTCTCCTTATCGGCCAATGGGACGTTTTGATGCTCGATGAGCCGACCAACCACCTCGATATGCAGGCGATATCCTGGCTGGCGGGTCACCTCACAAACCGCTGGCCACAGGGCTTAGGGGCTCTGCTCGTTGTCACTCACGACCGCTGGTTCCTCGACGAAGTCGCGCAGGCGATGTGGGAGGTTCACGGAGGGCGGGTCGAGCCGTTTGAGGGCGGGTACTCAGCCTACATCCTGCAACGCGTTGAGCGCGAGCGCAGCTTGGCGGTGGCGGAGCAGAAGCGCCAAAACGAGCTGCGCAAGGAGCTTGCCTGGCTCGCGCGTGGGGCTCGCGCCCGCGCGACCAAGCCCAAGTTCCACGTCAAACTCGCGCAGGAGCTTATCGCCTCAGACCCCCCGCTGCGCAACGCCCTGGAGCTCAAACGCGCTGCCATGACACGCCTGGGCAAGCAGGTTTTCGAGCTCAAGGACGTGACCATGCGCTTCGGGGATTCGACCGTGCTGAACAGGCTCAGTTGGCTCATCGGCCCGGGCGACCGCCTTGGCATCCTGGGGGAGAACGGCAGCGGCAAGACCACCCTTCTGAAGCTTATCCGGGGCATCTACTCCCCCACTTCTGGCACGCTCAAGACCGGACAGACCGTGAAGCAGGCGACCCTCTCGCAGTTGCTTGACGAGCTGGAGCTTGTTGCCAACGAGCGGGTGCGCGACGTGCTCAAACAGCACAAGACCCACCTCGTCATCGACGGCAAGGAGGTAACGACCTCGCAGCTGTTGGAGCGGTTAGGCTTTGAGCGCGCGCACCTTTCCTCCTTTGTGCGCGACCTATCCGGTGGACAGAAGCGGCGCCTGCAACTGCTTCTCGTGCTGGCAGACGAGCCCAACGTGCTCATCCTCGATGAGCCCGGCAATGACATGGATGTCGATATGCTCGCGCTTATGGAGGATCTGCTCGACTCCTGGCCGGGCACGCTGCTGCTGGTCAGTCACGATCGCTTTTTGATGGAGCGTGTGACCGATGATCAGTTTGCCCTCATGGACGGAAACCTCACCCATATGCCCGGCGGCGTGGACGAGTACCTGAGCTTGCTCGGCGAGCGAGCAAGAGCGCGGGAGCGGGTGGGGGCAGGCGCGCAGGGGCGGGCGCCGGAGCAGGGGCGACAAGACACCCGAGCCCGTACACAGGGGCAGGAAGACGGGCAAGAGCCGGGGCAGACTGTCAACAACCTTGCTGAGAAACAGCAGCTCAGCAGCGCGGAGCTTCGTCTCCTGAAAAAGGAACGCGCGGCATGCGAGCGACGCATCGCCACACAGGAGCAGAAGGTCGCAACGCTCAAGCAGCAGATGGCAGACGCCGACCCCTCTGACTACCAGGCGCTCATCGACTCCCAGCAGCAACTACAGCAGGTTCAAGCACAGATAGCCGAACTTGAGACCCTATGGTTTAACCTCACCCAGAGACTTGAGGGCGCATAAGGGGCACCAAGTAACAGCAATCAGATCACGTGGTCGATGCGGTCGGGTTCGTTGGGGTGAGCCTCCTTGGTGGTTGTGGGGTAACCCACTGCAATGGCTACCGCGAAAGTCTGACCCTGTGGGAATTTGAGTGCGACGGTGAAATGCTCTCTCTTGTCGCCAGCAAAAGCGAAATCGGGCAGACCGAGGATGACCGAACCCAGACCAAGCCCCTGCGCGGCGAGCGCGATGGTCTGGACGGCGATGCCGGAATCAATGCGTCCCCAGCGGCTTTCGGGGTCGCTGCTGATGAAAATCACGGTGGGCGCTCCATAGAAAATATCGCTGACGCCCTCCAGGTTCTTCACGACTTCTGCATTGATCTCGTCAAGGAGCTTGGGGTTCTGCACGACAGTGAAGTGCCATGGCTGTGCGTTGTTGGCGCTGGGCGACTCGAGAGCCGCCTTGAGAAGGGCGCTGAGTTCCCCCCCACTTATCTGCTCCGGCTTATAGCCTCGGATGCTCCTGCGGTCGCTGATTGCCTGTAATACGGTGTTTGTGTTGCCCATGATGGTTCCTTTCTCGTTGGGGTTTGTTACCTGATACTGATGTCTTCCAAAACATATGCGCCACTTGTGTACGGAACGTTGAGCTCCGGGTTGCTGAGGTAGCCCTGTGCGGCCTGGTACAGGGGGAGAAGTGCAGTATCCTCGTCGAGGATGATCTCTTCAGCACGGTGCAGAGCCTTGAGCCGTTCTGCCTCGTTTGCTGCAAGGGGGAGCGTGTCGACGTCATGGATGATGGCGTTGAATTCCTCGTTATCGTAGCCGGAGAAGTTGTAGTCACTGGTGCCCGTGAACAGCATGAGGTTGGCGACGGCATCGGGGTACTCGCCCCACCACCAATCGTTGTCAAGACCCCATTCGCGCTGCTCAAGCACCTCGTACCAGACCTTGTCAGGGGCAGGACTGAGCTCAAGCGTGACGCCGGGCAAGGTGTCTTGAATCTGCGCCTGGATGTATTGGCCAACCGTTTGCGAAATGGTATCCTCGCCCAAGACGACGCTGAAGGTGAAGGCATCTACGCCTGTCTCTGCCTGCACCTCGTTCCAAAGCCGGAGCGCCTCGCCTTTGTCTACCTGTTGATACAGGGGTGCCCCCGTGCGAAAGTCCTCATCCTTTGAGTCGAAGGCAAAGTCATAAGGGACGAAGTAATAGGCGGGAACAGAGCCGTTCTTAAGAATGTTGGTGGTGAGATACTCCTTGTCGATTGCCAGCCCGAGCGCCTTGCGCAGCTTGGGAGACGCGAGACCGGGCAGTTGCGTGTTTAAGGCGATGTAGAAGATCTGTGCCCTGCGCTCGGAGTGGTAGGTGGGGTCGTCCTCGTACAGCTCAACCTGGTCACCCTTGAGCTCAAGGATATCGAGGTCGCCGTTTTGGTATGAGAACAGCGCCTGCTGTGCGTCGGTGATCACCTGAAAACGCAGGCCATCAAAGGGGATTTTGTCTGCGGCATGATAGTTTGGGTTCTTGATCAACTCGATGGTGGGCGTCGCCGCTTGGAACGCCGAGAGCTGGTACGGTCCACAGGCGTTGTGCGTCTCGGGCGAGGTGCCCCAGTTGCTGCCCTGTGCCTCGAAAAAGCCTTGCTCGATGGGGCGCACGTTGGTGTTGCGCAGGATGCGCTCGACGTAAGGCACGGGGCGGTCAAGCGTGATCTGGAGGGTCGTGTCATCCAGCGCCTCAACCCCCAATGTGCTTGCCGGCTTCTCGCCCGCGATGATGGCGGCAGCGTTGAGGATGCCGGCAGCCGAGAGCTGCTGCGCGTTACCAAAGCCGCCCTCGGGGTCGACGAGACGCTTCCAGGAATAGACAAAGTCGTGTGCCGTGAGCGGGGTGCCACTTGTCCAGGTGGTCTCTTTGAGTACGAAGGTGTAGGTGAGGCCATCGTCGCTTATGGTGTAGGTGTCCACCAGATCCGGCACCGCCTCGTTGTTCTCGTCGATGCGAAACAGCGATGCGGTAGTGGCATTGACGATGATGTTGGAGGTGCCGTCAAAGGCGTAGTTGGTGTCGAGGCTCCCCGGTTCTCCATCGATTTGGAGCTTGAGGATGCGCTGTGTGCCTGTTGCCGTGGCACCGCCGCCTTCGATGCCTGCGGAGTCGCTGCAGGCACCGAGCAAGACCCCACTGCCGCCCGCAGCCGCAAGAGCGATGCCGGTAGCGGCCGTTTTGACAAAGCCGCGTCGCGAGAGGTTGACCTTGTGCGTACTGTTCACGTTCTTTTCTGTGTCCATTGTGGTAGCTCCTTTTCTGTTGCCAACACCCGATGTGTTGGTGAGACGTAGTGGTAGTCGCCCTGGGCGTAATCGATGCCTGCGCGGGCGGGGTCGTAGGCAAGGCTCTGTCTATGCCGCTCCACCAAGGGGTTGGGGCGTGGTATCGCTGAGAGCAGTGCGCGGGTATACGGGTGCACGGGCGTGGTGAATATCTCGCTGGTGAGTCCGGATTCGACCAGATAGCCTTCGTGCAACACCCCTATGCGGTCGCTGATGTAGCGCACGATGGAGAGGTCGTGTGAGATAAACAGGTACGAGGTCCCCAGCCTGTCCTGCGTGCTGCGCATGAGATTCACAATTTGCGCCTGAATCGACACGTCAAGTGCACTTATCGGCTCATCGGCTATCACGAGGCTGGGACTCATGATGAGCGCGCGCGCGATGCCGATACGCTGCTTCTGCCCGCCCGAGAACTGCTGGGGGTAGCGCTCGGACTGCTCGGCCGAGAGCCCCACCTGCTCCAGCATCTCGATGACCCTGCGGCTGCGCTCCTTTGCATTGGCACAGCGCTTGTTGATGTCAAGCCCGGCCGCCACCAGGTCCCCCACCTTGCGCCGCGGGTTAAGCGACGACGACGGGTCCTGAAAGATCATCTGCATCCTGGTGCGCAGAAGTGCGAGCTCGCCCTTGCCCATCCTGCCCGACACATCCTCGCCATCGAACTCGATGCGCCCCGAGCTGGGGGCATACAGCCGTATGACCGTGCGCGCCACGGTGGACTTGCCGCTGCCCGACTCCCCCACCAGTCCAAAGTTCTCGCCGCGCCTGATCTCGAACGAGACGTTATTGACAGCATGGACGGTGCGCCCCTTTGCCTTGAAGCTCTTATGCAGGTTGCTTACCTTGAGCACGGCATCGCTGGCACTAGATGGCATAGCTCCTCCCCTCCTCAAGCATGGTCTGGATGCGGGCGGCAAGCTC
>JAITOC010000124.1 GCA_031290175.1 Coriobacteriales bacterium | reverse complement strand
GGCTGTGGTTTCGTATGCGGGTACGAGAGGAGCCGCGATGCCGATGAAGGACCAAACCGCATAGGGATTGCCTGCCAGGTTGGAGGTCAGCGTGATGGTATAGGTGCCTGCTGTTGTATAGGAATGGATGATGTTGGTGGTGACGCTCTGGACGGGAGACCCATCGCCCCAATCGACTGTGAAGTTGTTAGCGAAGTATTTGTTCAGAGCGACCCTCTGCCAGGGTGCCGTGATGGCGGCCTCAAGCTTGATGCTGTTGTCGGGGATGGGTGGCGCGTCTATGGTGCCGACGAGGGTCGGGGGTGTGAGGGTGTAGTTGGAGGCAAGCGCCCCGCCTTTGGGGTCTGAAAGCGAGAAGGCTCCCGTGTAGGTGACAGGCTTGTTTGCCCCTGCGGCTGCATCGGCAAAGGCAGCAGAGGTGATACCGGCGGTGCTTAGGGTGAAGCCCTCCTGCCCGACAAGCCCGCTGAAGGAGGTGGGGCTGGTGACCTGTATGCTTGCGGGGTCGATGTCAGGTGTGCCGTCGTATGCCTTCGTCACCGACAGACCGCCCATAAAGGCAAGCGGTGCCGGCGTGATAGTAACATCAGGGTCAGGGGACAGAGCACCGCTCAAGAGGTACTTGAAGGCGTCAGGTCCGGTAAGCGTGCCGTGTGCCGAGACGGGCTTGTCCACACCTGCGTTGGCATCATCGACTGTATAGGAGGGGTTAGACAAGGAGACCTGGTCGCCCGCTGTAAGGCCGGTAAGTGTCGGGGTGCCAGACATGGTGACATCTTGGGTACCGTCATAGACGCGGTCTTGCGGGGTCACGCCACCTGTGGCAAGCGGCATACGCTTATCGACGACGGTGAACTTCACGTTATGGGTGTAGCTGCCGACCTTGAGATCTTTGCTCACCTGGGCTGTGAGCGTTAAGGTGTGCACCCCGCCGCTTTGGTTCTGCGGGTCGGACACGTGCCTGATGGCAGTATCCCCCGCGCTATCAAAGCTGTCCCCATCAAGGCTGAAGCTGACCCCGGGGAAGCTGTCCTCCAGGGCAGCAACGATGTCGAGGTAGCGGCTCTGGGTTGCCGTAGCATCCACAGAGACGTTGAAGCGCGCTGTGGCGCCCTTGCCCTTCTCCACGGTGATGTGGGTACCGTCTCCCGGTGCGGCCTGTGCGACAGGTGGGTTTGCCGTAAGGAGACCGCCGAAGATGAGCGCCGTCGCAAGAAAAGGCAGCATGATGAGCCGATGCGCCTTCAATTCTGCTCGCGCCTTCGCCAGCGCCTGGCTGCGCTTCTTGTTGCGAGCGTACAGCGAATAGGCGATGAACGCCACACTGACGGCGAGAGCAACAAAGGCCAGGGCAACCGGCAAGAAGCTATCGCCTGTACCCGGCAGCCCCGAGCCCGTTGCATCACGGACGGTGACCGTCACCGGATGGCTGACCGTGAAGGACGGGTCGGCGGCATAGGCCGCAGAGGGCACGATGAGTACCAGAGAGAAGACCGCCGCGAGGAACAACAAGGCAAGCGCCCGAGGACGCCTGCTCTCCCATCCTCTGCCAGCGTTTAATGGGTAGTGATCTGAAACCATAGATTGCTTGAATGCTGTAAACATGCTCATCCCTCCCGCATAATGCGTGTATGCTCCGATAGACGGTTGGACGACATGCGTTTCCCATGCCGCCCTTAAATCCATGGTAGCACTCAACAAAAAGTCGTTGTCAAATCCGGGGATGTTTTTGCAGCGTGTAAGGTGTGGCTATTAGTTCCAGAAGACAAAAGGGCGGCGTGAGCAACAAAAGGGCACAGGAGGAAGTTCCTCCTGTGCCCTTAAAACGCCCCCTGGGATTTATGAGAAGTGCTCTTATGCGATTACAGCTTGCTTACGTCAACCCAGATGTTATCCACAAAGGCAGTAACGTCGAGGTCGGTGGGTAGATAGCCGGTCTTCTTGAGTTCGCCCGCAAAGTACTCGGCGTCCTCTTTGGCTTGGCTCTGGTTGTCGGTGCCGTGATGGTCTTTGTAGTGGTAGCTCGTGAGCAGGGTCGTGAGAAGCTCGGTGTCGTCACTGGAGACATAGGCCTCATGCTCGCTGCTGTCGGTGATGAGCTTGGCGGCTTCTGCGGGGTTCGCGGAAACCCACTCCACGGCGCGCTGCCAACCGGCGAGCAAAGCCTTGACCTTTTCGGGGGTCTTGGTTATGGCTTCGTTGGATGCCCAGAGGAAGCAGCAATAACGACCGGCGAAGATGTCGGTCGAGCCTATGTCCACCAGCACGCGGAAGCCCTCCTGCTCGGCTTGGGTGCCAAACGGATCCCAGGCGGCAAAGGCATCGACTTCGCCGCGGGCGGCAACCTCGGCGAGTACGGTGAGGTCGTAGGGTGCCCACGTAACCTCACCACCCTCAGCGCTGGGGTCGATACCGGCATTGGCCAGCGCTACTGAAGTGATAGCCCACGGGGTGCCGCCGATCTCATCGACTCCGATAGTCTTGCCCTTGAGGTCTGCAACGCTTTTGATGGGCGAGTCGCCCGGCACCAACAGCTTGATGCAGCCCTCGTGCATCCCGCCGATGATCTTGATATCAAGACCTTCATTGACAGCGGGAAAGAACTGGAAGTCCCCGTTGGTCACGAGGAACTGTCCGCTCGCAAGCCCTGCCTGCTGAGCGGCAAAGGTGCCCGCTACCAACTCGACATCGATGCCCTCTTCTGCCCAGAAACCCTTGTCCTTTGCCACATAGGTGGGCGAGCCGCAGACGCCGCCGCCCAAAGCCTGGATCTGCGTCTTGCCCAGCGGGAACTCAGGCGCTTCAGGGGTCTCTGTGCTCGGCGTCCCGGCGTCCGCGCCGCTGTCTCCCTCGACAGCCTTCTCGCCGCAGGCAGCAAGGCCAAACAGCCCTACAAACGCGCCCGCGCCCACCGCTCCTTTTATGAAGTTCCTTCTACTCAATAACCTTTCAATTTCAGTACTCATGGTAGTTCCTCCCTAGTTGGTTTCTCTATATTCTAAACTCCGGCTCGGGCTTCTCCCCAGCTAGATGGAGTTTTTCAAGGATAGTGGTACGTAAGTGGATAAAATCGATATCGTTGCGTGCCCGTGGTCGCCCTAGCTCCACGGTGATGGTTTCGCTGATCTGCCCCGGTCGTGGCGTCATGATAACGATGCGGTCGCTGAGATAGATTGCCTCGTCCACATCGTGTGTGACGAGCACCATGGTCGAGCTCAGACGCTTCCACAGGTCGAGCAGTTTGTCCTGCAATTCGATGCGCGTGAAAGCATCGAGTGCCCCCATGGGTTCATCAAGCAGAAGCACCTTGGGCTCGTTGATGAGTGCGCGCGCTATGGCAACGCGTTGCGCCATGCCGCCCGAAACCTCATGCGGGAATGACTTCTCAAAGCCCTGCAAGCCCACCATCTCGATGAACTCCGCCACCCGATGCTTCTGCTTGCCGTACACCCCTCGTGCCTTGAGTCCTGTTGCGATGTTGCCTTCAACGGTGGACCAAGGATAAAGCGCCCCTTGCTGGAACACGTAACCCCGCTCGTAGCTGGAACCTGCCACCACCTTGCCTGATACCGTCAGCTGCCCCTCTTCCGGAAAGTCGAGCCCTGCGATAAGCCGCAGCAGCGTCGTCTTTCCGCAGCCTGATGGACCAATGAGGCTCACGAATTCCCCCTCGCGCACCTGAAGTGACACATCGTGCAAGGCATGCGTGTAGTTCTCCGAGTCAGCGTTGTAGATGCGCTCAACATGCTTGACGTCGATGAGCACCGGTGCATCCGCAAAGGCATAGACAGAGGCTCGCTGTGCGTTGGGAGCTCCATAGATAGCGGCATCGATAAGCTCTGCCTGCGTAGGGGACAAAGAGGGAACCCTCCTCTTGGCGCCTCTGCTCAGTGCATCCAGCTCGTCTTGCTTATCCAGTGCACCCGGCTGCCCCTCAGCCACGGCGCTCACGAGACAAGCCCCTTCTGCCAGCGCAACGCGTACTGTTTGATTCTTTCGATAACCGCTAGAATGATGCTGAATGCGATGAACATGATGATGATGGCGGCATAGACCTGGTACCACTTGTTGAACGTTTTAGAGTAGTTGATAAAGTAGCCCAGGCCAGCCGTTGCCCCCATCATCTCAGCGGCTACCAGCGTGAGCAGTGACATGGCGGTAGCCGTGGAGATGCCTGTGAAGATGCTGGGTAAGGCGTGCGGAATAGCCACGTGGAAGAGCTGGTAACTCCGCTTTGCCCCGAGGGTCTCGCTTACCTCGTAGAGAGCCTTGGGCGTGGACTCCATGCCCTGAGCCATCATGAAGGAGATGATGAACCACGAAGCGATGACGAGCAGGAAGGTCATCGCAACTGGCGCGGGCTTGAGGAGCACGGTTGCGATGGGCATCCATGCGGTTGCTGGCACCACGCCGGTGAACTTGAGGATAGGAAACAGCCAGTAGAACCATTGCCGGAACCATCCGATGAGGATGCCAGTGCCAATGCCCGCGATGGTGCCGAGTAGTAAACCACCGATGAACAGCCTGCTTGAGGCACCGACATGTGATAACAGATTGAACCAATTGCTTGGAATGTAGGCCAGGATGCTGACTGGCCCGGGAAAATACGGTGGGCGCAAGACAAAGAGCTTCGAGGTTAACAAATCCCAGAGCATCAGGGTCAGGGCGCCCGCAAACACGAATTGTGCCTTATGGAACAGCCGCTTGCGTAGCGTAGGAAAGAAGTACGACAGCGGGTACAGCGCCACCATGACCACAGCCACCGCGGCGAGCACTATGCGATAGTTCGTGGGATCGATGGGGTAGTCTATGGAGTGTATCTCGCCCGGCGCAAAGCCTGGTATGTTGGCGGGTACAAAGAAGCTCACGGCCAGCGCAATGCCAAAGCCAGCAACGGCAACCGCGTACCACACCCGTGACTGTGGTTTCCAGAACACAGGATCCCCCTGTGCACGCTTCTGTGTCGTTGTTCGGCTCAAATCAGACCCCCGAGCCCTTATCCGCATCCGCAGTGCCAAAGGCGACAGCAAATGCCTGATCCAGATCGGCGATGAGGTCACGCGTGTCTTCGAGCCCGATGGAAAGACGGATAAGGTTGGGCGCGATGCCTGCGAAGTCCTGCTCCGCCGGCGTGAGCTCTCCATGGGTCGTTTTAGGCGTGTCGATGATGAGCGACTTGGCGTCGGCCACATTTGCCAAATAGCTGAAGAGTTTGGCTGCGTTGATGAAGTCGTTATACTCCTTCTCGCCACCCTTGAAGCCAAAGCTGAGCACCGGACCGGAACCCTTGGGAGTGTACTTCTGCGCCAGTGCGTAATTGGGGCTGCTGGGCAGTG
>JAITOC010000050.1 GCA_031290175.1 Coriobacteriales bacterium | reverse complement strand
ACCAACAAGGCAAGCCAGCGCTTCTACTTAAATGAGCTGAAGCCCGTGGTTGTAGGTGGCACAACCCTCACCTCAGGCACCTACATAGTCGAGTCTGTTGCTGCGCCAGGCAAGATGCTTGATGTCTCGGGTTCATCCAAGAAAAATGGAGCAGCTGTCCTCATCTACAAGAAGACCAGCAACCCCAACCAGCGCTTCACCTTTACCTATGATGCCCAGACTGGCTACTACGAGATAAAGAACGTGAACTCCGGGCTCGTGCTTGATGTCACCGGCTCGGGCTGGGATCAGGGCACATCCGTTATCCAGTACGCATCCCATGGCGGCTTCAACCAAAGATGGAGCATCGAGACAAATGCCTCGGGCAATCTCTTCATACGCTCAGCCTACTCTGCCTACTCGATTGACCTCAGCGGCAGCCAGAAGACAGATGGCACCAAGGTCATCGTCTGGCAATATCACGGTGAAGCGAACCAGCAGTGGAAGCTGCTTGCTCCATAACGCATAAAAACTACTTGCTTCGTAATGTGCTTTTCAGTTATGCTATATTACTAAGCAACAGGGCAGAATAAAGATAGGGGGCTGAGCGTGATACGGGCATACTCGGTGTTCACGACAGAGATCGATGATGTGGATGCTGCCGTTCTTGAGATCTGCGGGCAACTGCCGTCAGCAGACGAGTTGCTAGCGAGCACTATCGGTCTGGTTGGCTGTCTTCCGTACTTTATCGAATCCGGCGTTGTTGCTGCGCTGCAAAACGCGTTGCCCTTCGATCTGGTTGGGCAGACAACTATCGCGAGCGCTGCCCGGGGCTGCGATGACTCTCTGTCGCTGACGCTTCTTGTGCTCACCAGTGATGAACTCACTTTTGTCCTGCGGCAAACAGAGCCTATCACGGGCGAGGTTGAGAGCCTCCTCATCGATAGCTACGAGGAGGCTACGGGCGATAAGCCCGACGAGCAGCCCGCATTCATCCTCGCCTATGCGCCCTTGCTCCTCAACGTCGGGGGCGACTTCTTTGTCAGAACCCTTGACGTGGCCAGCGGTGGCGTTCCTCTCTTTGGCGCGCTTTCCGTCGATAACACTATTGACTACCATGATTCGCAGGTCATCTTTAAAGGGGAGACTTCAAGGGATCGCCTTGCCTATGTGCTGGTGTATGGCAGCGTGCAGCCGAAATTCTATCTCGTGAATATCTCTAGCGAGAAGATTTTTGACAAGACTGGCCTTGTAACGGCAAGCGCGGGCAACCATGTTCTGGAGGTCGATGGCAAGCCAGCTGTTGAGTTCCTGAAGGCCAATGGGCTCGCAACAGATGAAAAGGGCGTTATCGAGGGCGTCAACTCCTTTCCGTATATCGTCGATTTCAACGACGGCACCAAGCCAGTCGTGCGCGTGATCTTTGCCATAACCGAGGAGGGAGCGGCGGTTTGTCTCGGTGATATCCCTGTGGGCTCCACGCTCTCAGTCGGTTATTTTGATGATGATGAGATACTCAGTTCAAGCAAGGCAAAAGTTGATGCACTCAATCTTACAGATGCGCGCGCGGTCATCATATTTTCGTGCATCGGACGTTATCTAATGCTTGGATTCACGCCAGAACGCGGTCTTGCCGCCGTGCAAGATGGTTTGGCTGCGCAGGACACGCCCTATGTTCTTACCTATTGTGGGGGCGAGATATGCCCGGTGGGGCGCAAGGACGAGGGCGACGAGCAGGACACGGATGGAGCGGAGCAGGAGCCGCTGAGAAACCGTTTTCACAACAGCACCATGATTGCCCTAGTACTGTAAGGTCTGAAAGAAGGGGTCGTGAGCGAGCAGCAACAGGAAGATGAGGTCAAGCGTCTTGCGCTTGAGGTCAAGAAGCTCCAACGCGAGCTGGATCGACAGAACACCCTTATCACCCGCTACCAAAACAACACGGATGCCAAGCGTCAATTCTCAGAGATTGTGCTTGCTGAGCGCACGCGCTTTGAGCGTCACATGAACCTCTTACTTGCAAACAGTCGCGATTTTATCCTTCTCTTTGATGAAACGCATGCACTTTCCTTTGCTACGGACTCCTTTCTCAAGGCCACGGGCACGAAGGGGCTTGGGCTCATCAAGGGCAGGGATGCCCTGGATATCTTTGAGAGCCTTCTGCCTGAAGAGTTGTGTGAACAGGTGCGCGCGGTTGGTCACTCGCTCTTTTCGAGCAAAGGGCTCGATGCCGTTGAACTCTCATTTCAGGCGAACTTCTCCCGGAGCGGTACTCTGCGCGACTACCGTCTCAGCGGCGGCGAGCTCATAAACGAGATAGGCGAACTTGAGGGCTGGCTCGTATCCATCTATGACACAAGCGACTTCATGCGGGCAAAGCGCCTGGCTGAACATGCAAACCAGGCAAAGTCGGACTTCCTCGCTACCGTATCACATGAGATTCGCACGCCGATGAACGCCATTATCGGCCTGACGCGCATGCTGGAAGCGAGCGAAACCACCGCGCAGCAGCAGGAGTACCTCAAAAAGATGGACGCCTCGTCGAATGCGCTGCTTTCGCTCATCAATGACATTCTTGACTTCTCAAAGATCGAGGCCGGCAAACTTGAAGTTCTCAACGAATATTTTGACTTTCATGAGCTGCTGGACTCGCTGTCTTCGCTCTTTGAACTGATGTTGCACCAAAAGGAGCTTGGATTCCATGGGCACTTTGCCGAGGACTTGCCCCGGGTAATCTATTCGGATCCCAAGCGCATTCGTCAGATTGTTACCAACATCGTTACCAATGCATACAAATATACGCCGAGCGGCTGGATTGATTTCACGGTCTCGCGCGTGGCGGAGGGAATCGTCTTCTCCGTCCGCGATACGGGCATTGGCATTAAAGAGGCGGACATCGATAAGCTCTTCAGTGCGTTTGAGCAGGTAGACGTAGAGCGGAACAAGCACATCGCAGGAACAGGACTCGGACTCACAATCACGAAGCGCCTTGTTGAGCTGCTCGGAGGCACGGTTTGTGTAGAGAGCACCTATGGTGAGGGCTCGACATTCACGGTGCAGCTGCCGCTCAGAGAGGGCACTGAGGCCGACCTGCCGCATCACGACAACATTTGTTATGCGTTCACTGCGCCTGAGGCAAAGGTGCTTATCGTTGACGACGTTGAGGTCAACATAGAGATAGCCGCCTTCATGCTTGCTCCCTACGAAGTACAGGTAGAAAGAGCCTACGACGGGCTCCAGGCGGTGAAGGCAGCAACGGAGCAAGCCTACGACCTTATCCTCATGGATCACATGATGCCGAGGATGGATGGGATAACCGCCACGAAGCTTATCCGCGAGCTTACCGGTGCACGGGGCAAAGTGAAGATCCTGGCAATGACTGCGAATGCCATTTCTGGCGTGGAGAAGATGTTCATCGATGCCGGCTTTGACGGATACGTCTTCAAGCCGATGGATGAGTGTGCCCTCTCAACAGCACTGCACAAGCACCTGCCCGCCCACCTAATACACGAATAGAGTTGATAAGAGAGGCGTCTGTCAGCCCTATTCGTGCTCGAGTGTGTCAGGGGGTCGTAAGTGTGTCAGGGGGTCGTTGTATTTGAGAAACTTTGGATGGAAGGTGTGTGAGTTTT
>JAITOC010000049.1 GCA_031290175.1 Coriobacteriales bacterium | reverse complement strand
AGATGGGCGAGCGAATAGCTGCTGTCGTGGAGTACCATCTTGGGGTTCCCGCTGGTACCGGATGAGAAATACATGATCATGGGGTCTTTTGCCAGAGTTGCCCGCGGCTTGAAGTCAGGACTTGCCGCACGCACTGCCGTATTGAAATCAATCCAACCCTCACGCACTGCCGGAGTATCGCAGAGCTCCTCGCCTCCCAAGCCAGCAACGAGCAGGCGCCTCTCCAGCGTCGGGCACGAGGATAGTACGGCATCGATCACTCCGGCGATCTCCCCCACGTCGGTACAGATGATGGTTTTGATGCCAGCGCTGTTAACGCGGTATTCCAGATCGTGCTCCTTCAGCATGAAAGTCGCAGGCACGATAACGGCACCGAGTTTATCTAAAGCGAGGGCAACAAACCAGAACTGGTAGTGACGACGCAGGATGGCAAGTACAAGGTCTCCCTGGACAACGCCTGCATCGACAAGGAGGTTCGCGGTCTTGTCGCTCCAGTACTTCATGTCGCCAAAGCTCAGAATATGCTCCTCGCCCTCCGGGTTGCACCAGACCATCGCTGGGCGGTCGGGCTCCGCGGCGGCGATGTCGTCAACCACGTCGTAGGCAAAGTTGTAATCCTCCGGGAACTGGAGGCTAAACTCACAGAGCACTCCCTGCTCGTCGTAAGCCTCCGTGGTGTAGCGCTCGTTTATCTTTCTCATGGTGTTCATCCTTGTGGTTTCAGGCATGCGGGTATGCCAGACGGTCATCTGCGGCAGAGGCGGTGCGGCACTTCGCGCGGGTGCGGGAAGTGCCTAGCGAATGTTGATGGGCTCGCCTGTTGCCGCGTCTCTCGACGGCTTGAAGACGACCGCAAGAAAGACGCAGGGCTCGCCGCCGACGGCAATCATGCCGTGGCCGCGACCTGAGTCGTAGTAGAGGGTATCGCCCGCCCCGAGCTCCTCGATATGCTCCTCATACGCAAAGCGCAGGCGTCCGCTGATGATGTAATCAAGCTCTTGACCTGCATGCGTTGACAGATGGATGGGCTTGTCCTGCTCCTCTTCGAGATAGGGGGCGGTGACGATGAAGGGCTCTGAGAGCTTATGTTTGAAGAAAGGTGCCTGGTGGAGGTACTCAAAACCCGCCCGACGCTTGATAGAGAGACCTTCGCCCGAGCGAACAATCTCATAGCCGGTAAGATGCGGGGGTTCGCCGGTAAGCAGTTCGATGACATCAACGCCGAGCCTATTGGCGGTCTTGAGCAAAAAGGTGAAGCTCAAATCCTGCTCTCCGCCCTCCTGCGCGGCGTACTCCTCCACGCTACGACCTGTGACCTCCGCCATATCCTGTTGCGTAAGCCCCAGATCCTCACGTAAGGATCGTATGCGATTTGCGACTTCCTGAACCTTAGGCTCCATGAGAGCTCTACCCTTCCCCTTGCTGCACCAAGCCGAACACGCCTCCCTGACTGATAGCCACATATCATACCATACATTCCTCGGGGCATTATGGTTTGCCCCGAGGAGCCGCTACTTAGAGCACATCCCTCTTATGCCGTCAGATTTGTGTAGGGCTGCGCTGCTTTGTCTACGCCACACGTGATGTTGACGACCCCACCGGGTATCGCGGTGAAGTCAAGGGCACTTATGGCATTGTTTGGTCCATACACAACGGTGAGGGTGTTCTGAGTGACGCTTGTTGTAAGTGTCACCTGCCCTTTGGTGCCGATCTTCCCGCCTTCAAGACCGTTGAGCAACACGTTGAGCTTGTATAGACCACCGATGAGACCCTTATCGCGCGTCAGTACAATCGTACAGGGGGCATTGAGTTGCGTTGAGGTACCCGCAACCTGTTGCTGCGCCTGAAAGCTCTCTGCAATAACCTGATCCTTCTTGCTCCCTGAGACAAGCTCGTAAATACCGTAAGCCAGAAGCGCCGCTGCCACCAGCCCAAAAGCAACCTCATTGAGGGGGATGATGCGAAACAAGAGGATATAGTATCCATTCGTGTACGCGAGTACGCCCACAATCGCGACGATGATGGCAAAAATTATCGAGAAGATGCCGTTACGAGTGTTGTTTTTCATGTTTTCCTCCTAAGTAAGATGTTCCAGACTGACAGCAGTATACCGTAAACCTGACTCGCTTTTGTCCGCTGCAAGCAGACAGTATCGCGAGTGTACATTTCTCCCGCCCCTGATAGCTGGATGCCTCGGCAATGCGGGCGTGACAATTGTCACGCCTTCTTTGATGAACGATCCTGCCGCTCAGTATTGACACCTGCCGCCAGAGCCAACCCCGTGTCCTGCGAACTCGTGCTACAATACACGCCTGGAGTGGGTCAGATGACCGCGTGTGTTCCCTGCCTTGCAGTGGGGCAGCGCATGAGGAAAGTCCGGACTCCGCAGGGCAGGATGCCAGCTAACGGCTGGGCGGGGCGACCCGACGGAAAGTGCCACAGAAAAGAAAACTCCCCGATTGTTCCCACCGGATCAATCGGAGAAAAGCTGAAACGGTGCGGTAAGAGCGCACCAGCGTATCGGCAACGATGCGGCTTGGCAAACCCCATCCGGAGCAAAGGCAAATAGGAGCGCGATGGACTGGCCCGGTCTGCGCTCGGGTTGCCTGCTCGAGGGTGTTGGTGACAGCACTCCCAGATAAATGGTCATCCATGACAGAATCCGGCTTACCGACCCACTCCAGCCTTCAGTTCTGTCAGAGCCCCCACTCCCTATACAAAAGGTAGGGGGATGTGGTCGAGGCTGATAAGGGGGACACCCTGATAGTCGGTGCGCTTCTCCCCCTCCGTCAGTACGCAGGCGATGAGTGACACCTCAAAACCGACAATCGATGCCAACTGAAAGACTGCCTTGAGCGTCCCGCCCTGCGATACGACATCGTCTACAAAACATATCCGTTTGCCCTTGAGAAGCTCGCGCTCCTCACCGTCGAGGCAGAAGGTCTGCACCTTTTCATCGGTGATCGACTTGACCCTGATGGTCACTGGCTCCTGCATGTAGGTCTTGATCGATTTGCGCGCAACCACATAACGCTCGTGCCCGAGAACGGTCGCCAGCTGCTCGACCATGCCAAGCGCCTTTGCCTCCGCCGTCAGCAGCAGGTCGAACGCTCTGCCCGACTCCCTGATGCGCTCACAGAGCGCGTGAGCGGCCACCGCATTGAGGTGTTGCCTACCGATAAGTATGAAGGCATAGATGCCAAAATCCGGTCTGGTCATGATAAGTGGCAGATCGACCGGCGTGTTCTCATCAAGGTGCACCCGATAACTGTTCTCGGTTCTCCTGCCCACAGCACTCTCTTGTAGCATTCCTGCTTTCACCATCCTACTCGTCGTTGCCCTTTATCCGGCAATCCCGTGAACCGCCAGATACCCATGTGCCCCCCTTATTCCTGCACCAAAAGTGAGCGCCCCGTCCACTCAGGAGGGATCGGAAGCTCCATAAGATCGATGAGCGTCGGTGCGATGTCTGCCAAACGCGCCCTTTGGCTGCGCTCAAGACCCCTACCCGCAGCTCCGATAAGCACCAGGGGCACGGGCGAGAGCGTGTGCGCCGTCCATGCCTCTCCGCTTTGCACCATCTGCTCAGAGTTGCCGTGATCAGCCGTGATAAGGGCGACTCCGTCTTTGGCGAGAAGAGCGTCGATGACGCGCCGCAGGCAGGAATCAACGGTCTCGATAGCCTGGATGGCAGCGGATAAGACGCCGGTATGCCCCACCATGTCGCCATTGGCATAGTTGACGATATAAACCTCCGCTGCATCGTTGTGCATGGCATTTACCAGCGCATCTGTGACTTCTGGAGCGCTCATCTGCGGCTGGAGGTCGTAGGTTGGCACCTGGGGGCTCGGGATGAGGATGCGCTGCTCCCCGGCTTTCGGGGTCTCGACGCCACCATTGAAAAAGAAAGTGACGTGCGCGTACTTTTCCGTCTCGGCGATATGGAGCTGCCGCAGACCCAGAGAGGCGAGGTAATCGGCAAGCACGTTGCTCGGAAAAGACTTGGGGAAGGCAACCCGTGTGGCAAAGGCTTTTTCAAAGGTTGCATCGTATTCCGTCATGCAGACATACGTGACCTGGGGTGCTTTCGGGCGAACAAATGCGCTGAAGCCTGGGTCAATGAACGCTCGGGTCAACTCTCGGGCGCGGTCAGGACGGAAGTTGAAGAAGACGATACTGTCGCCATCCTCGATGCCATCGGAGCCGAGTGCCACAGGAGCGACGAACTCGTCCGTCACGCCCGCATTATACGAAGCCTGGACGAGCGCTGCTGGGTCACTGTCACTCGGCAGGGCGCGTTGTGCGAGTGCCGGGTCGCCGTCACCTGGCCGGGCGCTTTCTGCAAGCACAAGGGTGCGCCAGGCCTGCTCCACGCGCTCCCAACGATTGTCACGATCCATTGCGTAGTAGCGCCCTGAGATTGAGCTGATACGCGCGTCGAGCCCTGAGAACTCGGCTTCAAGCGCCTGTAGGAAGTCGCGCGCCTGCTCGACATAGCCCTTCCCACTGGTGGGACTCACATCGCGCCCGTCAAGAAAGGCGTGAAGACGGATGCGCTGCACGCCAACCTGAGCAGCCATACGAGCGAGCGCCTCCATATGGCTTTGCATGCTGTGCACACCCCCGTCTGAAAGCAGCCCCATGAGGTGCAGAGTTTTGCTATTTTGTTGAGCAGTTTTAAGGGCAGCGAGCAGCGCTTCATTGCTGAAAAACGAGCCGTCTTCGATAGCGCAGTCGATACGGGTCAGCTCCTGATTGATGATGCGCCCACTCCCGATATTGAGATGCCCCACCTCAGAGTTGCCCATCTGCCCATCCGGCAGCCCCACATCACGCCCGGAGGCACAGAGTGTGCGGCAGGGATACACAGTGTCGCTGAAGAGCTCCTGCAGAAAGGGTGCATTCGCACTGGTCACCGCATTAGCGGAGCCGGCATCGGCAATCCCGACACCATCAAGTATCACAAGCAATGCTGGAGCACGCACCACAACTCACAATCCTGAGACAACCTTAGGCATACCGCCATTTTGACAACTCCCCCATCTAAAGGCAAGAGACCCTCTACAGAAACGCCTTTGCGAGGTCGATGAAGGGGCGAGCTTCGAGGGATGCGCCGCCGATAAGGCCGCCGTCGATGTCGGGCAGGGGGGCAAAGAACGAGGCGTTCTCGGGCTTCATCGAGCCGCCGTAGAGGATGCGTACCTTCTCTGCGGCAGCCGACCCATAGAGGACGAGGAGGCGCGCGCGCAGGTTGGCGCACATCTCCTGGGCAACTTCGGGCGTCGCCGTCCGGCCGGTACCGATGGCCCAGATGGGCTCGTAAGCGACGGCACACTTCATGATGTCTCCAAGGGCAAGCCCCTCAACAGAGCGCTCCAACTGCGCCGCAACCTGGGCGAGCGCCACCGCATCGCCCTGCTCGCGCACATCCTCGCTTTCTCCCACACAGATGATGGGGGCGATACCCCGGGTGACAAGTGCGCGTGCCTTGCGACTCACGCCCTCGTCGGTCTCGCCAAACTGCTCGCGGCGCTCGGAATGCCCGATGATGCAGAAGCCGCAGCCCACCTCCGCCAACATGGCAGGCGAGATCTCGCCGGTATAGGCACCGCTCTCCTCCCAAAACACATCCTGAGCACCCAGCTGCATGGGGGATTTATCATAGGAGAGCACCGTGCTCACCGTCTTGAGGTCGATGAAGGGTGGGCAGAGTACGACATCGAGCACGTCAAGGCGCTCGTCAAAGGCGTTTGAGATGTCCTGCGCCAGGATGGCCGCCTGCACCGTGGTCTTGTTCATCTTCCAGTTTCCGGCAATCAATGGTTTACGTGGCATGAGTTACTCCCTGTTCTCACTTTTCTAACGCGGCAACACCGGGGAGGGTCGCGCCTTCAAGCAGTTCAAGCGCTGCCCCACCACCGGTGGAGATAAAGGTCACGAGGTCGTTATAGCCAAACTTGTTGATGGCTGCGATGCTGTCACCGCCACCGATGATGGTAACCGCCCTGCTGTTCGTGGCAACGGCGGTCGCTATCTGCCGCGTCCCGTTTGCAAAGGGCTCAAGCTCGAACACGCCCATAGGGCCGTTCCAGAAGACCGTGCGCCCTTCTGCGATCGCCTGCCGATAGACATCACAGGTGGCTGAGCCGATATCCAGACCCATCCTACCCTCAGGGATACCATCCTTGATGCGGTAGATGGCAGTCTCTGCGTCGGCAGAAATCTTATCCGCCGTCACAAAATCCATCGGCAGCAGGAGCTGCACGCCGCGCGCCTCGGCTTTCTTGAGGAGATCCTTCGCGGGCTCAACCCAATCGTCCTCGCGCAGCGACGCGCCGATGGAATACCCCTGCGCGAGCAGGAAGGTGAAGCACATCGCACCGCTTATGATGAGCACATCCACAATGTCGATGAGCTTGTCGATGACCTTGATCTTATCCGATACCTTTGAGCCGCCGAGGATGGCGACGAAGGGATGAGCGGGCTGTGCGAGCATGCGGCCAAAGGCACCCAGCTCCTTGTTCATGAGATATCCGGCATACGCAGGCAGGTACTCGGTCACGCCAGTGATGGAGGCATGCGCGCGATGTGCAGCGGCAAAGGCATCGTTGACAAAGATGTCTGCAAGCGAGGCGAGCCCCTGGGCAAAGGCAGGGTCGTTCTTCTTCTCCCCCGCATCAAAGCGCAGGTTCTCGAGCATGAGAACCCCGCCGTCTGGGAGCGCCTCTACATCGGCTGTGGTCTGTTTGCCCAAGATATCATGTGTCAGCCGCACGTCTTGGTGCAGGAGTTTACCCAGCGCGTAGGCAATGGGTGCGAGTGTGTATTTGCGCTCAAAGCCCTCGCCTTTGGGGCGCCCCTGATGTGCGATAACGATGATACGTGCGCGGTTATCGATGAGATAACGGATCGTTGGCAGCACGGCACGGATGCGCGTGTCGTCGGTGACCCTGCCTTCAGCCACCGGTACGTTGAAGTCCACACGGAGCAGCACGCGCTTGCCCGCAAGCTCCGCTTCGTTTACCAGCTTCATAGAAACCTCCCGGAATAGAACTCACTTTCCTAGGAAAGCACCGATTAATTGCTCCCCACCCCGTTATTGCGGGTCAAGCCCGCAATAACGGAATTAATCGGCGTCTCTCTAGGCAAACATCTTCTTTGCGAGGTCCTTGACGCGCTCGGAATAGGCGCGTTCGTTGTCGTACCAGGCGATGCACTTGGCAAAAGTTCCCTCGCCGCCGAGCACCATGGTAAGCCCTGCGTCAAAGACTGACGAATGCAGGTTACCGATGACATCGACTGAGACAATCGGATCGGTGCAATATTCAAGGATGCCTACGAGCGCGCCCTCTGAGGCTGCCTTCATGGCGGCGTTGATCGTCTCGACCGTTGCAGGCTTTTCCAGCTCGACCGTCAGGTCGACCATCGAGGCATCCGATGTGGGAACACGGGTCGCCAGCCCATCGAGTTTGCCCTTGAGCTCAGGCAGGACGAGGGAGACGGCCTTTGCGGCACCGGTCGTCGTCGGGATGATGGACACGCCGGCTGCACGGGCGCGCCGGAGATCTTTATGTGCGCCGTCCAATATCTTCTGGTCGTTCGTATACGCATGGATGGTGTTCATATAGCCGCGCTTGATGCCAAAATTGTCGAGCAGCACCTTAGCAAAAGGCGCAAGACAGTTTGTCGTGCAGGAGGCGTTGGAGACGATGAAGTGCTTCTCGGGGTCGTAGAGCTGGTCGTTTACACCCATGACGATGGTGATGTCCTCGTTCTTGGCGGGTGCGGTAATCAGCACCCTTTTGGCGCCGCCCGCGATATGTGCGCGTGCGGCGTTGGCATCGTTGTACTTGCCGGTGGACTCGATGACAACATCGACGCCAATGGAGCCCCAATCGAGCTTCGCGGGATCGCGCTCATAGAGACCCTTGATAAACACGCCGTTTACCTTGATGCCCCCGTCAACAAGTTCTACACTCTCGAACAGCCTACCATGGATCGAATCGTATTTGAGGAGATGCGCAATCGCCTCACCCTTGGTAAGATCGTTGCCAGCCACTACCTCGATTTCCGGATCGTTGATCATGGAGGCCAACACCAGTCGGCCTATCCTCCCGAATCCACTGATGCCTACACGTACCGCCATATTGGTCTCCTCTCCTTCATACGTTTCAGTTGTCTTCTCCGCTCTCCAGGTACTCTTTGGCTATCGCGTCTATACGTCTGACCCTATGATACACGGCCGCCTTCGACAAAGGAGGTTTGGCGTACTCACCAAGCTCGCGAAGGGACACATCGGGATGCGAAAGGCGCAGCCGGGCAAGCTCTCTGAGCGCCGGTGGCAAGGAGTCAATCCCGCGCTTCTCAACAAGGAGACGGATGGCACGCAACTGCTCCATGGCCGCATCGATTGACTTCGCCTGATTGGCCATCTCTGCGTTAAGGCGGCGGTTTACATCGTTTCTGAGCGACTTGGTCACCCGCACATTCTCCATTGCCAACATACTGCTGTGAGCGCCAACCAGGGCAAGGAAGTCTAAAATGGGCTCAGCGCCCTTTGAGTAGACGATCCAGTTGCCCCTTCGCTTCATGCTCCGAGCGGGGATATTCGAGCGGGCGAGAAGGGCTACCAACCCGTTTGCCAGCGCCTCGTGCCCACAGGTCAGCTCGAGATGAAAGTCCCCCTGCGGGTTGGAGATGAACCCACCGCTCAGGAAGGCGCCCCGCAGATACGAGGCCGAGCAGCAGGGCTTCCGTATCAATCGGGGGTCTACCCCCAGCTCAAGGCCGGAGTCAGAGAGGATGCCCATGTCACGGATGGCATCCTCAAGACCGATCTGTGCAGGAACAGTGATTAGATAGTTGTACGTCTTGTGGAGCATGCTCTTACGCGTGGTAATCTCGGTCTTAAGGTGATAGACGTCATGGATGAGGCGCACAACAGCACGCGCCACGGGAGCTGTCTCCGTGGTTATCTCGAGCCGGAAATTGCCTGAGAGCTTGCCTTGGACGCGGATGAGGGCGGAGAGTTCCGCCTTCCGGCACGGCATATGCTCCGGCATCAGTCGAGAGAGTTCGTCTTTGACTTCCGCAGTGAAGGACATAGGTCGAAAACTCCCTTGAGCACTTCTGATAGGGTATGTACATCATGCCATGTGGTTCGGTCGGGGTCAACGAGATCTCGGATGATTACCGATGGACCGTAGGATTCGATGCGCTCAACGAGCGCGGGATTGATGGCAACCCGGCGGAGAGCGCCCGGAACCTGCGCCCCGCAAGCAGCCGCACCTAAAGTATCCGTCGGAGCAATAGACGGGTCATCCGCTGTTATCGCCGCAAAGCTCGTGGTGACATTGCCCGGCTGCTTCTCACCACCCTCCTGGTGCACAACAACGACATCGAGCAAGTTCCCCATTCCATGAGCAAGCAGCGCCTCGACGAGCTCGGCGGCGTTGAGCCCCCATGTCTCGCCTTGCTGGTCGGCAAGCGAGCAGAGGAAGACCGTCGCCGCACGACTGAGCCGTATGGCCTCAAGCATGCCGGGAACGAGCAGGTTGGGGATAATCGAGGTGAAGAGTGAGCCCGGACCCAATACTATGAGATCGGCGTCCTGGATAGCATCGAGCGCCGGCTGAAAAGCGCAGGGGTTGTCCGGGGTCAGTGCTACCTGCGCAAGCGCCGTATCAGAGACGCAGAGGTTTGCCTGCCCGCTGATCTGCCGTCCGTCGAGCGTGACCCCCCTGAGCTTGACGCTTTCAAGCGTAGAGGGCAGGACATGCCCGCGCGCATGGAGCAAATCCTCACACAGACGTATGGCCTCGGGAAACGAGCCCGTCGCCTCCGTCAGCGCCGTCAGCATGAGATTCCCCAGCGTGTGGTCGTTGACATAATTGAAGCGCTGTCGAAACGCCTTGGTCCATGCGCCAGAAGGGTTCTCCGCCATTGCGACGATGCACTTACGGATATCGCCCGGCGCCGCTATGCCGGTGTGCTCTCTGAGCATGCCGGTCGAGCCGCCGTCATCAGCCATGGCAACAATCGCACTCGTCTGTACCCCAAGCGCCAGCAAGGCTCGGATACTCACCGGCGCCCCGGTGCCTCCTCCAATGACAACCGCATGCAGAGCTGTGGGGCTCTGTGTATCGATAGGGGTCATGTTGACCTCAGTTCGTCTCAGCCAACGCCAGATCCCTATGCGCGATGCTCACGCTGTAACCGACCTGCTTGAGGTAGTGCCCCGTCTCATCGGCAAGCACGACACTGCGGTGCTGCCCTCCCGTACATCCCACGCCAATTGAGAGACTCTGCTTGCCCTCCTTCACATAGCCCGGCATGATCACGTCGAGCAGGTTCTTCCAGCTCACGAGAAAACGCTTGGTCTCCTCCTGTTCGATCACAAAGTCGTGCACCACCCTGTTCTGACCGGTCAACGCCCTGAGAAAAGGCTCGTAGTAAGGGTTAGGCAGAAAGCGGACATCGATGACGATGTCGGCCTCGATGGGCATGCCATGCTTGAAGCCGAAGGAGAACACCGAGACAGACAGACTCTCCTGATCGCTTTGCTGAGCAAAGAGGGAACGTATCTGTTTGCGCAGCTCACGGGGGTCGATTCCGGAAGTGTCGATGATCGAATCCGCCATTTCACGCACAGAATCGAGGAGCTCCCGCTCCTTTTGGATACCTCCCACGATGGTCATACCCCCGTCGGTCAGGGGATGACGGCGCCGGGTTGCCTTGAAGCGTGAGAGCAGGACGTCGTCACGTGAATCGAGAAAAAGAATACGGTAGGATACGCCCATCTCCGCAATGCGGCGCAACTCCTCGAGCAACTCGGAGAAGAACTCCTTTGCGCGCAGGTCACAGACTACGGCAAGCTTACGTTTGCCATGCAGGGGCAGACCCGCCAGAGAGACCAAGTTTCTGAGCAGTGAAGGCGGTAGATTGTCGATACAAAAATAGCCAAGATCCTCAAAGGTGTGCATGGCTTCTGTGCGCCCAGCACCCGACATACCGGTGATGATGATGAGGTCGGGACCGTTTATCTGCTCGTCAGGCAGAAGCGCTTCAAGTTGCGTGTCCATACATACTCCTCGGATTGGGGTGGCTGTGGGCTCCAGAACCAAACACCCGCATGGTTGCAATAATCGATTATTGTTCTAGTTTATCAGAAATCCCGTACCAAGCAGCGCCTTAGACTGCTACAATCATACCTGTTTACGCAATAGGGAAGGCGACTGTGTCTGTCCGAGTCAGATGAGGGCGGTTCAGCGACCTTTCAAGAGGGAGGAAACATGAAGAACCAGGGAAAGACCAGTCTGCTGCGAATCGCTCTCGTTTGGATGTTGACACTTTCACTTGTGTTGATGTTCAGCGCGTGCACTTCAAAGACGGATGACAAAGATGCTGCCGATGGTTCAGAGAATCCTGTCGCCGCAGCGACAGAAGAGGAAACTGATGAGTTCGACTGGTACAAGATCAGTGGCAACTCCATGGCTGGCACAATCGAACAGGCCGGCATGAATAAGGCCTATACGCTGACCGACCGTTCGACCTGGCTAAAGAGCGACAAGAAAGCCGGTCTTCAGATCGTCTGTGAGAAAGATCCCACCGGCATCCTGAATAATCAGTACAGCGTCATCTGCGTGAATCCCAACACACCAATCGTCCCGGATTCGAATGTAGCAACAGTCACGACTCCGGTCACTGCCATCAATCATGAGGGAGCTGTCGATTTCCAGACGTGGATAACCTCAGCTGAGACCCAGAAGCTAATCAAGACCTATGGTGTCGAAACCTATGGTGAATCACTGTTTACCCCAAATGCCCCCGGTGTCGTGCTCGATGAAACCACTGCTCCTGCGGCTGATACGACCACTACAACAACGCGTAAGGGGTCGGGCGTCCTGCGGATCGGGAGCTCGCTGTCAACCTTCGACAGCGGACTGTTTGAGTACATCCTCGCCGACTTCTCCTCGAAGTTCGGCTACAAGCTCATCATCATATCCGTCGAGGACACCGAAGCCCTGAAGCTTGCCGAGAATGGTGAGGTTGATGTGCTGCTCGTGCACACCCCAGACCTTGAAAGGGCATTCGTCACAGCCGGTCATGCGGATCAGACCGGGCGCGTCTCGGTCATGTACAACGACTTCGTAATCGTCGGCCCAACGAGCGACCCCGCAGGCATCAAGGCGGCCGCTGGCACCAATGCCGTACAGGCCTTCACGACCATCGCCAACAAGAAGGTTACCTTCGTCTCCCGTGGAGACAATTCAGCCGCGCACACCCGGGAACTTGAGATATGGAAGAAAGCCGGCATAGACCCGAACCCCGCGCCCGCCGCGGATTCAACAACTACAGCAGGTACGACTGGCACAACGGGGTCAACCGGTTCGGCTCAGTAAGCTATCATTCCTGATGGAGAACGGCAAAGGCATCCCTCGCGACTTCTTGAGGGATGCCTTTTACTGCGGCTAATTCTTCGACCGTGGCTGCGCGCAGGTGTTTGAGTGAGCCGAATGCTTTGAGCAGCAGCTTCTTGCGCTTGGGGCCAAGACCGGTAACGTCGTCGAGTATGCTTGCGGTCATGGCTTTGCCGCGTAACTCGCGATGGAAGGTGATGGCAAAGCGGTGTGCCTCGTCGCGCACCTGTTTGACGAGGTAGAGCCCTGCAGAGCCGCTGGGCAGAACTATGGGATCGTCCTGCCAGGGCACGAACAGCTCCTCATCTTGCTTGGCAAGGCCACAGACGGGTATGTCGAGGTCCAGTTGCCCAAGCTGTTGGAGCGCAGCGGTCAGCTGTGGCTTACCACCATCCACGATAAGCAGGTCAGGGCGTGAGCCAAAGCGTTCATCGGCCATACGCACCGCCGCATAGCGTCTGCCCAGCACCTCTCCCATCATCGCAAAGTCATTTGCCTCGCCCGTATCGAGCCGCACCTTGAAGCGCCGATATTGCCCCTTGTCCGCCCGCCCTGCCGAGAACACGACCATGGAGGCAACCGAGTGGCGCCCGTGTATGGTGGAGATGTCGAAGCACTCGATGCGGATAGGTGCCCGCTCGAGGGCAAGCGCACTCTCCAGTTGCAGGAGCGCCGAGTTCGTGCGTTCCTCATCGTAGCGCGTGCGCACCTTGTAGCGCATGAGGGTGTGGCGTGCGTTGCGCTCAGCAAGCGCAAGCAGCTCGTGGCGCTCCCCCCTGCTCGGTGCCACGAGTCTGACCTTTGCGCCATGGCTTGAGTCGAGTTTTGTGGTCAGCCACGCCTCAAGAACGGTGGCGTCCTCGGGCAGTGCGGCGAGCACGACCTCACGCGGGATGCTTGTCGCTTGCTCGTAGTAGCGGACGAGAAAGGTGTCTGCGAGATCGTCGTCAAGCACATCGAGACCCTTGTCGAGCACGAACTCATTGCTGATGATGACGATGCCCTCGCGCACCGTGAGCACATGCACGCCCGTTATCGTCTCCTCACGGAAGAAGCCCACGACGTCACAGCTCAGGGTGGGGGCGAGTTGCACGTGCTGGCGATCTTCAAGGGAGCGCACGATGTCGATGCGGTTCTTCGTGCGAGCCGCACGCTCAAAATCGAGGTTGGCGGCAGCATCTTGCATCTCGTGCTCCATCTGCTTGAGGAACTCGCGCCGGTGCCCCGCGAGAAAGCGCTCAATCTGCCGCACGTTGCCTGCGTACTCCTGCGGCGTGCAGGTGCCGCCACAAGGCCCCGGTCCGAGCCCGACATGGGAGTCGAAGCAGGGTTTATCCCCTTCCGGGGAAGCGTCTGGGTCAGACAGCAGCTCAGGATGCGCTTCCAGCTTGCGCTTGAGGCGCTTCCACTCCACGCACTGCGTCTGGCAGAGCGGCACAACGCGCCGCGCCACGTCCACCATCATGCGCGCAGCGCGGGCGTCGGTATAGGGCCCGAAGTAGCGCGATGTCGCCACCGGCTTCTCACGCGTGTACTTGATGGCCGGGAAGACATCGCCCTTCGTGAGAGCGACGAAGGGATAACTCTTGTCGTCCTTGAAATCGACATTGAAGGGGGGCGCATACTGGTTGATCAGGTTCTTCTCGAGGATAAGCGATTCGTGCTCGCTCTCGGCAACGAGGTAGTCAAAGGACGCCGTCTGCGCCATAAGCCGCGGAATCATCGCACGCGCGTCCTGGAGATTGACGTACTGACGCATACGACTCCGCAGCTGGCGCGCCTTTCCCACGTACAGCACGGAACCGTGGGCGTCCTTCCACAGATAGACGCCCGGCAGTTGCGGCACCGAGCCGAGTTGTTCACGTATGCTGGGTAGAGTGTCCATACGGATATGGTACCAGTTTCTGGGGAGGTTGCTGTTCGCAAGGCGCGGGGTCTGCTCTGCAGTTCACGGGGTCAGTGGGCTTGCAAGGAAGCTCCGCACCCGATGCTCATTCCTGCGCATTCAGCGCGAGAACCCCGGATACTAATGAGGGTTCAAGCTCTTATCCGGTCGGCTCGCGCTAACGAATGCACAGCACTGAGCATCTGCTCCACAATTCCTTGCCAGCCCACTGACCCCGTGAACTGTAACGACCCCGTGTCCTAGCTCCCTGTCCCAAACCGACCCCTTGTCCCACTCCTGTGCGCCTGTTAAGCTGTCGTTGGCACAAAGACGACGATGAAAGTGTTTGCCCGAGAGAAAGGTACTATTATGAAGTATGTTTGTCAGATATGCGGTTTTGTCTACGATCCAGCCGTGGGATATGAAGATGCTGGCATCGCGCCCGGAACCGAATGGGCGGACGTCCCGGAAGACTTCATCTGTCCCCTCTGCGGAGTAGGCAAGGATCAATTCGAGGCTGAATAGCCATGCGTAACATCAGTCCCTCAGTGCTCATCACGAGCGTCCTCAACCCCAATATGCGCACCTTCGATGTGGTCATGCACACCGAGTACGGCACGAGCTACAACTCCTATGTCGTCCTGGGATCCGAGAAGATCGCGCTGATTGACTCATCGCACCTCTCGTTCTGCGAGCCCTATTTTGATAACCTTGACCGGGCACTCGAAGGGCGTACGCCCGATTATCTCGTCATGAACCATACCGAACCCGATCACAGCGGCACAGTAGCGGCTCTTCTGGAGCGGTACCCGGAGTTGACGATTATCATCAGCCAGGCAGGCGCACTCTACCTCAAGCGCATCGTAAACCGCGATGACCTCAATCTCCGGATTGTCAAAAACGGCGACACGCTTGAGCTGGGCGACAAGACCCTGCACTTCATCATCGCTCCCTTCCTGCATTGGCCGGACACGATGTTTACCTGGCTGCCTGAGGAAAAAGTGGTCTTCACCTGCGACTTCCTTGGTGCGCATTATTGCGAGCCGCAACTGTTCGATACCAAGGTGATTTATCGGGACGCCTATACCGACGCGGTGCACAATTATTTCTCGTGCATCTTCTCGCCGTTTAAGAGCTATGTGCT
>JAITOC010000116.1 GCA_031290175.1 Coriobacteriales bacterium | reverse complement strand
TTGAGCCAGTTGCGGGAAGGCTCGGCGTTGTTCTGGGTCAACACCTCCACACGGTCGCCCATCTGGAGCTCGTAGCTGAAGGGGACGATGTTGCCGTTGACCTTGGCACCAACGCAGTGATTGCCCACCTCCGTATGAATGGCATAGGCAAAATCTATGGGTGATGAACCGGAGCGGAGGTTGATAACCTCCCCCTTTGGCGTGAACACGAAGACCTCTGAGGATGTAAGCCCCTGTCTGAGCGACTCCATGAACTCGCGGGGGTTATCCGCATCATCTGCCCAGTCAAGCATCTGACGGAGCCACGAGAGCTGCTCTTCCAGCTCGCGCCCGGTACCCTTGCTGCGGCTTTCCTTGTAGCGCCAATGCGCAGCCACGCCATACTCGCTTTGCTGATGCATCTCCCGGGTGCGTATCTGTATCTCAAGTGGACGCCCCGCCGGCCCGATAACGGTGGTATGCAGCGATTGATACCTGTTGAGCTTGGGCATGGCGATGTAGTCCTTGAACCGCCCGGGCATGGGTCGCCATATCGAATGAACCGCACCAAGGCAGGAGTAACAATCCTCATCCCGTTCAACAATGATGCGAAGCGCGATAAGGTCATATATCTCGGAGAAGTCCTTTCCCTTCTTAGCCATCTTCTGGTAGATGGAATAGAGGTGCTTGGGACGCCCACTGATCTTTGCCTCTACCCCGAGTTTCTCCAATTCGCTTCCGATGATCCCTATGCTCTTTTCCAGGTACTCCTCGCGCGCCTTTCTGCTCTCCTTGACCATGCGCGAAATCTGCTGGAAGCGTGCAGGTTCAAGGTAGTAAAAAGCGAGGTCCTCGAGCTCCCATTTAACGGAGTTGATCCCGAGCCTATGCGCAAGCGGCGCATAGATCTCCATGGTCTCACGGGCTTTAAAGATGCGTCGATCCTCCCGGAGCGCCTGAAGCGTCCTCATATTATGGAGGCGGTCAGCGAGCTTGATGACGATGATCCGCACGTCCTTTGACATGGCAAGCAGCATCTTGCGCAAATTACTCGCCTGCTGTTCTGAGAGCGACTCAACCTCGATGCGTGTTATCTTGGTAACTCCGTCGACAAGCATACGCACGTCAGCTGAGAAGGCCTTCTCAACTGCCGCAAGCGTCACCGTTGAGTCCTCAACGGTGTCGTGGAGGATGGCGGCAACCAGGGTATCAACATCCATATGAAGCTCGGCGAGGATGAGCGCAACCTGTACCGGATGGTTAACGAAAGCCTCTCCCGTTTTTCGCACCTGTCCAACATGTGCCTTTTTTGCAAACTCATAGGCATGCGCAAGCTCGTCCAACTCTTCCGACGAAAGATAGATAGTTGCCTGCTCCTGCAAGCGGTCGAAGGCATCAAGCGAGAGATCGACCTGCTTGGCTTCTAATTTAATCGGGTCATCGGACATGGCTGAACCTATCTATCGCAGTGTTTCACAGAGCCGGGGGCTGCACTCTGAGGAAGTATCGGACCGTTGATGCGTGCGAGCAACTCGTCCGCAGAGGCGGTCAGAGCCCAGTCCCTGAAGTCCTCAAAAGCAGCAAACTCTTCCTGACTTTCAAGATACCTGCTGCTTGCGATAAGTTCAACCCTCTCGCTTGTTGCTTTGATTCTGATTATGCGTGTAGTCCCAATCCCGCTTAGCTCCAGAAAACCGAGCTCGGCGAATAAAGCGATACCGACAGATACTCCCTGTGTGCCGAGTGTTACCGTCGGGTCGGCCACAAGCATCTGATGCAGGAGCTCATCGTTTGTTGCAGAGAAGCGCCCGTCCTTACTCGTTTCGAGTTCTCCGTATCCTCGAAGTACCTTGAAAAGCGTGCGGAGCTCATCCTCTGAGGGCGTCTGTGCGGCGAGGATGCGCTTGTTCAGCTCTCCATCCTCGGCCGTATAGAGCACATGGATAGTTGCGGTCTCTCCATCCCTACCAACCCGTCCCGACATCTGGTTGAACTCGACAGCACTGAAGGGCAGATGCCACAGCACCACCCTCCGGATGTCCGGCACGTTCACGCCTTCACCAAATGCGCTGGTAGAGACGATGACTGAGAGTTCGCCGGAGCGGAAGGCTCGCTCGATATCACGTCGGATATCCCCTTCCATACCCGCATGATAAAAAGCGATATGCATTGCCTGGTCACGAAGCTCTTTGCGCAGCATCCGTACTAAAGCGATAGCGCCCTCGCGCGCGTTCACATAAATGACCATGCGCTCCCCTTTGGCAACGAGGGTGCAGAGATACGCATCGCGATCCCTGAGGTTGCGTGCGTCATCAAGGCTGAGATTCTCCCGCACGGTGGGATCGATCACCCACTCGTCGATGGCAAGCGCTTCGGAGATAAAGGCGACGGTCTCGTCGTCGGCGGTTGCCGTGACAGCGAGCGTCTGGATATGCCCGCGTGCGCTCTTTTCAGAGTTGCCCGCGACCTCAGTGCCCTTCTGAGCCTGCGACCTTGCACCCGTAGTGCCGCACTCCAGGTGCTCGCGAACCGCCTGGAGGGCAGCGTAGGCCGGCCTGCTCCCCAGGCGCCCTGTGGCTATGTGATGTGCTTCATCGATGACCAGAAGCCCGATGGCACCCGACGCGCTGAAGCGATTTGCATGTATCTGCAAGAATTCGGGGGTTGTCAGCACGACATCTAGCTCGCCCGCATTCAGAGCTCCGTATATCTCATCTCGCTCCCCTTGCGGCGTCTCACCCGTCAAAGTACGTATGACAAGCCCGAACTGTCCGAGCATTTCGGCGATATGAATACCCTGATCGGCGATAAGCGCTCGCAGCGGATAGACAAAGATGCTTGTCTTCTTCTCAGGTAAGGCCAGTCGAGCCGCATGCAGGTAGAAGATGAGGGATTTACCTCTTCCCGTTGCCATGACTGCCGCTACGGACTTCCCTTCTTCAAGCGCCTTGAGGGCTGTCTGCTGCGCGGGCAGAAGCGCGCCATTCTCGCCCAACAAGGTCTTAACCAGGGTCTGCATGAGCTGTGTGGAGTCTAGCTGTGCGAGGCTGGTGCGTGTACCTGCTTGCACAAAAAGCTCTCTGACCATCATCTTGACAGACGAACGGCCATTCCATGTATCGTGCTGTAATTGATAGACGATATCGAATGACGTGCTGGAATCTATGAGACCTCCGGTGTCGGGAATATTGAACCAGATGGCAGGAACACTGGTTTTTCCGTCGCTGACTTGGAAGCTGAGGTGGTTCTTTGCGGTTCCGACCAGCCGCTTCGTTGTCATCATGACATCGGTACTCACAAAATAGGGCTGTCGATTACCCTGCCCAAAGGGCTCGAAGCGCTCAAGCTCGAGCACAACCTGTTCGCTGATTTCAGACAGGTCAGCCTGGACATCAACCAGGAGTGGTGGATTGAAGTCCTCCTGTGGCTCAAGCCTCAGCACCTCCTCGAGTCGTTGCTCAAAGGCGTTGAGGTTCTCCGTGGCAACCGTTACGCCCACAGCAGCTTCATGGCCGCCAAAGCGCAGGGTGAGATTGGCGCATTGCTCAACAGCCTTGAAAAGGTTGATCTTCCCGATGCTCCTACCAGAGCCCCGCGCCTCGCCATTGACGAGGGAAAACACTATGACGGGAATGCGGTATTCTCTCACGAGGTGTGATGCAACGATACCCTTGACACCCTCGTGCCAGCCCTTTCCGCAGACCACAAGCACATGTTTGTCCGGCCTGAACGCTCCGGCGCAGACCCTCGCCTCATCGAGCAGGAGCTTCTCGACCGTGCGGCGTTCCTGATTAAGCGCGTCAAGTTCCAGAGCCACCCACTCGGCCTGCGCAGGATCGTCACAGAGCAACAAGTTGAGAGCCAGGCTCGGATCCCCCATGCGCCCCGCCGCGTTCAGGCGAGGGATAAGCGAGAAGGAGAGATCGGTTGCCTTGATAGCCCCCGAGCCTTTCCTGCCGAGCGCCAAAGCTGCCGCAATCCCTGGACGCGGAGCGTGATTAAACCGTTTAAGTCCTTCTGCGACAAGTGAGCGGTTCTCCCCTGTCAACGGCATCATATCGGCAATCGTGCCAAGGGTTGCCAGATCGATGAGGTCGCGCCAAAGATTCGGCTGCCCAAAGCGCTCCCCAAGGAGTGCCATGAGTTTCAGGGCGACACCAACACCCGCAAGCTGGGAGGCCTGAGCATTAGGTTCGAGTTTTGGGTCGGTCACCGGCACCCCGAGGGGCACAGAATCCGATGGTTCGTGGTGATCCGTAATGATGACGGCGAGCCCCCGTGTGAGCAGCTCGACAACTTCCGCCTGGCTCGAGATGCCACAATCGACGGTGATGACGAGTTCGGGGTCTTTGTTGTATACCTGCTTGAGCGAAGCCGCCGTAAGCCCATAACCTTCATCCTGGCGATTTGGTATATGGAACTGGGAGTCAAAGCCAAGCGCCTTCAGGCCTCGGATCATGAGAGCCGTCGATGCTATACCATCGACATCAAAATCGCCGAAGACCAGAACACGTTTTCGTGCTCTGAGGGCAACCTCCAGAGCATCGACCGCTTCAAGCATCCCGGGGATGGCAGCAGGATCGCTCCAGTCACGCGTTAGGTCAGGATGCAGATAGGAGTGCAGGACTCCCGGATCGTGCACTCCAAGCGCAACCAGCACACGGGCGGCCAGTGGAGAAAGTCCAGCTTTCTCCTCCAAGACCCGCGCGACAGCCGGATTCTCTGTTTTAAGTCTCCATCCGTAGTCCAAAAGATATGCCCATCCGTAGGTAAAGCTCGTGTGTCATCACCATTGTGACAGATACAAGCGGGTGAAGTACGGTAAAATGGTAGGATTGCGGACAAAGAAGCCCACACGGGAGGCTGCGTGGCGCGCACAGACCGAAAGAGATCACGACAATGGCACTTCTCTGACTCGGGCGGTCGCTTCGACAAGCGTCCGTCTGGCGGTTCTATGGATGGGCGCAAGCCTATTTCTCCCACCTTTGCCCGCAGAGTTCAACGGTGCCGAAAATGCGGAAGCCGCATTCTCACTAATATCAGCCATTGCCCCTTTTGCGGCAAAGCGGTCTATCCCTTTTTCAAACGACTTTGGTTCTGGCTCATTGTGCTGGTTGTTGTGAGCGCGGGCACCTTTATCGCGATACGCTTCGGCTTGCCCATGATGCCAAACTCAGGCTCTAAGGACATATCGGCACCCATCGTCATCGGTGCACCTGAGGGCACCCCCTACAAGAACCTTCCCCTCGGTGCGACTGTTGACTGTAATAGTTTGCTCGTCACGGTAACGAATATCAGGCAGGATCAAACGACTTCAGACGGAACCCCTATCTATTCGGTGGAGATCCAGTTCTACAACAAAGCTTCTGAGTCGGCGACCATCTACTCGACGCAGTGGCAGATGCAGGGAGCCGATGGCACACGCAAAGAGTGCTATATCGGCAAGACCAAAGATGGCACGAATCTCAAAAGTGAAATAGATGCGCAGGTTATTAGACCGGATGGGCGCTTTTCGGCAACTCTCTACTTCTCGGGCAGCAATCTGACAACGGTGCTCTACTCCCCTGATGCGCTTTCGTATACAGAGGGAGAGCTGGTTATATGGGTCGGGAGCACAACGACGGCAACGCCACCACCCGATGAGGTTCTGCCCGAAGAATAAGGAGTACTCTGAAACCAGCAGGCCGGTCGTAGGGTTGCCCTACGACCGGCCTGCTGCAAAAGTCTATTGTCTTGCTGTCAGCTGCCGAGTTGTTCCGCAACCGTGAACTCATCAAGACCCTCACCATATTTGCCTGCAAGCTTTTTGTACTTCGGCTCGCGTTGCTTCCATATTGCATAGAAGGGTGAGGCTAGGGCGATGGACGAGTAGGAGCCAAGCACGAGTCCGATGGCCATGGCAAAAGCAAAGTCCCTCAGGGTTTCGCCACCAAAGAACAACATGGCAAGTACCGGTATCAGAGAGGTCAAGGTCGTGTTGATCGTACGCGTAAACACCTGATTGACCGAGTGATTCGCAACGGTCATGAAGCTGTGATTTGCCGTGGTAGCCAAGTTGTCGTTGATGCGGTGGAACACAACGACGGTATCATAAAGCGAATAACCCATGATAGTCAGCAATGCAGCAACGACATTCGGCGTGACTTCGCGCCCGAGAATCGCGTAGACGCCGAGGATAATCACGAGATCATGAATGAGCGTAAGAACCGCCGTCACACCCATCTTGTATTCAAAACGGATGGCGATGTAGATGATTATGAGAGCGATTGCCACGATGAAGGCGATGGCTGAGGTGCGGGTGACCTGTTGACCCCAGCCCGGACCGACGATATTGACTTCGATAGAAGCGATGTCGAGCCCGAATGCGGCGGCAACCTGTGCCTTTATCTCATTCGTGACCTGCGGATCCGTCTCTGCAATACGAACTATGAAGCCTCGTGTACCGTCTTGCGTACTCGTGGTCGACTGGACGATGGGAGCCTCTGAACCTGCGCTTACAAAAGCATCACGCATTTGCTCTTCGGTTATCGCGCCGGTGTCCTTGAAGTCGACTGAAGAGCCTCCGACAAACTCGATTCCGAAGTTCAATCCTCGGACGGGCAGGGCAACCAGCGCAATGAGTATGAGGGTGGCTGCGATAATGAAGAATGCTTTGCGATACTTGAGGAAGTTGATCTCTCTCTTAAGTAACCTAGCCATGAACGACCTCCCTTCGTACCTCTCCAGCGGCTGAGGCAGTATCAAGATCCTCCTTGATACCCCAGAACCCAGGGTTTTTTGCGATACTACCTGGAGCCAACAGGCGGATGAGCGGTGCCTTGAAGATAAGCATGGTTATGATGTCACAGACGACACCAAGAGCCAGAGTAAGACCGAAGCCCTTGACCGCACCGACCGCGATGAAGAACAGGGCGAGCGCACTTACGAGCGCAACGAGGTCAGCGTCGATGGACGTGGTGATGGCATGCTTCACGCCTGTGATGGAGGCCGCTCTGACTGAGCGACCCATACGTATCTCCTCCTTGAAGCGTTCAAGCACAAGAATGGAAGAGTCTGCGGCAACACCGATGGCAAGTACGATGCCAGCGATACCCGCCAGTGAGAGCGAGAAGAGCCCAAAGAATGAAAGCGTAGCCAACACGCCGAGGTAGATAAGGGCAAAAACCCCGATTGCGCCCGCAGTAAGAAGACCGACGCCCTTGTAGAAGATAAGCAGGTAGATAGCCACGATTATCAAGCCGATGATTGCAACGAGGATACCGGCGCGCAAGGCTTCCTGACCGAGTGTTGGCCCGACTATCTGTGAGAGCTCCTCATCCAGTGTCACGGGGAGTGAGCCTGACTGGAGGATGGTACGCAAAGCACTTGCTTCCTTGTTGGTGTAATCGCCCGTGATAGCCACCTCGCCGTTGGGGATTGGCCCTTGAACTGCGGGAGCAGACTGCACATATCCATCCAGGACAATGGCAACCTTACCGGTTGTGGGATAGAGCTCCGTTGTCGTGGTACCAAACGCTGCTCCCCCCGTTGAATCGAGGGTGATGTTGACAGCCCAATAGGCACTCAAGTCCCCTTCTTGGCCAACCGTCACATTGGTGATATTGGCACCCGTGAAGATGACTGCCTCATTGTAAGAACCCGACTCAAGGCGGAGGGGCTCCAGATCAAGACCACCGGTTGAGGCTACTGGGAGTCGTACCGATTGTCCAAGCCAGTCCGTCTGGAAAGGATTTGATACCGTGCTTGCTGGAAGCAGCGAGAAAGGATCAATAGGCGCTTCGGCATCTTCGTCCGTCGTTGAACTTTTAGTCACGAAGAGTTCAGCATTGACGGGTACGGTACCCATCTGTGTCAACAGCCCGCTCTGAGCGAGGTAGTTACGGGGATAGTAGGAACCGTTGTTTATCGTTGTCTGCACATCTGTTGGCAATTTGGAGACGTCGACAAACTCAAGCACGCCAGCGGTACCGAGCACATTGAGCGCCTCGGTTGAATCGACGGCACCCGGAATCTGTACGAGCAATTGATTGTCGCCCTGTACCTGGACACTCGCCTCGGAGGCACCAAGCAAGTTGACGCGCCGCTCGACTATCTGTTGAGCGGCGGCCATATCCTCCGCAGTTACTGCGGTTCCATCGGATTTCTCAGCCCGATAGACGATGGAAAGACCGCCCTGGACATCGAGACCCTGGGTTATCTTGTCCGCAGGTGGGTAGAACATAAACACTGAACCAACCAGAAGTACGAGCAACAGGAGCAATAAGGCAATGTACGGCCTATTTGGTGCCGGCTTCTTCTTGACTTTGAATCTACGATCAGCCATGAGTTCCTCTCTTGTTATCTTCCCCTCAAAGCACCAGTGCATAAGACAACTGACACCAAAAAACACACAATCTGTGATTATACCCGATAATCCAGCGTCTGGATTAGAAATCATGCGCGGCGGGCGAATCATCCCACGCGCGGAGGAATGCAGCGTATCTGCCTTCCAAAATCGCGGCACGCGCCCGTGCCATAAGGTCGATGAGATAGTGCAGATTATGGATCGAGAGCAGAACCGAGGCGAGCATCTCGCGCCATTTGATGAGATGCCGGAGATAGGCTCGGGTGTAGTTCCTGCAGGTTGGACAAGCGCACAGGGGGTCAAGCGGGGTGAGATCTGTTGCAAAACGTGCGTTTCTGAGGTTCATTCTCCCCTCGCTGGAAAATACGGTTCCCATACGTGCAGTGCGCGTGGGCAAGACGCAATCGAACATATCGATACCCACGGCAACGGCGTGCAGGAGCGTTGTAGGGTTGCCGACACCCATCAGATAGCGCGGTCGTTCGTGTGGGAGCGCCTCAGCTACCTGCCCCAGAGTCTTAAACATCAGCTCGTGGGACTCCCCCACTGAATATCCGCCGATGCCAAAGCCCTCAAACGCAGTAGTTCTCTGCTCGATTGCACGAAGGCACTCTATGCTCTCAAGCCGCAGGTCAAGGTGCACGCCGCCCTGCACGATACCAAAAAGCGCCTGCCTGGGGCTTTGCTGCGCTCTGCGACAGCGCTCTGCCCACAGCGCGCTCCGCCTGACCGCATCGGCAACCGCCTGCTTCTCGGCTGGATAGGGCGGGCATTGATCGAGCTGCATGATGATGTCTGCGCCGAGAAGGTTCTGTATCCGCATGTTCTCCTCGGGCGTCCAGCGGTGACGGCTTCCATCGATGATGCTCGCAAAACTGACGCCGTCGTCATCGGCCTTGAGCGTATCGGCAAGGCTGAATAGCTGGAATCCGCCGGAATCGGTGAGGATGGGGTGCTGCCAGTTCATGA
>JAITOC010000088.1 GCA_031290175.1 Coriobacteriales bacterium | reverse complement strand
CCTGCAGATGCGGGGAGCTTCACTGTGCGCTCGGCTAAGGGCTCAAACCTCTATCTCGCGGCAAGGAGCGGGGCCACATCAGGCTCAAGGCTTGTCGTCACGGATAGTCCGGGCAGTGCACTTGCGTTCACCTTTGCGCAGACGACGTATGCCCAGACCACTGGCATCTCTGAACTCGATGTAAAGGCCGACAATATCCTCAACTTCGTTGGGCGCGATGGTGATGTGCTCAACAAGAGTTTCTGGTACGTCGTCAACAACTACTCCTATCGCAGTGGTTCATTATGGCCGACGGGCAACTGGGCACCTCCGCTAGCACTTGAGATGATCAATACGGGTAGCGGCAACTGCTATCGTTATGCAGCGCTGTTCTGCGTCCTTGCTCAGCGGAGCGGTTACGATGCGCGTGTTGTGGCTGGCTATGGTCAAAGGACTGACGGCGGCTGGAATGCGCATGCCTGGGTTGTGGTGCGCATCAACGGCGTGGATTACGTCTGCGACCCGGAGGGGCAGCACGCCAGCCGCGCTTATAACTTCTATCTGATGAGCAACCCCAATTACCCCTTCGTGCGTCGTTTGTAAGCCATGTACTTTGCCACGCCTGCGTTTCTTTGTGTCTTCCTGCCAGTAGTTTTTCTACTGTATCTCCTGCTGCCCGGCATCAGGACAAAGAACGCCCTGCTTATCGTTGCCAGCGTCCTGTTTTACGCCTATGGTGAGCCCATCTATGTGCTGCTGATGCTTCTCTCTTCGCTGGTGAACTGGGGTTTTGGGCTTCTGTTGGGCAAGCAGCAGAAGAAGAAGCTCTTTCTCGTATTGGCAGTTGTCGTCAATCTGGGCTTTCTGGGGGTTTTCAAGTATGCGGGGATGGTGGCGGAGTCCCTTGGCGCACTTATCGGCACCGAGCTACCCTTCCGTGGGATACTGCTGCCCATAGGCATCTCCTTTTACACCTTTCAGGCGCTTTCTTATGTCATAGATGTGTATCGTGGCGAGCTGTCGGCGCAGCGCAATTATTCCAAGGTGTTGTTGTACATCACCTTCTTTCCGCAGCTCATCTCCGGCCCCATCATCAAATACCACGATGTGGAGACTCAACTGAGCGAACGTACGGTCACACTTGAGGGCGTGTCCAGCGGGTTGAGACGCTTTGCCGTCGGTCTCGCAAAGAAGGTGCTCATCGCCAATCAGTTGGGCGTCGCAGCCACTGCGGTCTATGACGCCGCGCCCGCGCAGGTGAACGTGGTGGTTGCCTGGATCGGCGCTCTTGCCTTTCTCGCGCAGATATACTTCGACTTCTCGGGCTACTCGGACATAGCTATCGGGCTTGCCCGCATGTTCGGCTTCAACTACAAAGAGAACTTCAACTATCCCTATACCTCGACCTCCATCAAGGAGTTCTGGCGTCGCTGGCACATCTCGCTTTCGACCTGGTTCAAGGAGTACCTCTACATCCCCCTAGGCGGCAATCGAAAGGGGAGAGGGCGTTCGGTGCTCAACAAGCTCATCGTCTTCGGGCTCTGCGGTCTGTGGCATGGGGCAAATTGGACCTTCGTCATCTGGGGTCTCTTCCATGGGCTCTTCTTGCTTATCGAGGAGTATCTGCCGATAAAGAAGTTACCGCGTGCGCTCGGCTGGTTTTATATGCTCCTTGTTGTCTGCGTCGGCTTCGTGCTCTTCGAGTCGGAGACTTTTGGGCAGGCGCTCTTCATGCTCCAGCAGATGTTCACTGGCTTTGCTTTCAGCCCCGATGCGCTTGCGCTGACCTTCTCCCTGCTTGACCCACTTACGATCCTCACCTTCTGTATCGCCATCGTGGCAGCCACACCGGTGGCAAAGTGGGTTGCCGGGAAGCTCCGGGCAAAGGGGGGCTTCGTGTTGGAAAGCGCGCGCGTTGCGGGTTACGCAGGGGCATTCGTACTAATCGTGCTTTGTTTTCTGGCGCTGGCAGGCGCAGAGTACAACCCCTTTATCTACTTCCGATTCTGAGGCTGAGAGATAAAATGTTAGTTAGGATAGCAATATGAGAAGAATACAACTGACATTCGTTATCGCGGTCATGGCCTTGCTGCTGTTGCCCTTTGTCGGCATGGCATGGGCACGTACGGAAACGACGACCGAGAACCGCAGTCTCGCAGCCTTTCCCGAGCCGATGACCGACGGGGTACCCACCATCACGTACCTGTCTGAACTCGGCACCTGGTACAGTGATCATTTTGCCTATCGGAGTCTTCTTGTCTCAGCCAACGCACGTTTGCAGGCTAATCTGTTGGGTGTCTCAAGCAACAGTAAGGTTATCGTCGGCACGGAAGGCTGGCTTTACTACGAAGGCTCGCTCAACGATTACGTTGGCGTCGATATCGTCACATCTGAAGAGCTCAATGATACCTCGCGTAAGCTTACCGACCGTGAGCTCGCCAATGTTGCGCATAACATCTTTCTCTTCCAGGGCTACGTCGAGTCGCAGGGGGCACAGTTCCTTTTCACGGTCGCCCCAAACAAGAATACGCTCTATCCCGAGTATATGCCGAGTTGGTACCTTCCCTCTGCCGAGCCGACGAATCTTGAGCGGCTTGTGCCCTTCCTTGAGACCTATGGGGTGAACTACCTCGATCTCACCGAGCTGCTGAAAGGTTCCGAGAATTCCCTCTACCTCAAGCGCGATACGCACTGGAACAACAAGGGTGCCTATTATGGCTACGACGCCATTGCCGCCGAGCTTGGCCTCACGCCCTTGCTCGCTCCCAAGTGGAGCGCGCGCGTTGACCGCGTGGGCGACCTCGACACGATGCTTTACCCCGATGCGCCCACCCTTGAGTTGCAGTTCTATGCGCCCGGCATAAACGATGGCCCGGGGTCTGCCGGCAGCGCATGGGCCTATACGGGTGATGCCCGTGCGGTTACCGACGACTTTATCGAAGCGACGGGGGCAGGCGAGGGGGTTGTCCTCGTATTCCGCGATAGTTTTGGCGATAGCCTGCTGCCCTATATAGCTGCGGGTACCGAGCGGAGCTACTTCTCAAAGCTTATCCCTTATAACAGCCTGCAGGTGGTCGATCTGCAGGCTGGGTATGTGCTCGTTGAGCGCGCAGAGCGCCATCTCAATTATCTTGCGGAGACGGCACCGATCGCACTCTCCCCGGCTGTCAAGCTCAATGCTTCCTCTGCCCGTGACGAGCAGGACAGCGAGCGCAACACGACAATCGAAACCGAGACGAACGGTTCACTCGTCAGCATCTCCGGTGTTATCGACCCCGGGTTCCCGCTTGCTGCCAGCGCGAAGATCTATGTTGGAATCGAGGGTACACAGGCCGATGGGATGTTCTTTGAGGCATTTGGCACGAGCCCTGACGAGCTTCATCGCGGTGGGGGCTATCTCATCTATCTGCCCGATACGCTCTTTGACTTGGATTCTGATTCATATACGATTAAGCTTTTTGTAGCCGCAGGTGATGAGTTGGTTATGGTAAAATCCGTCTCATATTGATGGTGTATCACACGATGTGCCGCACAGCGCATAAAAGGGGACAGGGGGCTTTGCATGCAATCTATCCGTAAGGCATTCGCAGCGGTTATTGCGGCGTTCGTCATTCTTGCGCTTACCCTAGCGGCACTGTTTGCCTTGGCCGGTTGTACGGAGTCAAAAGACACTGGCTTCGGATCCGATCTTCCCTCCAACATTCAGGTCATCGATGATGAGTTCGTCATAGGGGAGCCGGGCAAAGGGGCGCAGGATTTCAGTTTCACCAATCGCAGCGGGAAGGGCATCTCCGGTATCGCCCTGAAGGCTTCAGGTGATGAGACCTTCACGCCTATCGTCGAGCGGGGCACCTTTGCCTGGGAGAGCGGTGCGTCAGCGCGACTGTATCAAAGCGTGGAATCAGAGAGTCTTTACGATATTCAGATTGTGTATGACAACGGTGACGTGTCGGTGCTCCATGGGGTTGCACTCGCTTCCCTTAGCACGGTCGATGTGCGTATCGATGCTGTCAGCGCTCTGACCTATCTTGATTACGCGGATACCCTGGGGCAGAAGAAGTCCACACTTGCAGCTGAGCAAGTATATAAACGCGCCGAGGAGGAGGCCGCCGCTGCCGCACAGGCAGCAGCAGCCGCCGAGGAACAGCGCCGAGCCGAAGAAGAAGCCGCCGCCGCAGAGGCCGCAGCTGCCGCAGAAGCCGCCGCCGCGAACAGTTACTACTACGCTCCCCCCTCATCCAACGGCGGGAGCAGTGGCGCAGTTGACCAGTCTGCCGACTCGTGTCTGGACTTCTAGATACTGATTAATTCCGTCACCCAGGGCTTGACCCGCAATCTCGCAATCTCGTTCTTAAAAGTGCAGGTAGATTGAAGGTCAAGGCCTGGGTGACGGGGTGGGGAGCATTTAATGGGTGTCTCCCTAGACGCCTTAAGCGGCGCTTCTTGGCGAAACGATGATTTAGGAGGACAACGGCATGAAGCATTCCAGTGGTTTGAAACAGTGCTTGTTCGTTGCGCTTTCGCTGCTACTCGCCTTCTCCTTCATCCCCTTTGCCTACGCGGAGGATGAGCAGACTCCGCAAGAGCAGGTGACGCCGCAGGAGGGTACCCTCAGTGAGGACACCTCGCTCTCCGACGAAGACGCCCCGCTCCCTAACGAAGACAGCACCGGGGTGGAGGTCTTGCCCTCTGGTGTGGACACTCCCGACGAGAACCTCGAAGCAGATCCCCTTGCAGACCCCGATGAGCTGAGTTCGCAGGCAAACCCACCCTTCCTTCTCGCATACAACGGCCAGTTCCTCCTGCGCCCGCTTTCGGCTCGCTCCCGTGTCCTCGATGTTGCCGAGTCCTCGCGCTCAAACGGAGGCAAGGTGCTTCTGTGGCAGGCTCATCAGGGCACCAACCAGCGCTTCGACTTCGTGCTCTTCTCTGGCACGGGGCAAGATGCCCTCTACTACATACGCAACGCGAACTCCAAGCTTGTACTTGATGTAGAGGGGCAGGCAACCACAAGCGGCACACGGGTGTCCCAGTATGCCTCACGTTCTGACAACAATGCAAACCAGCTCTGGAAGATACGGACAGAGTCAGATGGTCTCACCCTCAGTTTCGTGAGTGCCCTTAACCCCACGCTCGTGCTCTCAGTCTCGGGCAGCGGTGACACAAACGGCCTTATCGCCTGCATCAAAACCGACACAGGTGCTCTCTCTCAGCGCTTCTCGATCGTAGATATGAACTACGTCGAGCCCGCACAGTCCGCGTTGCCGACACTCACAAGCGGGGCTCTCTACACGATTTCTCCCGTGAGCAACCAAAGTCTCGTCTTCGATATCCCCGCGAGCTCCCAGACAAATCTTGCCGCGCCCGCACTTTTCCCCCTTACGCAAAGCTACAACCA
>JAITOC010000070.1 GCA_031290175.1 Coriobacteriales bacterium | reverse complement strand
CATGGGTTGATGGGGGACGTTTCTGTTGTCAACCTCGTCCGGTCAAGGTCGGCAACACGAATCCTACAACAGCTTGTGTAAGCCTCACAGAGACGGGCACTTGTGGTAGCATTGACAGCTACCCTCAGAAAGGACACCAACGAATGTCACCTGAAGTCGGTACGGACGATTTCATTCCTCTTTTGTTTGCATCTGATATAAACGTGTACAGCATGGCGCGCGCCTTCCATGAAGAATACGGCTGTAGAGCCGTCTCCTATGGCATGGCCAACACGGGACCCTGCGTAGACAGCCGCATCCTCGAACATCGCGTCCGGGAGCGTGCCGACCGACCCACGGTCATGCTCGAGCTTATCAATGCCTTTGCGCAGGAACACCCCGAGCAGACCGTCATCGTCGTGTGCTGCGGCGACTCCTATGTGCGTTCGCTTGCCCAGATACGCCCTGCACTCGCTGCAAACGTCGTTGCCCCGGGAATCTCGCCAGAGCTGCTCGATCGTCTCACCAACAAAGAGCGCTTCTACGAACTCTGTAACGAGGTGGGGCTCGACTATCCGAGCACCTTCATCTATCGGGAACAGGGCACGTCTGCTGACGACATCCCCTTTGAATTGCCCTGGGTCATCAAGCCTGCAGACGGCGTGCAGTATTGGGAGCACCCTTTTGAGCAGCAGGACAAGGTGTTCATCGCAAAGACTCGTGCAGATGCGGACAGTATCCTTAAACGCATCTATTCCTCGGGGTACACAGCTTCAACCATCATTCAAGACTTCATCCCCGGCGACGACAGCTTCATGCGCGTGCTGACCAATTACTCTGACACGAAGGGGCAGGTCAAGCTCATGTGTCTTGGCCATGTACTTCTGGAGGAGCACACGCCCAAGGGCAAGGGCAACCACGCCGTTATCATCACCGAGCAGGATCTGGAGCTTGAAGCGCGCTTCAAGCAGCTTCTTGAAAAGTTGGGCTATACAGGCTTTTCCAACTTCGACCTCAAGTTCGATAGTCGCGATGGCAGGATGAAGGTCTTTGAGTGCAACGTGCGGCAGGGGAGAAGCAACTTCTACGTCACGGGAGCTGGTGCAAATCTCGCAAAGACCCTCGTAGATGACCTCGTCTACAGGCGTGATCTCGCGTTTTGTTCCATGGATGAGCAGGCGCTCTGGATGGTCGTACCTGAGAAGGTTGCCTTCGACTATATCAATCCAGTGCCCTGTCGTGCTAAGATGCGTGAACTCATTGCAGCGGGTAGGTGCACAAATCCGCTGCTCTACAAGGGCGACCGGAGCGTGAAGCACCGTCTGCGCGTGGAGAAGTCCCTGCATACGCAACATGACAAGTTCGCGAGGTTCTATGGTGAGCATCGCTACCAGGGACAGGATTAACTATGGATCGCACCTCGGATAAGGGTAAGGCATAGCGATGGAACGCAAACAGAACATGATGGAACCCAAACAGAACATACGAATGTGTGGCGGCTTGAGCCAGGTGGCTCTATGATAGGCGTACTCGGCGGCATGGGGCCGGAGGCCTCGCTCCTGTTCTACCGTATGGTTATCGAGCATACGAAGGCTCAGCGCGACCAGGATCACGTGGATCTCATGCTGCTCAACCACGCGTCCATGCCCGACCGCACAACCGAGCTCAAGGCGGGACGGAGCAACGAGCTCTTCGAGCGTCTCATGCAAGACGCCCACACGCTTGAGGTCGCGGGAGCCGAGGCGCTTGTCGTCACCTGCAACACCTCACACGTCTTTGCAGAGCGCATCGCCGCCGAACTGCGTATCCCCTTCATCAACATGGTTGAGGAAGCAGCGCACGAGGCCAGGAAGCGGTACCCTGCCGGAGCCACGGTGGGGGTGCTCGCCACCGACGGTACCATCGCCTCGGGCATCTATCACACGGCTCTGGAGAAGCAGGGGCTGCAGCCGTATTCTCTCAGTACCAAGGCGCAGGCGCAGGTCATGAGCCTGATCTATGATGGTGTCAAGGCGGGGGGCTCCCTGGATCCCGTTGCTTTGGAGAGTATCGAGCATGAGCTTTCCGAGCAGGGCTGCGTGGGCGCCGTGCTTGCGTGCACCGAGCTTTCCGTGCTCAAGGACCGGCGGCTCTTTGGTGCCTTCTACCTCGACGCCCTCCTTGTGCTCGCGCGGCGGACCATAGAGTTCGCGGGCGCAAAATGGATTGACGCGAAGCCCGACGAGCCATCGCGCGTGCACTTCATCGGCGTTGGTGGTTCGGGCATGAGTGGCATCGCACTCATCGCGGCACAGCGGGGGCTCAAGGTCTCCGGCTCGGATCTCAAAGAGTCCAGCTACCTGCAGGCGCTCCTGCGTGAAGGGCTAGACATCAGGCTCGGGCATGACGCAAAAAACGTCACGGATGAGGATATAGACGTCGTCATCGTATCGACGGCGGTACCTGCCGATAACCCTGAGTACCTGGCGGCACACGAGCAGGGGCTTACCATCTGGCATCGCGCCCGTATGCTCTCCCACCTCGGCAAAGGTCTGCGTACGCTGGCCGTTGCGGGCACTCATGGCAAGACGACGACCTCATCTATGCTGGCAACCACACTCGCGCGTCTGGGTGTTGATCCAACCTTCCTCATCGGTGGCGTCGTCGATGGCTATGATTCGACCGCGCACACCGGAACAAGCAGTCTCTATGTTGTGGAGGCAGATGAATCGGATGGCTCCTTCGTCTGGCTCAATCCCCATGTTGCTGTCATCACGAACGTTGAGGCGGATCACCTTGACCACTACCAGAGTATCGATGATGTGAAATCCGCTTTTACCTCCTTTCTCGCGAAGCTCGACCCCAAAGGATTCGCGGTTATCTGCGCTGACAGCCCCGGGCTTTCAACACTTGCGGAGAAGAGCGGTCACCGGATCCTGTCCTACGGCCTTTCTGAGGATGCGCAGGTACGCTGCGAGCCGCATGGCTCCTGGGAGTTCGACGTCATCTTCCCCGATGGCGAGCGCGTGCCCGTGCGATTGGGAGCCGCTCCTGGGCATCATAATATGCTCAACGCAACGGCTGTCCTCACGGTGCTCGATGCCCTCGGCTTCGACCGGCAGGAGGTTGCCGTGGCCCTCAGCTCCTTCACCGGTGTACGCCGACGCTTCGACCGCATTGGTGCGGTGCACGGCGTTGCGGTCATCGACGACTACGGACATCATCCCACCGAGGTTGCCGCCACCCTCACTGCCGCCTCCGAGCTTGAGTACAAACGGGTGCACGTTCTCTTTCAGCCGCATCGCTACACACGCACGCAGGCCTTTGCCGAGGACTTTGGCTCTGCCTTCGACCGGGCGGATACCATCACGCTGATGGAGGTCTATCCCGCAGGCGAGGATCCCATAGAGGGCGTGAACAGCACGCTTCTGCTGGAGTCCATCAAGGCGCACAACCCCGCTGCGGACGTGCAGATCATCTCCGATGCCCTTGATGTGCCTGCGGCGATGGCCGCCTGCGCGAAGGAAGGGGACCTCATTATCACCATGGGAGCAGGCGATGTCACCTCTCTGGCTCCCAGGATCCTCGAGGCGCTGTAGTGGCGGTGTTTGACGCATATTGCGAGTTGGAGGGGGCGCTTGCCGGAACGGTTCTTCTCGATGAGCCCATGGCGCGCCACACGAGTTTTCACATCGGTGGCCCAGCCGCGCTGTTCATCGAATGCGCCTCCATTGCCGACCTGAGCCGTAGTCTGACCGTCATTCTGGAACACGGGCTTTCCTGGACCGTCGTTGGCAAGGGGACGAATCTCCTCGTGGCAGATGCGGGCTTCAATGGTGCCGTGCTCACGCTGGGCGCCGAGTTCAAGCGCTTCAACTTTCCCGAGGAAGAGCACGAAGAGAGCCTTCTCGTCGCGGGCGGTGGGGTCATATTGTCAAACCTTGTGCAGAGCACCTTCAAGAGCGGGTATTCTGGGCTCGAGTTTGCCGTCGGCATACCGGGCACGCTTGGCGGGGCTGTGTACATGAATGCGGGCAGCGCACAGGAGTGGATCGGTGCCATCGTTGAGTCGGTGACGGTGTTTCAGCAAAACGGCGGTCTGAAGCGCTACGAAAGGGACGATCTTCCCTGGCGCTACCGGTGCAGCGGCATCCCTCTCGGCGAGATCGTCTTAGAGTGCGAACTGCGAGTCAAGCAGGGCAACCCTGGATCGATACGCCCTAAAATGGAGGCATCGCTCAAGCGCAGGCGCAGGAATCAACCGCTGAGTCAGCCCAATGCCGGCAGCATCTTCAAGAACCCCCGAGACGACGTCTCCGCTGGTGGGCTCATCGACAAACTCGGACTCAAGGGTTTTCAGGTGGGTGGTGCGCGCGTTTCTGAGATGCATGCGAATTTTATCGTGAACAAGGGCAGCGCCACAGCGGCGGATGTGCTTGCTATAATCAAGAAGATACGAGAGCGCGTGGAAGAGGAGTATGGCTACGAACTACAACCGGAGATCCGGTTCATCGGGTTCAGCTGATAATCGAGGGCAGAGGCGCACCAGCTCAGGCGCAAGCTCCAGCTCGGGGTCTCGCCCGCGCTCGAACTCCTCGCCCCGTCGCCCCCGAACCAGCAACCGCACCCAGGTCAACTATGAGCAGTCCGCCTACGGGGATCTTGGCACCAAGGCGCGCCAGACCGATTCACGCGCGCGTTCGGCACGGACGCGTCCGTTGGATAAGGTGCGTGTTTTAGAGGAGTCCTATTCTCAGGATGTTTCAAACAGGAATGCCTCACGTACGCGGCGGCAACCGATGACCGTGCGTGAGCATCGTAAGCGCTACCAGAAATCAAAGGGTCGGAGAAGCCGTCATCCCTTCTTCACCTTTCTCATCGTCCTGGTTGTCTCTGTTCTCGTTCTCACGGTGGCAGGGCTCATCACCTATAACTCCTCCGCATTCACCATCAAGGTGGTCAAGGTCGAGGGAGCGCAGCGGCTGCCGGACACCTATCTACAGGAGCTCGCTGCCATCCCTCAGGGCATGACGCTCCTGCGCGTCGATACCAATGCCGTGGCTCTGCGTGTGGAGTCGGACGTCTGGGTTGAGTCTGTGCAGGTCAAACGGACGTTTCCCGCGACACTCACACTTGTGATAACCGAGCAGTCCCCGGCGGCGGTCGTTGAGATAGCGCCGGTCACGGCCAACGATGTGTACCGCTATTGGCTTATCTCCGCAGATGGCCACTGGCTCTGCTCGCTCAAGAACGGAGCCTATGAGCTTGCCCGTAACCCCGATATGATAACGACCCCTGCGCCAGCTGCCGGAGGTGTTGAGGGAGATGGCTCGTCCAGCGAAGCCCCCGACGACGGAGCTGATACCAGCGAGACAGCGGAGACTCCGGCTGATGAGGATGAGGGCGCTGTAGATGCTGGAGGCGAGGATGCTCCAGCCGAAGAGGGCACCACCGATGGGGAGGGCACTTCTGATGGCGCCGAAGGCGCTGTAGGCTCGATAATCACTCCCTCCGGCTCATCTGAGATTCAGGAGTCGAGCCTCAGCGAAGAAGCCTATATCACGGCTGCTGATGTGCAGGAACTCACACTTGTCAAGGGCGTGACCCGTTCACTTGAACCCGCCCCCGGCGGCAGCATCATAGACGAGGGCATACTCAATGCGCTTGCAATCATAGAGGGATTTTCACCCGAGATGCTCGCCATGGTCGAATATATCTCTGCGCCGGATAAGGTCAAGACGATGATTACGCTTGACAACCACGTGGGGGTTGCTTTTGGTGCCGCCGAGGATATCCCTGCCAAGGAAATCGCCATCCTCACACTCCTGAATGAACATGGGGGAAAGATCACCTACATCAACGTCCGCGTCGCAGACAGAGCCAGCTATCGCGCGACAGAGTAAATGGGAGTCGAGGGATGTATGATTTCGAGAATCAGATGCTCAGGGTGATTTTCGTGGGGCTTTGCGGCAGTTAGCCGGCAGCTTCCGGTGTGCGATGAGAAATTATCTGCACTTGACAATAAATCTGAGTAAGGAGTAAGATACGCGTGAAGCGTACTCCACTTCACCTCTCTACTCTCTGATGTTGGCAAGAACCCCCTTGATTGCAGCAAGGGGGTTCTTGCTGTATGGCATAAGTCCCTCCCGATACCCGATCCACATTGGGTTCTTGACAGGAGACGCAAAATACCCTAATCTCTTACTCAAGTAAACTTATAAGTTTAGTAAGAAATGCCTGAAATAAGTTTTATAGATGTCCGTAGTACGGTAAATGCAAATGTCCCTTTGTCGCCCTTGTCTGATTACCGACCTACAGAGAAAAGTGGGGGAGCAAGCAATATGGCAAAGATTGCCCTCGATAGCCTCAGTCAGGCTTTCTCGGTTCGCAATCCTGAGACCAGGAAGGTGGAGCGCTTTACGGCGCTGGATGACTTCTCGCTGGCAATCGATCCTGGCGAATTTGTTGTGATAGTCGGTCCTTCTGGTTGTGGCAAATCCACCTTGTTGGATATCATCTCGGGGCTGGTGAAGCCCGCTACTGGCAGCATCTCCATCGACGGAAATCAAGTTTTGGGCCCCGCGCTTGACCGGGGCTTTATCATGCAGGGCTATGCTTTGTTCCCCTGGCGCACCGTCTGGCGCAATATCGAGTATGGGCTTGAGGTCAAGAAGGTTCCCAAGAAGGAGCGCCGCGCGATTATCGAGAAGTTTATCGACTTGGTGGATCTCAAAGGTTTTGAGCACCGCTATCCGGGTGAGCTCAGCGGCGGTATGCGCCAGAGGGTGGCCATCGCTCGCTCATTGGCCTACGACCCCGAAGTTCTGTTGATGGACGAGCCGTTTGCCGCCGTTGATGCCCAGACGCGCGAGACCCTGCAAGATGAGTTGATGCGCATTTGGGAGAAAACAAAAAAGACGGTAATCTTCGTTACCCATTCCATAGAAGAGGCCGTGCTCTTAGGCGACCGCATCGTGATCATGACGCCCAATCCGGGCTGCATCAAAGAAGTTGTGGTCAACACTTTGGGCAGGCCGCGTAGCGCCAAAGGCATGCGCAACAGCGAGGAGTTCAGCTGGGTCTGTTACAAAGTTTGGGATTTGTTGCACAACGAGGGCTCCGATGAGCTCGACGAGCAGAGCCTCCTTGGCGAAGCATCAGGTGGCAAGGATGGATTGATGGAGAAGATATCTCCAACCGTGGTGATCTAAGTGACCCGACAGATCAAGGAGGTCTGTGCCGATAGCTGTAACAAGGTGCTCTCGGTCCTGACGGGACGCTTGTTTTATAAAGAGAGAGGATAGGACGATGTCAGAACTAAGCAGGAGGGACTTTCTACGTCATACGGCTTTGGGCGCGGGAGTTTTAGGCGTAGGTGCACTGAGCGGTTTCAGCTTGACGGGGTGTGGTGAAGAAGCGGCAAAGCCAGCTGCGGATTCCGGCACACCGACAACACCGGAGACCAAGGAGCTGTTCCCCATCAGGGTCATAACCCAGACCGTCTTTAATGAGGTCATTGTGGGCGATAAGCTCGGTTTCTTTGAAGACGAAGGTATCAAGCTCGAGTACATCGGCACTGTGCCACAAGGTGTTACGGAGTTCCAGCTTTTGGAACAAGGTGAGGCCGATGCCTTTGTCAGCGTTCATCCACCACAAGTTGGGCAGGCACGCGTTGCCGGCATCGATGCCGTTGCTGTGGCACCGGGCAGCCGGGATACCAAGCTGTTTCCGCATATGCACTATCTGGTGCAGGAAGACAGCCCCATCAAGACATTGGACGACCTCAAGGGCAAGACCATCGGCATCCCCTCGATTGCGGCTTGCACCACCGGTTTGGTGGAATACTGGTTTGCCAACAAAGGTGAAACTGCCGATGCCGAGTTCATCGCTCTGGGCACCAGTCTGGAGGCTTCACTCCTGCAGGGACAGGTGGATGCCAGCACATCTCACAACCCCTTTGCCGGTAAAGCTTTGGCTGCAGGGGGTCTGCGCGAGATTGCTACCAGCAATGATGTTTTGCAACAGGAAGACTTCTCTTTGGCTGCCCGTGGTTTCCTGCGCAGCTTCATCGATGAAAACCCCGCTGCGGTTCAAGGTTTCGTCAACGCACTGTACCGCTCCCGCACCTGGATTAATGCCAACGTTGACGCCGCCGCAGCGCTTAACGCAGAGAGCATGGGTCTTGACCCCGCAGATGTCTCTCAGGCACTCTGGGAGGCCAGCAAGACGCTCCATCCAGAAGCCCTGGAGCGCTGGGTCGAGCTGGCTGAGATTATCGGCAACTGGGAGAAGGGCCAGGTTACGGTCGATGAGCTTTACGACAACTCCTTTGGCGAGAAAATCCCTGATGTTCCTGCAAGCGATAAGACCCTGAAGTACGAGGCCTAGGGTGAAGAAGCTCAGGAAAATCGGCTTTCGCAGTTTTCAGGCAGCTATCGCCATAATCCTGTTCTTGTTGCTCTGGGAGGTAGTCGGTCAACTGGGCATTATAGGCAGAGGACTCTTCCTGCCGCCCTTCTCGGTGGTGATGGCCTCGCTCTGGGAGCTGGCCATCACCGGCGACCTTTGGAAGAATGCCAGCGTCAGCTTGTCGCGCGCTCTGTTCGGCTTTGCCTTGGGGCTGGTTGTTGCCATCCCGCTGGGCTTGATCCTTGGTTGGTTCAAGGCGCTCAATCGCTTCCTTAACCCTTTGCTCCAGGTGTTCAGAAACCTGCCCATCCTGGCTTTGCTGCCTGTTTTCGTGATGTTTCTGGGCATCAAGGAGGCGTCCAAGGTTGCCATTATCTTCTGGGCGGTAATCTGGGCGGTGTTCATCTCCACGGCTGCCGGTGTCAAAAGCGTGGATCCTTTGCTGATAAAAGCGGCGCGTTCTATGGGTACTAAGCCGGTCAAACTGTTCACCAGCGTGATCCTGCCAGGCGCCCTGCCGCTAATCTTTACCGGCATACGCCTGGCGGCCACCAACGCCATCCTGATCTTGGTTGCTGCGGAGATGATCGGTGCTACCAAGGGCTTGGGCTATGCCCTCTATTTCTACCAGCAGAACATGAAGATTCCCGAGATGTATGCCTACCTGGTGGTCATGGCGCTGATTGGCGTGATTGTGAATGGCACGCTGGAGGTCATTGAGAGGCGTAGCTTCCGATGGCGTGACGGTTTTGAGAACCAGTAAAGGGAGGGCGGCTGCCTATGAGTGTCATCAATATCGCACAGCAGTATGAGAACCAGGCTGGCTCGCTGGATCAGGCAGGCGCGCTCATCGCCGCTTTTGCTAAAAGTGCGTTGATTATCGCCGGTGAGAAGGCCTATGCCGCCGTTGCTGCACGCCTGGAGCCCTCGTTGGCTGCGGCAGGCATCGCAACGCAGCTGCAAAAGTACCCCGGCTTACCAACGCAGGCACAAGCCGGTATATTCGCCCAACAGGCTGCCTCCCTGCAGGTGCAGGCTGTCATCGCCGTGGGCGGAGGTCGCATCCTTGACCTTGCCAAAGGGGTGGCTGCCTTGGCTGGCCTGCCTCTGGTGACAATCCCCACAATTGCGGCAACCTGTGCTGCCTTCAGCGACTTGATCGTCTATTATCACCCCGATGGTTCTCAGGATTGCTACGTCTTTCATGATGAGCCACCACGTCTGATAATCGTCGATCCTGAGGTGTTGTTGGCTGCACCCGCTCAGTATTTGCATTCCGGTGTGGTCGACAGTATCGCCAAGTACTATGAGGTGCAGTCGTCCTTTAATGGGAACCGCCACGACCTGGTGCTTCGTCTACAGATCAAGGTTTCCGAGTTGATCCTCGAGACCTTGGAGCAGGACTACACGCAGGCCTTTAAGCGCAGCGGCTCTAATGTCGGCACCAAAGTCAGCACAGTGGTACTCCAGAACACTCTGGATGCCATCATCCTGCTCGCTGGTCTGGTGGGCGCCATCAAGGGTAATGTGGCCTATGGAGGGCTGGCACACCATTTTTACAACCAGACCACCAAGATACCTATCACCCAGCGCAGGTTGCATGGCGAGGTCGTCTCCTATGGCCTGCTGGTGCAATGGGTGATCGAAGGTCGCGATGACAGCTACGTCAGCGCCCATCAACAGGATTTCGCCCTGCTCGGCCAGCCGGTAACCTTGGCTGAGCTGGGAATCACCGATGCGGTTGAAAGCAGCGTCACCCGCATCGCCCAGTTGATGAAGGAGGCCGTGGGGGAGTATTCATCTGCTGCTCGGGAGTTAACGGAGCGGTCACTGATCGAGGCGATTTACCACGTTGACACACTGGGCGGACACGTCAGGAAAGGTGAGTAGTCGATGCCACTGCTGGCAGCAAGAACCAAGGGATTCAGCGATTCAGGCATCCGCCGGATGACGCGATTGGCAAAAGAGTTTGACGCTATCAATCTTGCGCAGGGATTTCCGGATGTCGATCCGCCACGCCCCTTATTGGATCGCCTGACTCAGGTAGCCTATGAGGGTCCCCATCAGTATGCCATCACCTGGGGTGCGCCAAACTTCCGTCAGGCAGTTGCCACCAAACAGGCGCGGCTGATGGGTCTGCCCTTGGATCCCGACCTGCACATCACCATCACCAGCGGTAGCACCGAGGCGATGATGGCCACTGTTATGACCGTGCTGGATGCTGGCGACAAGGTCATAACCTTCTCACCCTTCTATGAAGCGCACCGAAGCGACCCCCGTCTGGTGGGCGCAACGCCTGTTTTCGTACCGATGTCGCCACCGGACTTCACGTTTACCGAAGCCGACTTGGCAGCGGCCTTTGAGCAGGGCGCCAAAGCGTTGATACTGTGCAACCCTGGCAATCCCTCCGGCAAGGTGTTCTCACGCGAGGAGCTTGAGCTGATTGCCAGCTACTGCGAGCGTTATGACGTCTTTGTCATCACCGACGAGGTGTATGAGCACATTGTCTTCGAGCCCAACGAGCATATCTACTTTGCCTCGCTTCCGGGGATGTTCGAGCGCACCTTCTCCATCAGCTCGCTTTCCAAGACCTACAGCATGACCGGCTGGCGTCTGGGGTGGATCGTCGCTCCCGAGCCCTTGTCAGACGCGGTGAAGATGATCCACGACTTCTTTACCGCTGGTGCGGCTGCGCCGATGATGGAGGCAGCGGTGGCGGGTCTTGGCTTTGGCGACGACTACTACCGCGAGTTGCATGGGTTTTACAGCAGCCGCCGCAAATTGCTGCTGGCAGGGCTGGACGCCATCGGCATCGAGCACACCAGCCCCCAGGGTGCTTACTACGTGCTCTTGGACATCAGTCGGTATGGTTTTGATGATGATCGGGAGTTCTGCGATGCCCTGGTTGCCGAGGGGGGTCTGGCGCTAGTGCCCGGCTCGGCCTTCTTTGCTGAGGATGTTCACCATCTGGCGCGCCTGCATTTTGCCAAGGATCACCAGACGCTCAATGAGGCACTCAACCGCCTGGAAGCATTCGACCGGCGTCATCGATAGCCGAGGCATGCTTCAATGAGGATATCACTCCCCCAAAACCGCTGGCACGGCGATGAGCCCGTGCTTATCGATTTGCCCGATACGTGGCAAACCAGCGTGGTGCGCATGGCTGGCGATGCGCTTTTGCCCCTAAGCAACGAGCAGATACGCGCCCGCATCGATGCGCCTCTGGGCTCGCTTCCCTTGGATCAACTGGCTCGTGGCCGCAAGAGCGCCTGCATCCTCTTTGACGACATGAGCCGCGGTACGCCGACCATCGAACTTGCTCATATTGTTCTGGAGAAGCTTCTGGCTGCCGGAATCCCCAGGGAGCGAATCATCTTCATCTGTGCCCTGGGCTGTCATGGCGCCTTGGAGTTGGACGATTTTGTCAAGAAACTCGGCGCAGACATCTGTGCCGAGTATCCCGTCTACAACCACAACCCCTTTGGCAACTTGGTTGAGGTGGGAGTCACCAGTCGTGGTTTTCACGCCAAGGTCAACGCGGAGGTCATGAACTACGATCTCAAGATTGGGCTGGGTGCCATCGTGCCACATCCCTTCAATGGGTTTGGAGGCGGTGCCAAGATTATCCTGCCGGGCATTACCGGGCTGGACACCAGCGTTGACAACCATCGGCTCGAACTGCCCCGTGCCCTGCACGATCGCGACAAGCCCTACTCCTGTAGCCACGGCAATCTCCAATATCGTGATGTGCGCGAAGATGCGGAGGAGGTCGCACAACTGGTGGGCTTGGATTTCAAGATCGATGTCCTTCTTAACTCAAATTGTCAAATAATTAAGCTATTTTCTGGACACCCCATCACCGAGTACTATGAGGGTGTGCGGACCGCCTTTGAGTTGTATCATGCCGACGATCCCGGCAAGGCTGACATCTGCATCGTCAATGCCAATGCCAAGTCCAATGAGTCACAGCTTGCCTTTAACGTCGGCGTTGATCACGTGAATACCGGGGGCGATGTGGTGCTTGTGAACTTTTGTAAAACCGGTGTCGTCAACCATTATCTGTGCGGTATGTGGGGTGTTGACAATGGCACAAAGCTCTCAGGAGGGAATAAGCGAGACCAGCCCTTGCCCGCCGCAATCCGCCGCCTGATCATCTTCAGCCCCTGGCGGCAATACAACCACACAATACTCTATGGCAACCCCGAGCAGGTCAAATGGGCCAACACGTGGGATGAGGTGCTACAAATGTTAGGCTCCCGCCCCGCCGGAACTACTGCCAATGTATTCATTGAGGCCATCACCTCGATGAATACCACCAGCGATAAGCGCGACTACCTCCCTGTCAACCTGCCCTGAGCAAGGTTCTCTTTATTTTTCGGGCAGGATCTCCAGCCAGCCGCCATCGGGGTCAGTGATGAAGTATAAATCCATCTCCTTATTTTCATAGACGATGCAGCCCATCTCTTGATGCAGAGCATGTGCGGCTTCGATATCAGGAACCGAGAAGGCAAGGTGCGTGTCACCACCACCGCTGTTGTAAGGCTCCACGCGACCTTTGTTCCAAGTCAATTCAAGCTGGAATCCAGCACTCTCATCAGCAAGGAACACAAGCGCCCAGCTGCCATCCTCTGGAGCGTGCCGATTGACCTCGTCAAGACCAAGTGCATGACGATAGAATGCCAAGGATGCCTCCAAGTCCAATACATGAATGCTGTAATGGATCATCTTCGCTTTCATCACCGCTCCTTCTCCCGAGGTAACTTTCATAAACGACGCTTCTGCCGTACATCTTCTGCAAGCAGACTTATTGTAATGGTTTCTGAAGCAAATAGTGTCACAGTAGCGCACCTCTCACGAGAGGTGCGCTTTTGCCCACACCCTGCTCCTGCCGGCTCTAAAGCGTACCGCTTACGCTATAATAGTAGGACAATCCACACAGGAGGGGCTGACGGCTTTGGCGCACAAAGCGAACAACGGGACTGTAGTATCGCCACTGGCTGAGCAATGGCCTTATCTGCGATTTTTGGGACTGGGGGCTTGGTGGGCGTGGATATGGCTTTGCTATAACAGTGTCGAAGTGATGCGGATGTTCCCGCCAGAGGGTCAGACGGCGGCTGTCCTGAGCATGTATCAGTTCTCTACCGTGGCCATCGGCTCCTCAATGCTTGTTGCGGCTCTCTTTTGGAAAAAAGTGACAGGACTCATAGACAACAGAGCCGTGGTTATCAGCTTTGGCCTGTTTGCGGCGCTGGCGACTGGACTCCTTGGCTTCTCCGCCCAACTCGGCGGCACAACCCTCTTCATCATCTGTGCAATCTGCACGGGGCTGGGAACTTCCTTCCTCTGTCTCAAGGTAGGTCGAGTTTATGGCAGTGTCTCCCTGGGGGATTCGCTGACGGCAGGTGGTGTTTCACTGTTCCTTGCCGCTTTGCTCTATTTTGTTGGAGTAGGCATACCTGTTGAGGGAAGGATATTCTATATAGCAGCACTCCCCCTCGTCTCCGCCCTTCTGCTCGTCCTGAAGTCAACTGATTTGCTGGAGTGCTTTGAGGGTGGCGCACTGGGGAGTACCGAATCGGCTTTGGAGGGTTTCGAGGCACAGGGAATCAGCCCGACACCACGCAAGTTGATCGTGCGGCTTGCCTTGGCTTCGGCGGTGATCGCTTTGACAGCTGGCATTGGCAAGGGGCTTTCAAGCAGGATCGTCCTCAACGAGGAGTTTGCCCTGCAGGGCGCAAAAGTCGTGTTCGCAATCGGTGTGATCGCTATCCTGATTATCGTCATAATCAACAGGCAGTCGATACGCAAGGGAGCCTATCAGATCTATGCCGGTTTGATGGTTCTCGGTATTGCCATGCTGTTGGCTTCTGCATTCGGGTTTCCTCTGACCTATCTGAATCTCGGCAAAGAGGCGCTCTGGCTGGTGCTCTCCTGTTTCATGGCCTACGTGGCGTTTCGCCACGAGCTGTCACCGGTCTGGGTGTTCGGTGTTGGTCAGGCGGCTTACTTCTTCTCTTCCACGGCTGGATGGATGCTGGGCTCGGCGCTTTCTCCTTATTATTCCATAGACCCGCTCCAAACGACCTTTGGCATAGTCATGGCGTTCGTGATCGTCGTGGTATTGGTCTATGTGTTCAACGGAGAGCATCTCTCCCGCATCACCGATCTCTCGACGAGTGCTCTGCCTGTTGAGGTGGTTGCCGAGGAAGATTCCCTTACCAAACCCGGACTCACCATCAGTGGAGATTACGAGTTATCACAACGGGAGATGGAGGTCATGGAGATGTTCGCCCAAGGGCGCAGCGCCAACTGGATAGCGGATACCCTGCTCGTCTCCACGAGCACCGTTCGCTCGCATATCAGAGCCGTGTATGTGAAACTTGGCGTTCACTCCCGTCAGGAACTACTTGACGTTCTGGGCAATGAGGGCAAAGCATAGCATCATCAAGCGAGAATAAAATCTAGCTGCAACAACGTAAAACCCTTGCAGTGACTAGTCAGTTTTGCGTTTTCCAATCCTCAGTGTTGGCAATTAAATATCACTTTTTGAGCATGACGGGTTCTTCATCATTCCCTAAGTTAGGCGATAAGAAGGAGATGAGGAGAAGTCATGCAGGATGTGAACAATGGCCATGCCGCACAG